>CALXKR010000011.1 GCA_944388895.1 uncultured Clostridia bacterium | reverse complement strand
ATAATCAAAATGAATTATCAAATAATTCAAAGCCTAATGATAATTACTATGGTTCTGATAATGATGATTCTTTTAGAAAAGCTTGGATGGGAAAATTATATTCTAAGGCACAAAAAAGAAAGTTTAGTATCCCAGCATTTTTCTTTGGTGGATTATATTTCTTGTTTAGAAAATTATATTTAATAGGAATTATTATTTTATTAATTACTATAACTTTACCAACATTAGCTATTGTACCTATGTTTAGTGAAAAATTTGATATTGCTGCTTTACTTTCTTCTAGTAGTATATTATCTATAGTTTCACTATTGCTTAATATTCTTTATGGATTTTTATTTTATCCATTATATAAAAAGCATGTAGAAAATAAATTAAAGAAATATAAAAATGAAGCTCAAAATCCTAGTCAATTAATTGATATAGCATCACATAAAGGCGGAACTTCAATATTAGCTGTTATTGTTTCTTGGTTAGGTTTAGGATTATTATCTGGAATAATGTTTTCACTTTTATTAGCACCTATTATGAATTTTAAACCTCAACTTCCAAATAATAATAGTAATAATTTAATTAATAATGAAGTAACAGAAGAACCTAATGCTTCATATGAATTATTTAATTTTTATAATGATTATAGCATTGAATACAATTCTTCAAAATGGTTTTTAAATAGTGCTGACAATTCTTTAGTTAATGGAAATTATAAACTTTCTTATATTCAATCTTTAGAAAATTTATCATCAGTTGGATATGATTTAACTACTGAAAACGGCAGATCAAGTTTCTTTACTTTTTTATATAATCAATTTTCAGCACAAATAGATTCTAATACAACCTTAGAATTAGGAAGTAGTAATTTTTCTAAAGTAAATAATATTTATTTTGCATATTTAGACTTAGTATATGCTACATCAATTGAACGTTGTTACTTTATTTTAATACCAGAAGAAGATACTTTTATAGAACTTATTCTATCTAATGCTGATACTGTAATTTCAGACGAAATTCAAGAAGAAGTATACGACTATATTTCTAATTTAAAAACTAATAATGTATCTAATAATGCTACTCAACCTTCTGAGATTACACTTTATTAAAAAAAGTTCACAGGATTTTAAGTCCTGTGAATTTTTTATAATATATTTTTTAATACAATAGTTTTTAATCTGCTCATTTCTTGAAGTGTTGTCATTACACCTTCATTTCCTATTCCACTGTGTTTCCATCCACCAAATGGCATTTCAAATGAACGATAGAAACTTGCTCCATTTACAACTGCTCCTCCACATTCTAGTTTATGAGCTATTTTTATTCCTTTTGCATAATCTTTAGTTATTACATTTCCACATAATCCATAAGAAGACTGATTTGCTATTTCTATTGCTTCTTCTTCAGTATCAAATCCAATAACAGAAATTACTGGTCCAAATATTTCCATGTCTTTTGCAACATCCATATCTTTTGTTACATTATCTAGTATTGTAGGATAATAGTATGCTCCTTCTCTTTTTCCTCCACATACTATTTTTGCACCCTGAGCTACTGTTTTATTTACAAATTCTTCAACTCTTATTGCTGCTTGTTCATTAATAAGTGGTCCCATATCTGTATCCATATTTGAAGGATCTCCAACTTTTAAATTTGATATTACTTCTTTCATTCTATCAATAAATTCTTGTTTTCTTGAATTATGAATTAAAAATCTTTTTGATGCACAGCACACTTGTCCACCATTATATAATCTTCCCCATATAGTTTCTTTTACAGCTAAGTCCATGTCTCCATCTTCTAAGAAAATGAATGCATCATTTCCTCCAAGTTCAAGCATTACATGTGTTAAGTTTTTAGAGCATGTTTCCATTGTTTGAATTCCTGCTCCTGTACTTCCAGTTAAAGATACTAAATGAACTTTTTTATTTGCAGCTAAGGCTTGTCCTACAGTTGGACCATCTCCTGTTAGAACTTGTATTACACCTGCTGGAACTCCCGCTTCTAACATTAATTTTACATATTCAATTAATGTTAATGGATTATAGTTTGATGGTTTTACAATTATACTATTTCCCATTAAAAGTGCTGGTGGTACTTTTTGGCAAAACAAATCACTTGGGAAGTTAAATGGAAGTATTGCTACAACAACACCAATTGGTTGTCTTATTGTAATTTGCATTGTTTTTTCTTGTCCAGCTTCTTGTCCTACTGGGAATGAATCATTATATAAATGCTTAGCTCTTTCAACAAATGCTGTAGCACCTATCTTTACATTTGAAATTTCTGCAATTGCTTCTTTTATTGGCTTTCCTGTTTCATCTGATAGTAATTTTGCTAATCTGTCTTTATTTTTTTCTACTAAGTCTACAAATTTATATATTTTTTCTGCTCTTTCATAAATAGAAACTTCTGCCCATTTTTTTTGTTCAATTTCTGCTACTCTTGTCGCTTCATTTACATCATCTAAAGATACATTTGGAACTGTATCTATAAGCTCGCCTGTTGCTGGATTTGTTACTTCAATAATATTTCCATTAGAAGAATCTTTCCAGTCATATCCTATTAAATTTTTCATACCTTTTCTCCTTAAATTCCTATTTGGGTCTTCCCCATCTCTTCATTCGGCAAATGCTGTAAAAGATAGCATTAAACCTCCACAAGTATTTGCGCTGTGATCTTTTAAGCCATATTCTCCAAATGTAAATATTGTAATAAATGGTACTCCTTTAGCTTCTTTCTTTAATTGTTTTGCAACTTCGTCTATTCTGTCTCCAATCCCTAATTTTCTTCCTCCACAATGAACTAAAAGATATGCTCCTACATTTTGTCCCATCTCTTTATTTAATTCTTTCATTGTATTTCCTGTTGAATTTATAAGTTCATCAACACTTGCTTGCATTTGAATAACAGCAGTATTTAAAGCTAAGTTATTTCCTATATTCATAGAAAAATCTTTATTTCCTGCCATTGGATGACGAATAGCTACTAAATCACCTAAAGTATCTTTTACTCCAAGTGGTGCTGTCACAGTTTCAAGTAATAAATTTGCACCTTCTATATCTTTAACTTTCTTTCCTGTCCAACTAGCATATTTTTTAAGAGCTGGCACACCATCAATTTCAACTAAAGTTCTTTTTCCTTTTAATTTAGTTATTATTCCACTATTACCAGTTTCATGATATGCTCCTGTATATACATTTGCCATTTTCTTATCTGTATAGAAAAATGCAACTGCTACACCATCTGAAAATACTTCATTATTTGTATAAATGCTCCATTTTCCTTCTACAGTATTATCTGCTGCGCTACCACCAAAGAATGGTACTCTACCTATTACATCTTCGATTCCTTTTACATAATCTTCTTCTTCTCCTGGTGATGCAACCATATAAAAATATTCTGGTGCAAAATCTAATCCTGCATTTTTCATTGCTTCTAAGGCTACTAATCTACCAGTTTCTCTTGCTGTTTTTTGTTTTTTTAGTCCTGCTACTCCTACTGTTGTATTTGGATCACCAATAGCTAATATTCCTACAAATCCATTTTCTGATGAAATAAATCCATCTGGAACAATAATTCCAGAACTTGATGTACAACCAATAATTGGTGCTGTTCCAAGTTCTTCTTTAGCTCCTTGTAATACTTTTTCTACGTCATTATCTACTGATGTGTACAAAAAAGCAACCTTTGTTTGAACAAGGTCGCAAACGGCCTTATGCGCGGTGGCCTTTCCCGCATTATAACTATCTTTATCTGTACTCCAAGCTACATTTGATTTTAGCATATTTTATTCCTCCTTCGTATTGGTATTTATGCCCTCATTATATTCTAACAAAATATTTTTTTCAAGTTTTTTTTACAAATTTTTTTAAAAAGAAAATGACCCTTTTCTTTCTATTTTTGATTTTTTAAATTTTATCAAAAATTATAGAAAACAAAAGGGCCAAATTCTTTTTTACATAAAGTTTTTCTGTGTATTCTCCAACTCCTCTACGATTTTACTCAAAGACTCAATAGCATCTTTTTTTGAAGTTTCGAGAGTGCAAACCTTTCTTGCAACCTCAACCATTTGCCTACTTTCATCCGCAAAGGCTTTAAATTTCGGCATTGTTCGGGCAAAAATTCCCACTTCTCTTGCCAGGTTTTGTTCTTTGCAATTTTTAATTGCATTTATCAAATCATTGCAGATTTGAACAATAGAATGTAGCTCTATCACCGCCTCACTTCCAACTGTTTGAACTTTTTCAATTGTTGACAACATAGTGGTCTTCCTTTCTGCTTGAAGAATACTTTTTTCAAAGTCAGAATTAATCTGTACTTATATATTATAAAGGATTTTTATCGTTTTTTCAATTAAAATACACTAAATATTAAATTTTATCTTTTTTATATTAATAAATTATATTGTTATTTTTTTCTTTGGTATTGTTAAATCCTTGATATTATTGTATAATATGGATATTATATTAAAAGAGGAGTTGATAATTATGAATAGTACATTAGTAAAAGATTTATATAGAAAAACTGGTGATTACATTAATAATAATGTACAAGTTGCTGGTTGGGTTAGAACAGTTCGTAGTTCTAAATCTTTTGGATTTATTGAACTAAATGACGGCTCTTTCTTTAAAAATTTACAAATTGTATTTGATGAAAAATTAGATAATTTTGAAGAACTTACAAAACTTACTATTAGTTCTTCTATTATAGTCCAAGGATTATTTGTTAAAACTGAAGGTGCTAAACAACCTTTTGAATTACATGCTACAAAAGTTGAAGTTTTTAATTTAGCTGATACATCTTATCCTATTCAAAAGAAAAATACTTCTTTTGAATTTTTAAGAACTCAAGCTCATTTACGTCCAAGAACAAATACTTTCAGTGCTGTTTTTAGAATTAGAAGTGTTGCTGCATTTGCAATACATGAATATTTTCAAAATAATGGATATGTATATGTAAATACTCCAATTATTACATGTGCTGACTGTGAAGGTTCTGCTGAAATGTTTAAATTAACCACTTTAGACTTAACTAAACCCCTACCTTTAAAAGATGGCCAAACAGATTTTACTCAAGATATATTTGGTAAACAAGCTTTTATTACAGGCTCTGGACAATTACATGGTGAAACATTTGCTCAAGCTTTTGGAAAAATTTATACATTTGGACCAACTTTACGTTCTGAAAATTCAAATACTAAAACACATACAAATGAATTTTGGATGATTGAACCTGAAATTTCTTTCTGTGATTTAGATGAACTTATGGATATTGAAGAAGATTTCTTAAAATATGTTGTTAAAGCTGTATTAGAAAGATGTCCAGAAGAAATAGCTTTTTGTGATAAATTTATCTCAAATGGTTTAACTGAAAAATTAAATAAATTGTTAAATTCTACTTTTGTAAGATTAGATCATAAAGATGCAATAGATTTATTAAAAAAAGCTGATAGAAAATGGGAATTTGAACCTGAATATGGTGGCGACTTAGCAAAAGAACATGAAAAATATATTACAGAATATTTTAATGGACCAGTTTTTGTTAAAAATTGGCCAAAAGATATAAAATCATATTACATGAAACTTAATTCAGATGGTAAAACAGTTGCAGCTGTTGACTTAGAAGTTCCTGGTGCAGGAGAAATTATGGGTGGTTCTCAAAGAGAAGAAAATTATGATAAATTAGTTTCTCGTATGAAAGAAATGAATATTGCTACTGACCCTCTATATTGGTACTTAGATTTAAGAAAATATGGTTCAGACATTCATTCTGGATTTGGTTTAGGATTTGAAAGATTACTTATGTATATAACCGGAATGGAAAATATTCGTGATGTTATACCATATCCAAGAACACCAAAAAACTGTGATTTCTAATTTATTAAAATTAGACAATAAAAAACTCAAAAGAAAATCTTTTGAGTTTTTTTATTATCTTAAATAATCATTTTCTGCAAGTTCTGGATATTTAAAGTCTTGCCCTGTTCCAGATACATCTCCATCATTTATATGATTTTTATTAAACGAATTCGACCCTCTTAAAAAATATTCATACTTTTTAGGATTTGTAAGTTTATCTATACTACCTAAATAAATAGGATCATCCCAAGTAGTATCCACAGCATACCAATTTTCATCATCCATTTTTACATAGTTCCATGCATGTGATTCTCTTCTGCCTTCATTATTATAACCATCCCCATAAACAAGAACACAAGGTATATTCATTTTATCTAGTAAGTATTTAAAGCTTTCTGCATATCCTTCACATACAACTTTTTTATTTACAAATGTGCCATATATATTATCATTATTTGCAGTATTATCATTATCGTATTCCACATTTTCTACAATCCAATCATGTGCATATTTAACTTTATCATATGTAGAACCAGTTGCATTGTTTATTATTTCGTCAGCTATATCATTTACTTGTTGTAAAGCATTTTCTACCTCTTCTTTATTTGTAAAACTTGAGTTATAATAAGTATTTCCTTCTTTTGGTTCAAGTGTAAATTCATAAGATTTATATCCTAAAATTGATGTTGTTTTTGTAGATAGAGATAAGTTTTGTGTATCAACATAAAATAAATCTAAATTATCTAATGAAATCGCATCCCAAGCAGTTTGAAAATAGTTGTTTTCTATACTGCCACCTTCTTCTTCAATAGATTTTTCAACTTCATCCGTAAATTTTATTTTTCCATTACCAATTTTTAAAGCCTCTTTATTGTTCAAAATGGTTTCATACATGATCTTTGCTGGCTTTGATAGTTGATTATAATAATACCTAATTGCTTCATTTTCACTATTACTTATAGGTTCATAAGTATTTTCATAATATCCAGTTTGTGGTTCTTGAATAGATGAATATATAAATATTCCTACTAAAATAATGAAAATTATTAAAATAATTGATATTATGCTAACACCTTTTTGATTTTTTCTCATAATTTTTCTCCTTGTACATTTTACTAATACTAATTATATACAATGAAGAAAAATATATCAATATATATTTATCATTTTTTTATTCCATCATTATATCTGCAAAAATAGCATAACCTTCTGTTGGCGAATTTAATAACACATTTGTAATTGCTCCTACAAATTTGTTATTTTGCACAATTGGAGTTCCACTCATTCCTGGTATAATTCCCCCTGTCTTATTTATTAAATTATCATCTGTTATTTCTATCAGCATACTTTTATTATCATTAGAATTTTTATATATTTTTTTTATCTTAATACTAAATTCTTCAACTTTTTCATTTTCAACTTGGCAAATAATTTTTGCTTCACCAATTTTAATATCATTTCTATTTGCGACTTCAACTTCTGGCTGTTTTATTGAATTTATAAAGCTACTATTTGTTACCGTCCCATATACTCCAATAGAAGTATTTTTTTCAATTTTTCCTATTTTTTCACCATTATCTATAATTCCTCTTATTTCACCCACTCTGCCTTTTACACCTTTTACTATTGAAACAATTTGTGCAGTTACCAATTCTCCATTAGAAATGTTTAATAAATTTCCGGTGTCTACATCGGTAATACCATGACCAAGTGCTGCAAATTTTCCTGTTGATTTTTCATAATAAGTTAATGTTCCAATTCCTGCTGCTGCATCCCTTACCCATAATCCTAACATATAGTTTCCAGTTAAGCCCTTTTCTGGTTTTATACTTGTATATATAGATTCACCATTTCTTTTATATTTTATAGACATTTCTTTTCCTTCACTTACATTAACAAGATTTATTAATGTTTGTGTATTACTTATTTCTTGCCCATTTATTTCTTGTATCATATCCCCTTCTTTTATTCCAGATTCATTATAAGGTTTATATTTATTACCATCTGCACCATCTATTTCTGACATTCCTACTACTAAAACCCCATCAGTATATAACTTTAACCCTATAGTTCTTCCTATTGGATTTACATATCTTTTTGTTGATGCATTTACGCTTTGCATAAACTCTACATTTTGCAAATTTAATAAATTTATATACATTCCCAAACATATTATTAATAAAATAACTGGAATAATTTTCTTTTTCATAATTCCTCCAAAAAAAAAGTTACTCATTTATTAGAGTAACCATTTTTTTTTATTTTATTAAATTTAATATTTGTTAAAATAATCCGAAATTTTATATAAATTATATTTTTCTCTTGCTAAAGCACTAATATACGCTTTTCGAACATTTTGATTTGGCTTATTGCCAATTATATTTCCATTTTCATCTTTTAATTCTGTATTTAAAATTAAGTTGTCTGCTGTATATTTTACCTCATCTTTTCCAATGACACATTCATACGCACCAGAACCTGAATGAGGATAGTAATAAAGCATTTTTGTTTCTACAGTTGAATGTGATGATGGATCTATAATATCATAAGACACAGTTTGTTGTTCATAATCTATATTATTGTAACCAATTAAATTACCTGAATTATTATCATTTATATCTTTACATTTTGGATTATGATATGTTCCCAAAGTATCATTACTTCTATTACCTGTTTCAACATCTCTAATTATTATAGAATCCCTAGATACAAATTCTTTATTTTTAGTATTTGCCACAACAGCATAATTACTATAATATTTATAATTTCCTATTGGAATTCCTTGCATAAAAGTAACTACTGTAATATTATTTGTAATTTTATACCAATCTTCTTCAGTCATAACAGGAAGTGCAAATTCATATCCTGAGTTTTGATGAAGATTAAAGTTAGCAATTATGCTCATTAAGTTTGATTCTATTGAACTAATTATTACATCCATTCTATGTTCATTAAATATGGAATCTTCTGCTTCGGGATCATTTGAATCACTTATTTTAAATACTTCGTTTACATTATAATTAGTTCTAGTATGAATAGGAACTTTTTCTCCATTTGCAGTTTTTGTATAGTTTACTTGGTTATTATAACTATCTGTTACAACATTATAACTTACGCCATTAAACAAGTTAATTACTTTATTTGAAAATTCTAATGCATCATTATAATATTTATAAGCACTATTGTCTATAAAACTAGTTGCATTTAGCTCAGTATAATTTGCATTATCTCTATTTAAAACATATTTTGCTAATGAATTTGCTTCACTTTCGTTCAAATAAGTTCTTAAATTATTATTTAATCTAAAAATATTAATTCCATTATATGAAGTAGCACGTTGTTCTGGATTTGTATCTAAATAATATTTTTGATGATTATAATATACATATTGATAATAAGTAGGATTTCCTCCATTAGCTGGTGTAAGATTTATGGAATCTATACCAGAGTCCATTACAATTGCATATTCATAAAGTTTTTCTGGCTTTATTTCAATTCCATGTGCTGTTATATTACCACTTGCATCTTTTGTTACACTACTTGGATTTATCAAATAACCTGACATATTAATAATATTTCCACTATTATCTGTTCCCATAACAGAAATATAGTTATCTAAAGTGTAATTTACTATTATATCAAATTTATTTGAACCTTTATATTCACAAGTATAATATATGTATGGTTTTATTCCATTTGTAGATTTTAATGAATTTGTATTTTCTGTTGAATAATTTTGTTTATATGTATCTCCATCTTTTTCAAGTGTTACAATATTCTGATAATCTCCATATAAATAATAACCATCATACATAGTAAATAAAAGTGCTGGAATATAACCTTGTAAATCTTCAATTTTATATCCAGATGATCCTAAAGAAGACGCTAAACTATTATAAAAAGAATTAACAGATGCTGAAATATCTCTAATTTTAGAATCACTTATAGTAGAATAGCCATTGTTTAAGGTATTCATTTGGAAAGCTCTTATGGCATCATAAGTAGAAGTAAGTAATATATTATCATATTCAGCTTGCTTATTTAGAACTTGCATATTTATATTAGTATATTCAGATAAAACTAATGCTATTGGAAGAATTATAATTATAAATACTACTGCTAGTTGTTGTAATTTCATAGCTTTCCTTTCTTACAAGATTATTCCTGTATATATGCTAAATAGAGTAGACTACTAATATAATCTACTCCTCTAATTTTTATTTTCCGTTTACATTAACTATACCACTATGTCTAGCTGTTATAGTTGCTGAGTTATTTCCTGTTACACTATAAATAAAATCTTTTAGAATTGCAGAAATTGTTCTATTAGTATTTTTTACTGTAACAGACACAATATCTCCTTGTTTTAAGTACATTACTCCATCTGAATTTACTTTATCCAATATTTGTGAAGTATATTTACTATAATAATAGTTTTCACCAACTTTTGTCATTTCTGCTTCTGTTACTTTTTTTCCTGGATTATCATCTAATATTTGAACTTCTAATTCAACATCAAAAGCATTTCCTGTTGAACTAATTGTTTGTACAAAATTATCATAATCATTTTGTGTTATTTTTCCTGTAGATCTTATTTGATCAACAAACTCTGTTGTTGCTGTATCAACTGCTTGTGTTGAAATATCATCCGTTCTATCCGCTGTTGACATTAGTGGAAAGATAAACATTAATATAGCTGCTAAAAATATTGCTACTACTGTTACAACTGTATCGCTCATATTTGCCTCCTTATTTTATTAAAATATATTGAATTACTCGTTTAGTTGTTTGATTTCTTTTGTTTATTATTTCACCATTTTCAAGAACATCTACAGATCCTGTTATTGATGAATCTATATCAATTTCAGTATTGTCATCTGTACTTGTATCTTTTAAAACATTGTTATAATTATATTCACCATAACGTTCTACAAATTTATAGTTTTTTCCAATTAATCCTTTTAAAATAGACCCAGCCACACTAAAATCTATAGTATAATATGGTCCATTACTGTCTTTAGAATATACTCTACCATTCCATGGACTTTTTACTTTAGTTGTGTAGTATCTATCTGTTTCTATTCCATTAATAAATGCCTTTATAAAACTATAGTCTGTCGCTTCTGTTGCACTCCAAGGTTCTCTTCTTACTTGTTCATCTTGAATATCAAAACCAAAAATACCTCTTGTATCAGTAGGATTAACAAGTGATGATTTTTCTAAGTATTTTTCATCTGTTTCTGTATGATATAAAGTTAATGGTTCTATGCTTTCAAACTTTCCAGTATTTGAGTCATACCCTGTACCAGCATAAAACAACACAGTATAATTTTCTTTGTAGTATCTATATAATGAAGGAATAACTGTTTCAACTCCAACCACTCTACTTGATGCAGCTACAGCACTTGTAGCATATCCGGTTTGCTCGCTTGTTTCGTTTAAGCTTAGTCTATCATAATATTCTTTTAAATCTGCATCTTGTGTAATTTTAGCTGAAGTTTGCCTAACCATTGTAAAAGAATACATAGAAAGAGATAATGCTACAACAAATACTAGCATTGCAAAAGCCATTTTCATAGCATCTACTGCATTTTCCACATTATCTCCTCCTTATTTTTAATCTCTTATAGTTAGTATTTTTATTGATTTTATATATCCGTTCTTCCAATAATCTGTTCCAAATTCTTTTTTATTATTACCAGTATTATTTCCAACATATCCAACCCAATATCTTTTTGAAGTTTTAATTTCATTAGACGTTTCTATATCTTCACCATCTAATTGAACATATATCATATGTCCAACTTCATTATCATCTGATATTGCTTTTCTATTATTGGCTTGTACTTTTTGAATTAAAGATTTTACTGAAGCTCCAGATACATTTTTTCCAAAATAATTTTCAAATTCCATATTGTTAATATTAGTAATTTGATTTTCTGTATTATTTAAAATATCCTCAGTTGTTCCATATACATTATTATAAATCATCATTCCTAGCATTATTATAAAAAATGCTATTAATATTATTCCCAAAATAATTATAAATCTGTATATATTTACAACTGATTTTCCTGTAATTGTCCATTTTCTAGAAGTTATTGCCATGTTTGAATCTTTTTTAATTCTTACAAATAAAAATATTGAAAGAATTAAAGCAAGAACAAACATAATCATTGCGGATATAATTTTTATAACTTCTACATTATCCATTTATTACTCCTTATTATTTATCATTAACTGTTATTGTAATTGATTTTATATATCCATTTGCCCAGAATGTATCACCATAAGATTCTGTGTCAGAATATTTTCCACCATCAGATAACTTAACTGTGTAAGTTCTACCAGTTTTTATTTTGCTAGCATCTACAGTTCCTGTTGTTGTTGGTGTTCCATCAATAGAAACATAAATTAAATTTCCGATTTTTTCATCATTAGCTTCAGCTGTTCTATTATTTGCGTTTACTTTGCTAAGTAGTGCTTTAACGTTTGTTCCTGAAATGTGATCACCAAAATATGATTCAAATGGTTGATTGTGTGCAGATATAGCTTGTTCATCTAAGTTTGAACTTGATGCTATTCCTGAAACATTATTGTAAATAATTACTCCTAAACCAACTATTAAGATTGAGATTAAAATTGCACCTGCTATAATTAGTGCTTTTGATGCGTTTTCCATATAAATTTCCTCCTTTGAATTATGGTATATATTTTTTTAAGTCTTTCGACTAAATTTAATAACTATTTTATGTTTCTTCAAAATATAAGTATTTAATATATTTTGTTTTCTCATGATACTCTATTTTAGTACATTTAAATTTAAAATTAGAGTATAATTTTATAAAATTTTCAATTCCATTTTTTGAAATTTGTTCTACCTTAAAAATTTCTTCGCTATCTTTAAACTTAATTTCTATTGATATGGAATTTGTATCATTATTTATATAAATTCCATTTTCATTTTTTTGTACTTTGTTTTTTTCATTCCTATCCAATGTTTTATTTATTATGCTAGCAAACTCAGTACCAGATATTTCTTTATTATATATTTCAATATACATTTTATTATTGCTTTCAGCTTGTAAAATATCGCTTTTATATTTAGTATATAAATACGCTATACTCGATATTGAAAGTACTATAATAATGGCTAAAATGACATATTTCTTCATAAAATTCCTCTTTACAAAAAGAATTATAACATTTGTTAAAATTTAATGCAATACTTTTTTATTTTAATAATTAATTATTTTATTTCTATATTGTATCCCTTTAATAAAGCATTTGCATAGTCTGAATTATTTATTGTATGAAAATTAATTTTTGTTACTAATTGAGTATATCTATTATATTGTATATCATTATTATCTTTACCTTGAAGTTTGTTCATAATTATTTTTTGATTAGCATCATCAATTGATTTAATGTTATATTCACAGTTGCAAGAATAAAATGTATTGTTCATATTATCCTTTAAAAATTCGTTTATATCTTTTGAAAGAACACTTGTCCCATCTATGCATACATCCACAAAGTAATCATCACCTTTTTTTGCATCATAATTAGTATTACTTTGATTTGCAAAATTAATTGCTGAAGCAATTTCTTGAGCACTAATGTTTGCTCTTGCCTCATATGCAGTAAAGTGTACATTAAACTGAGTTATTTGTGATTCACTAATTTTATCATTTACAGTTTTTGAATAATTTCCAAATTGAGTAAACATATATACAGCTAATGAAATAATTAGTATTCCTATTAGCATTTCTCCAGCCATTATTAACGCTTTTGATGCATTTTCCATTAGCTTTCCTCCCTTTATCTAGAATAATTTACTTCAACTTGTTCAAATTCCATTCTTTTAACTCTACCAGTTCCATTTCCATTTTGCTTTTTTATTTGATCATATTCATTGTCATATACAACATTTGTACATTGAAAATATAATTGCTTAAATGCATTTTTATCATTTGAATCAGTAAATTTGGAATATACATTATTTACATAATCTATCATGTCATAATAGTTACCAGAATAAATTTTAGCTTCTTCATATCCAGGCAAATTTTTAGGCTCTTTTACTTTTGCAATTATATCAACTTTATAATATCCATCTTCTTCACTGTATCTTGAATTAACGTCTTGTGCAAGATTAGCTAAGGATATCATTTGATATCCTCTAACTGATCCTTTATTATATGCTTCAAATTTTAAATTAAATTCTGTAATTTGTTCAATTTCTTCTGCTGATATTTTTGACTTTTGATTTTGTGATAATATTCCATATCCCCATACAAGTAGTCCTACAATCATCATAGCAAGTAACATTCCACCTGCTATTATCAAAGCTTTGGTTGCATTTTCCATATTTATTTAACCTTTCTATTATTGCATTGTTGTCATTGTATCAAATGATGATGTCATACTTGTTAAACCAATAACAACTAAAGGCACAACTAGGTATCCTACGAAAATTCCAACAAGAGGTGTAAAACCTATAGCTCTTCCTATCATACCTTTTTTTGATATTAACCTGTCATTTGCTTCTTTTCTCTTAGCTTGGTAGTATTCTCTATCTGTATCTAATTCATCAAAAGCTTCTCTAATTGGAACTTTTTCAACTGCTGTTTGTAAACTTTCAACAATTCTTATTAATGGTTGAAAAGAAATTTCTTCTTTCATATCTTCTAATGATTCCCAAGCACCACTTTCATAATTGTTTAAGCATTTAGAAATTGGTTCCTTAAATATATCTGCATATCTTTCCATCCATTCAAGTATCATTTCAACGTCAACTCTTTCTAGTCTCATTAGCATTAATATAATCGTTTGATATTGCATAACTTCGTCTTCCATTGACATTTTTCTAATAATAACTTGGAATTTTAGCATAAGTATTGGTGAAGCATAACCAATAATTGCAAATACCATTGCAAGTAATATTTCAAACCATTTTAAATATTCTGAATTTACTACTTTTAGTTTTTCATAAATTTTCTTTGCATTACTTTCAATTGTAGTATCATCACTATCTCTATAGTATTTAGATTTTCTCATTTCTTTTTCAATGTCATCTTGTGTAGTATCTAATTTTCCTCTAAATATGTCTAAGAAATGATTATGCAATTCAGTAACTTCCATTGCCTTTTTGTAGTCACGCTCATTCAATTCTCCAATTAAGTTGTAATCAGTTGTAGGTTCATTATATATGTAATCAATTTGAACTTTATGTAACATCATAAACATTACTATTGAAAGAATAAATACCGCTATTGCTAAAACAATTCTATTTACATATAACCATTCTATTTTTTGCTTAGATGCTGCATCTTTTAAGGCTTTTTTAATTTTTCTTCTATCTGCTGTTCCATCTTTTGGTATAAACAAATCTACAAATTTCTTTACTGGTTTAATGTTATATAGTTTTGCTTGCCAAGGATTCTGATTGTTTTCTAGTTTTGTATTAACAGCTCCATTATCTTTTAGTTTTCTAATTAATATGTAGCATACAAAAGTTACAAGCAAAACAATTATTTGAATAATCATTCCTAATTTTCCTTTATAGAATGATTGAGTAAATGAGAAATTTGACATTGCCCAACTTTTAAGTGGTTCAAGCATAATCATTGGTACAATAGATATTATTGATAAACTTTGAAAAGTATAATTAAGTTTATCTCTTTTTAAAATTTCCAGTTGCATTTCTTGAGTAATATTATCTAAGTTTTTTAAATAAAGTGAAACACCATCAACTTTTCTATCACCAAATTCTTGAGTTAAATATGATATTCCTGCAAATTCTTTTAAATAATTGTTAGGAGAAACATCATAATACTTTTCAAGTTCAGTTTCTGGATCTTCTGAATTTAATATATTATATATTTTTTCAGCTTGTCTAGAAATTTCAACATGCTCATCATCTTGAGCTGTTTGATAAATAGCTTCTCCAACCATGTTAGTTTCATGATATGAATGTCTCATTGCTGCAAAGAAGTCTATTTGCTGAGTAAGCAAACTATTATCTAGTTTATCTACCATTCCATCTACTAAACTATCTATTATAAATAACTCAAAAACTAAAATTATAAACATTATTAAAAAGTTTGTATGAGTAAAAAATATTACTATTAATGTTACAGGTATTATTACTGCTAATGCTTTAGTTATTATTTTTGAAGCTTGAAGTCTTGTTAAAAATTCATCATCAATATTAATTATTTCAAGTCTTCTTCTTATTTTTAATAAATATCTTCTTAAAAAAGGTAATTTTAAATATTTTATGTATAACTGTTGGTATATTACTTCAGAAGAGAAATTCTTTTCTTGAGTTCCTCTTCTTAATTTTTCAATTCTAGCTACATCAGAACTTTGTAGTCTTTTTCTAATAAAAAGATAGGCAACAACAATTACAGCAAATAAGAATAATATAACACCCATTAAGGTAAAAATTGTATCATTTGACATTTATAGTTACCTCCCTTTTTTTATTCTTCGTCTCCATTAATACTTATCTCTACTCCCCAAATTCTTTTAACAAATTCTTTAAAGTCTTTTGCATCTGTATCATCCATATTCATTAACATTTCTTCTAGGTTTTTGTCTGAAATTTTATTTGTCATTACATATTTTCCATCTTGATATTCCATAATGTTAACATATTTATATAATTCTTTATTTGTTTCTTTTGTATAATATCTTGTTGCATTGTCTATAAATTTATCAAATTTACCCTCTAATGTTTTTTCTTTTCTATGATCAAAATTGTAATCATTTTTATCTTCTATAGGAATACATTCTGTTACTCTTTCAATATATCTTCTTCCTCTAAAGTCTTTAACTAAATGTATATCAAAGTTCAATACTTGAACAACTTGCTCTTCTGCAACTTTTTCGTTTGTAAATACACCTGTTCTAAGCATTGAGTTACGAAGCGCTGTTACTAAGTTAGGGAAAGTTTTAGCGTGGTGAGTAAAAAGTGTAAATTTAGAAGCAACTTGGGCAGCTTGTATCATCCAAGATGCAACAGGGTCTGTTGCAACCTCACCAATTATATTAACAGAACCGTCAGTTTTTTTCTGTACGTCAAGACCTTGTTGTCCTGATATTGTATCTGTTTCTCTAAAAGTTAAAATATTTCTTGTTGGATAGATTTTTCTTAAGTGAAGCTCAAATGCAGTTTCCTGAACACGAATGTTCATTGTTTCATATATGTTTTCAATCATACCCATAAGCATTGTTGTTTTACCACAACCTTGCTCACCTGTTAAAGAAATAATTCTTGCTCCTTTAACTAAATATTTTAATAAATCTATAGCATCTTCTTTTCCTGGGAAAAGAATTAATTGTTCAAGTGTAGCTCTCTTTACGTCGAATTTTCTTACAAAGAATGCCCATGATTCTGAGAAACTTGGTCTAACAACAACTACACGAGAACCGTCTTTCATTTCATTAATTTTATAACCATTTGTATCTGATAATTGTCCTGGGTTATTGTATTTATAAATATTTTGACAAACTCTTTTTAGTTCAGCTTCAGTACCAAAAGATAGAAAAGCAAGTCTTATTGATTTTCCTTGGAAGAAAATCCAAATACTATCACATGCTCTAGGCACTTTATGTTCCATTACTTGAGATAAGTAATTAGAATCTGTTTGAGCAACTTGGCTTAAAAAGCTTTCTGGCATTCCAGATACACCACCTGATATACCATCAATGTTCATATCCCTAACTTCATCTATTGAACTATATCCCTTATATTTTTGATAAAGTCTTTGTACAATAACATTTAATTTATCATCATATGTAAGGGTATAATTTTCTTTATCGTAAATTTCGTTAATTTCCTCTGGAGTTATAACATAAGAAGGTTTTGCTTCTCCTGATGTATATTTAAGTCTTGCTAAATCGTATTTTTTTATAATTTGAGTTAATGCTTCATATCCAAAGTCTTTTTTATACATATATATTAAAATATCAAATTTGTCTTGTGGAGTAAGCAAAGATGGAACATCAAAAGGAATTGCTTTTGATATATTGGTTTCATCAACTCCATATTCTTGAGAAAGTAAATCATATATAAGTTCTTTAACATATTTTTTGTCATTTACATCTCCATATGTACAACCTTTTAAAGCTTTTTTTAACTCATACTTTTTATTTTTTCTTCTTTTTAATTCTTCTTCTGGTAAACCTAAGTCATATAAATTAACCTTTGTAATTTCATCTAGTCTCTTTTTTACAAAGTTCATCATCATATCTAGAGTATATGTTTTATCATCTACTACTACTTGTTCTTCTACCTTAGCTTCCTTATTTTTCTTTATTACTTTTAATACTATAATGGCTCCAATTGCTAAAACAGCAATAATTAAAATAAAATTAAGAAACATAATTTAGCTCCTTCCTATATCTTAAATAATTCCATTCATTTTTTCTTGCATTTTATATTCTAGTGCTTCTGAAGTACTTCTTAATTGTTTTATAAAATATGTATCTTTATTATCATATCCTTGAACTCTTTGTATTTTCAAAAAATAATCTATAATTCTTCCATCGAAGCACTCATCAGCAAATAAAATATTATAAGGTACGATCATTGGAATATTTTTTTCTCTTAACAGTCTAGCTACATTTTTATTTGAAAACTTAGAATTAGGATTATATTTTCCAAGCATAATCAAAACATTCTTTTTATTAAAAAATTCATTTTGTGTTTTTAATTTCATAAAATTGCTAATTGAATTCATATTTTGCAATAAATTTACAACAATTAAATCTGAAATAACCAAGACTTTTTCTTTAGCCTCTTTTGGTAATTTTTTGCTTAAATCAATTAAAACAATATCATAATAAGAATTTGCCACTTCCGCAATTTGTGAATAGTAATTTGCAATATTGCAATAATCTTTATAATTTACTGTTTTAGGTGCTTGTAAAATATCTAGTCTTTCATTTAAAACTGGCTTTGTATAACTTCTTATTACATCTTTTGATGCCCTATTACTTGCAAAAGTTCTAACTAATCCTTCAAGACCATTAGATACATCCATTACATTAGCTTTTGTAAATAAACCAAATCTCTTATTATTAGAATTCCAAAAACAATTTTCTAAGGTTTTATCTATAAAATCTGTTGATATTAAAAGTATTTTATAGTTATGCTCAATAGCCATAGCTGTTGCTATGGCAGAAATTGACATACTTTGACCTGTTTCTTTTAATTCTTCACTTAAAAATGTTATTATGGACATTTTCTAATACCTTTCTACTTTCTTCTTATAACTCTTCTTATTGAAGATTGATCTACTATTCCTTCTAATATTAAAGAAATTAAATATTCAAGAGCATCTTTATATGGGCTACTATAATTTTTAATTTCTATTTGTTTAATTAATTGTGCAACTAATGTTGCTTGTCTGTCTGCATCAGTATCAGCAAACAATATTTTTTCTTGAGACCATGTTATTGGAAAGTTTTCTAATAAATGGTCCATATATTCATCATGTTTATTATCTATGTCAGAAGAAATTATTACTTTTGTTAGGTTAATATTAGCTTTTATAACACTTAATATTTCTAAGCTTCTTTGTAACTCAAATTCATCATACGATGTTACAAAGAAATTTATTTTTGAATTTTGAACCATGAAAGAATTGAATGTTTGAGGATTATCTGTATCAATTAATACATAATCATAATCAATTGAATTTCTTCCTAAATAATTAGCAATTCCCATTAAGTTCATAAATCCAACTGCAATATCAATTCCATCATATTCACTTATATATGTAGGAGTATTTGATATTCTAGGTGCAATGTATCTAAGTCTTTGCATAATTGTTGCATCTACAATTAAAACACTTTTATTTAATGTTGACATTACTTTTGCAACATTTAATATTAAATCTTTTTTATCACATACTCCTATAAAACTAATTTGTTCCAAAATGCTCTTCCTTTCTTATTCACTTAAAGAGTCTAAATATTTTTGTCTTTCATCTTGTCCTGCTGTTACTTCTTCATTTGTCTTTGACTCAATAGCTTGGTCTTTATCGTCTTGTTCTATACCACCTAATGTATTATTTACATTATTTCTGTTGTTTGCATTTTCATTATATCTTCTATTTAATTCAGTTTTAGCTTCATTTACAATATTAGGATTTGTATATATTAAGTTTTGTACTGCTGAATTTGGTACGTATGTTGCTGTAGCTTGAGCTTGAAGTCCAGGTTCTACATATCTTGATACATATATCTTACTTCCTGGAATTTGATATGCTTCTACAATAGCATTACTCATCATAAGAATTTCACTTTCAGATAAGTTTAATGAAATTGTATTAATAGATGGAATTCCTCCTTCATCTAATACTGTAACTTTTTTCTTAGAAACTACTATGTAATCTGTTCCATCAGGCATTCTTAATCTTACATCAACAATATCGTCGGTTTCAATATCTGCTGGTAAGCCAAGCATATTAAACTCTTGCGTTCTTGTAGTGTTGTCAGTAAGTTCATCACTTTTTGCAACAGTTTCAGATGTTAAAATTGTATTTTTAGCCATAGCAACTTTAGCCATCATTGTAGCACCTTCATCATTAAGTACACTAATTTGCTCATTGTTACCATTTCTATTTATATAATAAGCCCCATTGTTTTCTGTTATTGCATAGTTTTGTCCATCAATTGTATCTACAAGTACTGCATTTCCTTGATCATCTAGCATTGTACTAATTGTATTTCCATTTTGATCTTGTAAAAAGTAATTACTAATATCTTTTACTGCATTTGTAGGTATTACTGAACCTTCAATTTTTTTCGAAGTCATCATATCTGCAGTTATAATTTGTCCAGATTGAACATCTTGATTTAAAACATATATAGTAATCATAGAGTCTAATCTTTTCTTTTCTTCACCTTTTAGACCAATAATTTGTATTATTAATACAACAATACCAATTATACCAATAATTCCTGCTAATAAAATTCCTTTAATAAAAGAGCTACGTGCTTTTCTTTCCAATGGATTCATTGTTGCCATTGCTAATTCCTCCTTAATATCATTAATATTTAGTATATTTTATAACATATAGTTTTTAAACACAATATTTATTTAATTTATTACTTTTTTTTAATATTTTTGTAATATTTGTAATATTTCAGTTTGCTCCCTTTATACTATAATTGCCATCTTTTGTTACATCTTCCTTTATTATTCTGTCTTTGTCTACACTAATTACTGGTAAAATACTATATGTTGCCTGGCTTTCTAAATTATTCGAATCAAATAATTTAGCTCCTTTTAATGTTGTTCCTTCAGTAATATTTTCTATTGTTCTTACATAAAATTCTGCATTATCACTATTATTTATAGCCCTAGAAGAAACCCAATATGTTCCGTTAACAAAAAGATTTTCATATTCTGAACTATTAAAAATAACTTTTCCACTATAATATGTGTTTACAGTTTTTAGTTCTGTTGCATCTGACTTTCCTTTAAAATATTGCTCTTGTTTACTATTGCTTATTTTCTCAGTAGCAATATTAGGATATTTTGCTGACTGGTATACCTTTTCTGTAGAATATGCACTTCCTTTAAGTTCTTCTTCATTACTAATAATTTTTTCTATATCTTCAATATTTATATTTCTAGCATCTACTTTTTTTAATGAGTCTGAAAATAAAGTATTACACAAATCATTTAAAATTTTTACTGCATTATTATATCCATCTGCACCTTTTAAGGTAACTGATATATTATTTAAATTTGTTGGTATTAAGCTAACCTTTCCAGTTTCTTTACTAATTGAAATTATTTTCCAAACTATTTGAGAATTTGCAGGTAAAGTCACAGTTTCATCTGTTCCAGTTCCGGAATATTCTCCTGAAATTTTATATGTTGCTCCTTCTGGATTGTAATTCACTAAATCACCTACTTTTAGTCCTGTATCTAGTGTTCTTACATTCCATATTTCTTTTACTAATATTTTGTAGTTTCCTTTATTTGTAGTAATTGTTGCATTTTCAGGATCATCTTCATTTTCAATAGTTCCATAATTTTTTAATGCGTCTACTAATTCTTCATAATTGCTTGGAGAATTTTCTGTTAAAAAAGATTTAATTTCTTCTTTAACAGACATTAATTCTGTTTCTTCTTTTTTCTGATTTGCAATATCTAAAACTCCACTATTCTTAGAGTTCAAGGTAATAATAACTCCTGCTAAAAGCATCAATATAACCACTGTTACAACTAATGAAACCAAAGTAACGCCTTTATTGTTTTTTTTGTAATTCATAATTCCTCCTTCGTTTTTTTATTATTTTATACTACCAATTTCTTTTTTTCAATATTATTTTTTACTTTATTAATAATAAATATGATAATTATTACTAGTAAAATTCCAAATGCTACTCCAAACGTATCTAGCAGTACATCTAAAAAACTAGCATTTCTTCCATTACTAAATAATTGATGTATTTCATCAGTGCATGCATATAAAAATCCCCAAGTTAAAGTAATTAATGCTTGTTTTTTATTTGATAGGTTAAAAGTTTTCATAAAAGACATTGAAAAAATTCCTAAAGCTGTATATATTGCAAAGTGTGCAAGTTTTCTTATTATTTTTTCCCCTTCTATTATAAATTCATTTCTAATATTTTCTTTTACTTTTATTATATCCGCTATTTTTGTTATTACCGCTTTGCTAATCCCTCCTGATGTTTCTCCATCTTGAGCAGAAAAGCCAAATATTATTAATGATATAAGTATAATTAAAATAAAAAATATAGTTCTTAACAAATTTTTTCCCATAATTACCTCTTTTTTTTGCTTAATATTTTAATAGTTCATATTATAATATTAAAAAACTATAGTTTCAATAGCAAAAGACTTTATTTTTGCTTAATTTTATGGTATAATTAAGTTAGTATTTATTTTTTAGGAGGTTTTTATGTGGTTTTTAATCGTATTACTAATCATATTAATTATATTAGCATGCTTAAGTATTAAAATTGTTAGACAATCTGAAGTTTATATAATTGAAAGACTTGGTAAATTTCATAAAATAGCTGATGCTGGTCTTACAATTATCATTCCACTTATTGATCATGTTCGTAGTATAGTTAGTTTAAAACAACAAACAATGGATGTACCACCACAAGATGTTATTACTAAAGATAATGTTACAATTACAATAGATACAGTAGTTTTTTATAGAATTTTAGAACCTGCAAAAGCAGTTTATGAAATTCAAAGTTTAAAAAAAGGTATTGAGTATCTTTCTATAACAACAATACGTGATATTGTTGGAAAAATGGATTTAGATGCTACTTTTACATCAAGAGATGCTATAAATGATAAGTTAAGAGCTATCTTAGATGAAGCAACAGACAGATGGGGTTGTAAAGTAGATAGAGTAGAAATTCAAAATATTACTCCACCACCTGACATTAGAGATGCAATGGAAAAGCAAATGAATGCTGAAAGAAATAAAAGAGCTTCTATTCTTCAAGCTGAAGGTGAAAGACAAGCTGCTGTTCTTAAGGCACAAGGTGAAAAAGAAGCTGCTATACTTCAAGCCGAAGCTGATAAAGAAGCTAAAATTAGAAGAGCTACTGGTGAAGCTGAAGCTATACGTAAAGTTGCAGAAGCTAAAGCTGAAGAAGTTAAACTAGTTTATGGTGCTATGATGAAAGCAAATCCAGATGATAAATTAGTTCAATTAAAATCATTAGAAGCATTAAAAGATGTTGCAAACGGTGAAGCAAATAAAGTATTTATTCCTTTTGAAGCAACTTCTGCTCTTAGTGCAATAGGTGCTGCAACAGAACTACTTCATGATAAAAAAGAAGAAAATAAATAATTAATTTCTATAAAGGCTAATGAGATGTCTCATTAGCCTTCTTTATTGTTTTTAATAATAATTTTTTTAATTATTTCTTTTGAAAATTACTTGTATCAATATTTTCATCTTCTATAAAATATTTTGTTCCTAACATTTTATCTGGTAAATATTGTTGCTCTATATAATGTCCTGGATAATCATGTGGATATTTATAGCCTACATGGTATCCTTCTTTTTCCATACCTTCCGCTGGTGCGTTTCTTATATGCATTGGTATAATTCCTGTATCTTTTGTTTGAACATCTACCATGGCTTTATTTATTGCATTATATGAAGCATTAGATTTTTTTGAAGTTGCTACATATACTGCCGCTTCAGCCAATATAATTCTTGCTTCTGGCATTCCTACCATATGCACTGCTTGCATTGCAGAATTTGCGATGACAAGTGCCATTGGATTTGCCATTCCTACATCTTCTGCAGCAGCAATAACAATTCTTCTTGCCATAAACATTGGATCTTCTCCTGCATTTAATGCTCTTGCTAAATAAAATACTGCTGCATCTGGGTCTGTTCCTCTCATTGATTTAATAAAAGCACTTATATTATCATAATGAGAATCACCATTTTTGTCAAAAACAGCTTTTCTAGTTTGTACACATTCTTTAGCAATTTCATCTGTTATGTGAATATATCCATCACTTTCCATTGGTGTTGTAAGTACAGCTATTTCTAATCCGTTTAAAGCTGTTCTTACATCTCCATTAGATGTTTTAGCAATTTTTTGAAGAGTTTCATCTTCTATTTTTAAATTATATTCTTTTAATCCATTTTCACTATTTACTGCTTTTTTTAATACTTGATATACATTTTCTACTGAAAGCTCATGTAGCTGAAATACCATACTTCTTGAAATAAGTGCTTTGTTTACTTCAAAATATGGGTTCTCTGTGGTTGCTCCTATTAATATAACTGTTCCCTTTTCTACATAAGGTAAAAGAGCATCTTGTTGTAGCTTGTTAAATCTATGAATTTCATCTATAAATAAAATACATTTACCACTTGGATTTAAAAATGTATTTTGAGCTTCTTCTATTGCATTTTTTATATCTCCTACTCCTGCTGTTACAGCGTTTAGCTTAACAAATTTGTATTTTGTTGTATTACTGATTACTCTTGCAAGTGATGTTTTTCCACATCCAGGAGGACCCCAAAGAATAATACTTGAAAGTCTATCTGCCTTTATTGTTCTATATAATATTTTATCTTTGCCTAATATATGTTCCTGTCCCACGTAATCTTCAAGTGTTTTAGGCATCATTCTATATGCTAGTGGTTCATTTAAATCCATAATATTATATCCTTTTCTCCTTCCTTTACTTTATATTTCTATGTATTTTCTTTTTACCCTTTTTGAAATCATACAAAGTATTTCATAGTTAATAGTATCACATCTATTTGCAATTTCTTCTAATGTTATATTTTCATTATCCCAAATTACTACTTTATCTCCTACTTTAACATCAATATCTGTTACATCTACCATAAAATTATCCATGCATATTCTTCCTACTATTGGAGCATATTTTCCATTTATATAAACTCTTCCATTATTTGAAAGTGCCCTTCTTATACCATCAGCATATCCCAGTGGAATAGTTGCAATTTTTCTTTTATCTGGTGCTATATAAGTTCCACCATAACTAATTGCTGTTCCTTTTTGAACTTCTTTTATAAAAACTATATGTGAAATAAGCTTTGTGGAAGGTTTTAATTTTAGTCTATTTATAACACTTTTATCTGGCATATAACCATAAGTAATAATTCCTGGTCTTACCATGTTAAATTTTGCATTAGGATAATTTATAATCCCACTACTTGCTGATGAATGAATATATTTAAAATTAAAGCCATTTTCTTTAAGTAATTCTAATACTGTATTAAATTTTTCTATTTGCATAGCTGTATATGTTTCATTTGTATCTGCTGAAGCAAAATGAGTATAAATTCCTTCTAGTTCTATTTTTTCAAGTTTACTTATATTTTGTACAAATTCAAGAATCATATCAGGTGCTAATCCAACTCTTCCCATTCCTGTGTCTACTTCTATATGTACACTTACTTTTTTGTTTGTATTTTTTGCAATTTTATCAAGCTTTTTTGCAACTTCTAAATCAGATATCCCTGGTGTCAAATCATATTCTACAACTTCTTTTGCTTCATATGGTAATAACTCATTTAAAGTTAAAATTTTGCATTTAAATCCTTCTTTTCGTAAATTAATCGCTTCCTCAACTGTAGCTACTACTACTATATTTATATTATTTTTTTCTAATATGTTTTTTAATTTATTAGCTCCTAAACCATAAGCATCTGCCTTAATTACTGGTGCAACATTAACTTTATTTCCAACATAGTTTTGTATTTTTTCTATATTATTTGAAATTTCTTTTAAATCAACTTCTAAATAACTTTTAAGCATTATTTATCTCCTTTACTAAAAAATAGCTTATTACCTCCATGTAATTATTTTATTCTTTTGATGTTTTTTCGATTAAGGAACGTCCCTAATCAAAAAT
>CALXKR010000010.1 GCA_944388895.1 uncultured Clostridia bacterium | reverse complement strand
AAAATGTGATGTAAAATATATTATATCATATTTTTTAATAATAGTAAAGAAATAGCAAGATTATTAAAAAATAGGAAGTTACTATTCACAGCTACCAGCTCAAAAAGTATGTAATATTAGTGTAACCAAAACTTAATATAAAAAATGAAAAATTTACTACTCAATTAATAAATACTTAAAATAGAAGTAAGTTTAAAGCCTTCATATGGCTTAATACTTACTTTTTTTCTACCTTATCTTCAATTTCAATTTTTTCTTTATGCAAACCTCTCAGTAGCTATTCTCATTCATGTAATGTTTTTGAAATGCTATTGTAATACGTCATTACTGGCTTTTTTAGCCTTTTTACTGTATAATATATATATCAAATTTAAGGAGAAAATTATGGTCAGAGGACAGAATAGCTTATTCAAAGATTATACAAATTTATTAATAAAAAATGATGCATTATCTAAAGAAAATAGAAATTTAAAATATCTTAATGAACTTCAAGAAAGAAGACTAAAAACATTTGCTGAGAAAGAAGCTAAAAACAAAGAAGAGCTAGATAAGAAAGATGAATTAATTAAACAAAAGGATTATGAGATTGCTAGATTAAAAGCTTTATTAAATATGGATGGAACAAATCATAACATACCAACTTCACAAACACCTATCAATAAAAAGAAAGTTATTCCTAACACTAGAGAAAAAACAGGGAAATCTAAAGGTGGGCAAATAGGTCATCCAAAACATAAATTAGAAAAATTTAAAGACGAAGAAGTAAATGAATATTGTGAGCATGACATGGAAAAATGTCCATGCTGTAATAGTGATACCATAGAAAAGACTGGTGAAGTAAAAGAAAAAGATGAGTTAGACTTTGAAATAATAGTAAAAAAGAGAAGACATGTTTTTTATGAATATAAATGTGAAAAATGTGGTAAGATTTTTCATCAAGAAATACCAAATAATTTAAAGGAAGACAATAAATATGGACCACAAGTTCAAGCATTTGAGCTAACATTAATGAATCAAGCTAATGTAACAATAAATAAGGCTCAAAAAATAATTTATGGTATGACTGATGGAGAAATAAATTTAAGTGAAGGTTACATAGCAAAATTACAAAAAAGAGCTTCAAAAGAATTAGAAGATTTTATGCAAGAAATGAAAAAAGAGATAATAAAGCAAAAATTGTTGCATTGGGATGATACAGTAATAATGGTAAATACTAATAGGAGTTGCTTAAGATTTTATGGTACAGATAATTTAGCCTATTACACGGCACATATGCAAAAAAATAAAGAAGGTTTAGACGAAGATGAAATATTAAAATTATTGCCAAAAGAAACAATTGTAGAACATGACCATAATAAGGTTAATTACAATGAAGAATATCAATTTGAAAATGCCGAATGTAACAGGCACTTAATGAGTGACCTCCAAAAAGTAGTAGATAATCTAAATCATTCATGGGCAAAAGACCTAAAAGAATTATTAAGTAAAATGAATAAAAGAAGAAATTGGCTAATAAAAAAAGAAAAAACTGAGTTTGAGCAAGAAGATTTAAATAAATTTGAAGATAAACTTAGCAATATAATTCTTAAGGCATATGAAGAGAATAAAAAAGAAGATCCTAAAAGATATTTTGTAGATAAAGAAATGACATTAATCCAAAGAATATTAGACTACAAAAATTCATACTTTCTATGGGTGTATAATTTTGATGTACCATTTACAAATAACCTAAGTGAAAGAAGTCTAAGAGGTGCAAAATCTAAAATGAAAGCTTCTGGACAATTTGAAAATATAGAAAATGCAAAATATTATGCGACAATAAGATCTTATATAGAGACTTGTAACCGAAGCAATGTAAATATATATAATGCATTAGTAATGTTAGCCATAGGTAAACCATATACATTAGAAGAAATTTTAAATGGTAAAGCTGAATAAGTCAAATTATCCAAGCACTAAAACAGAGAGAATAACTAGATTATTCCCTCCTGTTTTAGTGCATTTTTAAAATTTAGCTGTGAATAGTAACAAAATTTTAAATTTTTGGGTTTTTTTTGTAAAAAATGTGTTGACAAATTTATTCTTATGTAGTAGAATAATGTATGTGTCAACCGGGTGCGTTGATATGTGAGTTATGAGTCATTAGCTCAGTTGGTAGAGCACTTGACTTTTAATCAAGTTGTCCGGGGTTCGATTCCCCGATGGCTCACCAAATATTTAGGATTTAAGTTTTTTTAAATCCTAAACATTTATTTATGGCCCCGTGGTCAAGCGGTTAAGACATCGCCCTTTCACGGCGGAGACATGGGTTCGATTCCCGTCGGGGTCACCAAATATGCCACTTTAGCTCAGCTGGTAGAGCAACTGACTTGTGGGATAGGTAATTTATTTACTTTGAACTATCTTGCACCTTTGTATGGAAACGTACAAAGTGGACATCGCTAATTCGGGGAAGACTAAGTAGAAATATATGTTAATCCCGAGCTAGAATTTATTCGAGTGTAGAGACTTTATACGATGTGCCTAAGGTATATACTATGGCAAAGAGAAAGTCCAGACCACAAACATTAATATGGCAATGAAAATTGTAGTGGTATGAATCAGTAGGTCGTCCGTTCAAATCGGACAAGTGGCTCCATTATTAAAGGTCAGTAATTTTAGTTAAGCTATTGTTATTGGCTTTTATTTTTTATATTATGAGGTTTTAATGAATTGTTTAAATTGTAACAAAATTTTAAGCAAAAGAAAAAAATTTTGTAATAATCAATGTCAGCAAGAATATCAATATAAGCAATACATAATTAAATGGAAAAATGGGACTGTTTCAGGAATAAGAGGTTCTTATCAAACCTCAATGTACATAAAAACTTATTTACTAAAAAAATACAATAATAAGTGTTCTTTATGTGGTTGGAGTAAGAAAAATGAATTTACTGGCACTATTCCTTTGGAAATTGAACATATAGATGGTAATTATTTAAATAATTCTGAAAATAATTTAATACTTCTATGTCCTAACTGTCATTCTTTGACTAGTACATACAAAGGAGCTAACAAAAATGGAAGAAAATCAAGAAAAAAATATTCTAAATAAAGTAGCCATTGTTACTGGTGGATCTAAAGGTATTGGGGCTTCAATAGTAAAAAAGCTATCTCAAAATGGTTATTCTGTAATATTAAATTATAATACTTCTAAAATAGAAGCTGAAAAAATTGCTTTAACTAATAAAAATATCCATTTATTTAAAGCAGATGTTTCTAATTATTTTGAAGTTCAATCTCTAGTAAACTATGCAATTACTAATTTTGGAAAAATTGATTTACTTGTTAATAACGCAGGTATTGATTTAATTAAAACTATTAATGATACTTCTATAGAAGATTTTGATAATATACTAAAAACTAATTTATATTCTGCATTTTATACTTCTAAAGAAGTTTCTAAATACATGATAAATCAAAAATTTGGATCTATTATAAATATCTCTTCAATATGGGGATTAATTGGAGCATCATGCGAAATGGCGTATTCTGTTAGTAAAGCTGGTCTTGATGCTATGACAAAATCGTTAGCTAAAGAACTAGGCCCTTCTAATATACGAATAAATAGTATTGCTCCTGGTATTATTGATACTGATATGAATAAATTTTTAAATGAAGAAGAAAAAAAATCTATAATATCTGAAATTCCTTTAGAAAAAATAGGTAATGTTTCTGATATTTCTGAATGTGTATTATTCTTAGCTAATTCAAGTTATATTACGGGTCAAATTATTCAAGTAAATGGTGGTTGGAATATCTAAAAAAACATTTATAAGTATTTGCATTTTTGCAAACTTATAAATGTTTTTTGTTTAAGACTAATTTATTTGTTTAATTCTTCAACAACATCATTTACGTCTATTCCATGTATCATGCATGCTTCTTCTAAAGTTTCTCCTTGTGATGCTGGGCAACCTATGCAGTGCATTCCAGCTTGCATAAGAATTTCTACTTTATCTGGATCTTTTTCTAAAATTTCTCCAATTTTAGTATCTTTACTAAATTTCATAATTTCCTCCTTAATTGTTAGATTTAACTAACATATATTTTATCATATTTTTATAAAAAAGTATAGACAAAATAAAAAAAATGTTATATACTGGTAATTGTTGGAAGGAGTGTTTCTTATTTTTACTTTACTTGATTTATTTTTTATTATTTTTATTATCAATATTTTGTTTATTTTTTATAGTATATATACTTTTTTTCAATTTACCTTATCTCAATCTGCACAAGGTAGCAAGTTAAAACTAAAACTTAGAAGGGATGATAATTATTAGAATTTTATTCTCATTATGTTTTACTTCATTTATTTTATTGTCTAATTTATTTTTATTTAAAAGCATATTATTTTCTAATCATCTTACTGTTTATAGTAACTTTAAATTATTTAACTTTATATTAGAAGATTTTCAATTATGGAATACTTTTAAACTTATTTATATAATTGTTATTTCTTTATCCTCAATTATTTTTTCAAACATTATTTACTCAAAATTTATACAAAAATTTTTCACCCCCCTACATTTAAATAATTCATTTAATATTAGTAAAGATACACTAAATCTTCTTGTTGGAAAAACAGAACATGATAATTGTATTTATATACCAGAAAAAAGTTTGTATCAAAACATTCTAATAACTGGAGGAATTGGTACTGGAAAAACAGCTTCTGCTATGTATCCTTTTACTAAACAGCTTATTTCTTATATGCACTCTAATAGTAAAGAAAAACTTGGTTTTTTAATATTAGATGTTAAAGGAAATTATTATTCTAAAGTTCTAGAATTTGCTACAGAATATAATAGAGTAAATGATGTAATTGTTATTGAATTAAATGGAAAATACACTTATAATCCTTTAGATAAGCCTAATTTAAAAGCTTCAATATTAGCAAATAGACTAAAAACTATTTTATTACTATTTTCTCCTAATAATTCTGAATCGTTTTGGCTTGATAAAGCTGAACAAGTTTTAGAAAATTTAATTACTTTTTGTAGAATTTACAATTATGGATATGTTACTTTTGATGAAATTCATAAGTTAGTTACTAATAAAAATTATTACAATTCAAAATTACATCAAGTTAGAGACGTTTTTCTTTCTAGTAAATTAAATGAATCCGAAATTTATGATTTATATTCTAGTATATCTTTCCTTGAAAATGATTTTTTTACTTTAGATGATAGAACTTATAACTTATTAAAATCTGAAATAACTCGAATTACAAATTGTTTTGTTTCTGATTACGAAGTTTTACATACATTTTGTCCTAATAAAAATAAACAAAATTTCTTTGGTTTTGAAGATGCTATACAAACCGGAAAAATTGTTGTTTTAAATTTAAATATTGGTCAATATAAAAATTTGTCTAAAATTATTGCTGCTTATTTAAAATTGGATTTTCAAACTGATGTTATTAGTCAATTAGCAACCAAAGTTATTAGGCCAATGGTGTTTATTTCTGATGAATATCAAGAGTATGTTACAAGTTCTGATGCTGATTTTTTTGCTCAAAGTAGAGAATCAAAATGTATTAATATTGTTTCTACACAAAGCTATACATCTTTACTACACACTTTAAATAACCAATATTCTGTTAAAGTTATTGTTCAAAATTTAGTTAATAAACTTTGGTTTAGAACAGATGATATTTTTACTATTGAAGATGCACAAAAGCAAATTGGAAAAGAAGATAAAGAAAAAATTTCAAAAACTATATCTGAAAATTCAAAAGAAAGTAATTATAATTACTTGGTTCAACGTTTTTCTTCTATAGACTCTAATTTATCTGAAAGTATAAATTCATATTTACAATTTGATTATTGTTATGACTATAATTTTTTTACTCAAAATTTAGAAACTTTTTCTTGTCTTGCATTTTTATCTGATGGTCTAAAAATACTAAAACCTCAAAAAATTAAAATGTTACCTTATTTTTTAAAGGAGGAATATAATGATCAAAATAAAAAAACATAATTTTTTTATTATTTTATGTGTTACTTTTGTTATTATTTTTATTTGTTTTTCACCCTACTCTTATGGAGCAGATCCTAAAATTGTAAAAAAATTAAGTGACGCTTTTGAAGATATAGAAGATTGGATTTTAAAATTGTCTACTCCTGCTGCTGCAGTTGCCGTTGGTGTAGGTGTTTTTATGAAAAAATTTAGTTTTGGTGATGAAGAAAAAATTCGTATTGCGAAAAAAGTTATTAGAGGATCCTTATTTTCATATGGTTTTATTTTAGCAATAGACTTAATTTTATCTGCAATAAAATCTTTAATTTCTTAAAATAATGGAGGTCAATTTGGATCAAACAGAAGTGATAAACATTATTATAGAAACAATTAATGCGCTTTTTAACAATTTGTTTTCCTCTATAGATAATCATATTTATGCTAATTTAGATACTTTTACCTTTATAAATAATGATATTCTTAAAAATTCTATATTTGAAAAATTATTAGGTGCAAACGGAAAAACAGGTATTTTATATTTATCTGATGCCTTGCTTTTAGGTATTATTATATATTATGCAATTAGATATTCATATTCTTCTTTTTCTGGAAGCAATGTAGAAAAACCTACTCAATTTGTTTTTAAAATGATAATATTAGGAATTTTAATAAACAGTTCATACTTTATATCTGATCAATTACTTCAACTTAATTTTCTTATATCTTCTAGTATCCAAGAAATTGGAGAAGGAATTATTGGTAAACAAATATCTTTTTCTAACCTAATAAAAGAATTAAATTCTGTTATTTCTATTGGATCTAATTCTTTTGATTTGTTTTCTTTTGATGGAATTATTAAAGGATTTATTTCTGTTGGACTATTAAATTTATTATTTTCTTATTCCTTAAGATATGTTATGGTACAAGTTTTTGTTATATTAACTCCACTAATTTTTCTTTCTTTAATGAATTCTTCTACTTATTGGATTTTTAAGTCTTGGTTTAAAGCATTTTTAGCTTTATTGCTTTTACAATCTTTTATTTCTATTATTTTAATTGTAATGTTATCATTTAGTACATCTAATAAAATTCTATTAATAGGAGCAATTTATTCTTTAATAAGAGCTAATACATATATGAAAGAAATTTTCGGTGGAATAAACATAGAAGTTTCTAATAATATTTCTTCTTTTGCTTCTTCTCTTAAATCTTGATTTTTTGCTAAATAAAAATTTAGAAAGGTAAAACTATATATGAAATTTATATTCCCACAAAATTTTAATTTTAAGAATAAAATATTTGGCATACTAGATTACCCTACAGCAATTTTCAATTTAATTTATTTTTTACTTGTTTGGAATCTTTCTAGTTTATTTGTTTCTAGTCTTTTAATAAAAATATTTATTTTGATTATTTTTTATTTTCCAATTTTTTTAATAAGTGTTATTAATATTAGTCATGAAAATATTTTATACTTTTTTTGGTATATGCTAAAATTTATTATTAAGCCTAAATTATACTTATACAAATAATTTTTATAACTCTCCTTTATGATTTTTATATAAATGGTTGTAAACTTCGACAAAAAATGATATAATTCGACTCATGAAATCAATATCTGTAAGGAGGTAAATATGAAGTTAGAACAAAATGATTCATCTTTAATTTTTGCAACCACTTCTATTCCTGATGTTTTTTTTACTGAGTATTTATCTCAGGCAAGTGGAGACTTTGTAAAAGTTTATCTTTATTTATACTTTTTATCTAAGTATAACAAAGATGTAAAAATAAATGATTTATCAAAAAAATTAGAAATGCCACTTAAAACTATACAAGATGCAATTAAATATTGGGAAGATATTGGAATACTAATTAGAAAGAATCAAGGCTTTATTGTTGCTAATATTCAAGAAATAGAACTTAATAAATTATATAAACCCAAAATTACAATTTCTGCAACAGATATTGAAAAAGTTGCTGAAAATAAATATAGAGCTAAAGCTATCGATACTATCAATAATGAATTTTTTCAAGGAATCATGTCTCCTTCTTGGTATGGAGATATTGACTTATGGTTTAAAAAGTATGCTTTTGATGAGGAGGTAATGATTGCTTTATTTAGATATTGTTTTAATAAATCTGCTCTTCACAGAAGTTATGTAGCAACTGTTGCAGAAGCTTGGTATAAAAATAAAATTAAAACATTTAGTGATTTAGATATGTATTTTCAAAAAGAAGAAAAAGTTAAAACTATTGAAAATTCTATTAAAAGAAAACTTAGACTTACTAGAAATCTTAATATTTATGAAGAAGCATATGTTGAAAAATGGAATATTACATATGGGTATAATATGGATATTATAGAAATTGCTTTGAAAAAAAATACTGGTAAGTATAATCTTAGTTTTGAATATATGGATAAATTAATTTCTGACTGGCATGAAAGAGGGTTAAAAACACCAGAGCAAGTAAACGCCCATTTAGAAAATCAAAAAACTAAGCCAGTTCAATCAAAACAAGCTAAAGAAGAAAAAACAAATTATCCTCAAAGGGAATATACAAATTTAAATAATTTTTATAGTAATATGTAAAGAGGTGATTATTTATTGAATTCACAAAATTTGCAAGCTTTGTTGGTAGAATATGATCAAAAAAGAAATCGAGCTATTTTAGATGCTGAAAGTAAAAAAGTTAAGTTATATTCTGAGTTTCCTGCATTAGAAAAAATAGATAATGATATAAATTCTGTATCTATATACGCTATAAAATCTATCTTAACTCAAAGAGATCCTGATGCATCTAAAAAATTACAAGATGAACTAGCTACATTAAAAGAAAAAAAACTTAAGCTTTTAAAAAAAGTTGGAAAATCTTTAGAAGATATATCTCCTCATTTTGAATGTAATAATTGTCAAGATACAGGATATATAAAAACAAGTTCTGGTTCTGTACTTTGTCCATGTATAAAACAAAGGTTATATAATATACAGTATAACAATTCAAATATATATGATTTACAAAATCAAAATTTTGAAAAATTTAGATTGGATTATTATTCAGATACTCCTGATTTACAAAAGTATGGCTCTGATGTATCTCCTAGAGAAAATATTACTAAAATTAAAAATATATGTAATAACTTTATAGAAAATTTTGATAATCCTGATGAAAGTAATTTATTATTTTGCGGTAATTCAGGACTTGGAAAAACTTTTTTGTCATCATGTATTGCTAATGAAATAATACAAAAAGGAAAAACTGTATTATATCAAACAGCCCCTATTATGCTTGATAATATTATAGATTATAAATTTGGAAAAACTGATAATAATATTTTAAAAACTATTAGCACAGTAGACTTACTTATTATAGATGATTTAGGAACAGAAACAAAAAATAACTTAAAGCTTACAGAATTATTTAATATAATTAATTCTAGACTTTTAAATCAAAATAACAAAATAACTAAAACTATTATTTCTACAAATTTATCTTTGCAAGATTTATATAGAACATATGAAGAAAGAATTTTATCAAGAATAATTGGAAATTACAAAGCATGTTATTTTTATGGCGAAGATATTCGTATAAAAAAAAGAATGGGTTAACCATTCTTTTTTATTATTCTTGTCCTAAATTTTCTGGGTCTTCATTTATAGTTTCTATACTAACTACTTTACCACCATCATTAGTTCTCATTAAAGTTACTCCTTGAGTATTTCTTCCAAGTACACTAATTTCATTTGATTTAATTCTAATTACTGTACCCGTATCTGTTATCATCATTACATCTTCATCTTCGTTTGTAATTCTAATTCCTACTATGTCTCCTGTTTTTGATGTAACCTTATAAGTAATAACACCTTTTCCACCTCTAGTTTGTACTCTGTATTCGTCTAATTCAGTTCTTTTTCCAAAACCATTTTCTGTTATAGCTAGTAATGTATCTTTACTATTAGAAATAATTGATTCCATTCCTATTACTATATCTTCTGGATCTAGTCTAATTCCAATAACTCCTTGTGCTGTTCTTCCAACAGGTCTAACATCTTTTTCATTAAAAGTAATACACATTCCTTTTTTAGTTACTAATACAATATTATCTTCTCCATCTGTTAGTCTAACATCAATAAGTTCGTCATCTTCTTTTAAATTAATTCCTTGTAGTCCTGTTTTTCTTGCTGAATCATATTCTTTTAATGGTGTTTTCTTAATTAATCCAGATTTTGTTGCCATAAGCAAGAATTTTCCATCTTCAAAATTCTTTATTGGAATAACTGCTGTAATTTTTTCACCAGCGTCTAATGACAATAAGTTTACTATTGCTGTTCCTTTTGCAGTTCTACCTGCTTCTGGTATTTCAAATCCTCTTAGTCTATATAATTTACCTTTATTACTAAAGAATAATATTATATCATGTGTAGATGCACTAAATATTTGTTTTACAAAGTCATCCTCTCTTGTTGTCATTCCTGTTATGCCTTTTCCTCCACGTCTTTGGCTTTTATATGTATCTTGAGGCATTCTCTTAATATATCCAAAATGAGTTAAAGCTATAATTGAATGTTCTTCTTCAATTAAGTCTTCTTCATTAAATTCACCTTCTGCTGCAACAATTTTAGTAAGTCTTTCATCACCATATTTTTCTTTTAATTCTAAGCATTCTTCTTTAATTATGTCGTATACCAATTTTTCACTTGCTAAAATTTCTCTTAAATGAGCTATTAACTTCATTAATTGTTCATATTCTTCCTCTATTTTTTCTCTTTGTAAACCTTGAAGTGTTCTTAATCTCATATCCAAAATAGCTTGTGCTTGGATATCATCTAAGCCAAAACGCTCCATTAATCTTTCTTTTGCATCATCATAAGATTCACGTATTATTTTAATAACTTCATCGATATTGTCAATTGCAATTCTTAATCCTTCTAATATGTGAGCTCTTGCTAAAGCTTTATCTAAATCAAATTTTGTTCTTCTTAAAACGACTGTTTTTCTATGATCTATGTAATAATCTAAACATTGTCTTAATGTTAATATTTTTGGTACATTATCCACTAAGGCAAGGATGATAATTCCAAAAGAATCTTGCATTTGAGTATATTTGTAAAGTTGATTTAATATTACTTTTGCATTTACATCTCTTTTTAGTTCAATAACTACTCTAACTTTTTCTTCTCTATCTGATTCATCTCTTACTTCAGAAATTCCCTCTATTTTTTTATCTCTAACTAATTGGCTAATATCCATTATTAGTTTTGCTTTATTAACTTGATATGGAAGTGAAGAAACAACTATTCTTTGCTTATTTCCACTCATTTCTTCTATTTCTGCTTCTGCTCTAAGTGTAATTTTTCCTTTACCTGTTGAATATGCTTGTTTTATACCATCTCTTCCAAGAATTAATCCTCCAGTTGGAAAATCTGGACCTTTTACGATTTTAAATAAATCTTCGTCTGATAAAGCATCTTCAGATTCTATAATTTTAATAACAGCATTTAATATCTCTGTTAAATTATGTGGTGGAATATTTGTTGCCATTCCAACAGCAATTCCTGAAGATCCATTAACTAGTAAAGCAGGCAATTTTCCTGGAAGTACTGTAGGCTCTTGTCTTATTCCGTCAAAGTTTGGCATAAAATCTACAGTATCTTTTTCTATATCTGTAAGCATTGTTTCTGCTATTTTAGACATTCTTGCTTCAGTATAACGGTAAGCAGCTGCGCCATCACCATCTATTGATCCAAAATTCCCATGACCATCAATAAGTGGATATCTTAATGAAAAATCTTGTGCCATTCTTACCATTGCATCATATACGGAAGAGTCTCCATGTGGATGATATCTACCTAAAACGTCACCGACTGTAGTAGCAGATTTTCTGTATGGTTTGTCAGTTGTAAGACCATCTTCATACATTGTATAAAGAATTCTTCTATGAACTGGTTTTAAACCATCTCTTACATCTGGTAATGCTCTTTGAACAATTACGCTCATTGCATAATCGATATAGGCAGTTTTCATTTCTGCTTCAATATCTCTTTCAATTATCTTTCCTTCTGTAAATTCTGGCTCTTGTTTTTTATCCATTTGTATACCTCTTTTCATGCTATTTTTACTGTATTAATTATACTAAACTGATACAAATTTTGCAAGAAAAAAAATGCAAAATTTATTAATTTATTAGCATTTTTGAAAGTTCTAATTCTTCTTTTGTTAAATTAAAATCTCCTCCTTTATTTTTTATTAAAGTATGTAAATTTTCTATATTTCTGGCTTCTTTTATGGTATTTTCAAGAGGTATTGTTTTTTGTAATTCTTTTTCTAATTTTTTGATTTCTTTTTCCATCCCTTCAAAATCTTTATTATTATAATATTCTTTCCAATTATCTGAGTATTTACTTATTTTTTCTACTGAACTAATCTGATTTTCAAATTCGCTTTCTATATTGTTGCTAATGGTATCTAATAAAGCATTTTTTCCACTTTTCAATATAGAACATATTGTTTGAGGAATTTTTCCAAATTTTCCACAAAAGTTTAGTGCATAATCCAATGAACTTGATATTCCATCAATAATACCTCCACTTTTAACTGCGTTTCTCACTTGTGTTACATTATCAAATTTTCCAGTAAAAACTCCTACTACACTCTTTCCTAAATCTACTGCAGATGATATTGCTTCTTGAACTCCCGATTTAAAACCATTATTAATTATTTCATCTTTTATATTTATTATTTGATCTTCTATTAAATCTGGCAATAAAACTCTTATTCCTGTATCTAATGCTGTATTAATAACCTTTCCTAGAGTTGTTTCTAAAAAGCTTTTTTGATTATCCAGCGTAACATTTGAAGTTATATTAAGACTTTCTTGTAATTTATTAGCTAATTCCATAATATTTCTCCTTTATTATTTTTTTCTTTATGTTTTCAATTTCTTTTCTTATTTTACTTTTTTGACTCATGTTTTTGTTTATTACTAAATCATAATAATCATTTAATTGTATTTTTCCGAGAATTGTATATCTATTAAATATTTCTCTTAAAATATCTGTATCTATTGATTTATTAGTACATCTATTAAAAACAATATTAATTTTATTTTTGCTAACACCCCATTCTTTAGTATATATTTCTAATAATTTTTCTGATTTCTTTACTTCTAATAAATTTGCTCCAGAAATAAATACTATTTTATTTGATAAAAAAATTAATTCTTTAGTATAGTCCATAAAATTTTCCGGAGAAGTATCAAATATTATTACATCATATTTTTCTTTTAATTTTTTTATTATATTTACTATTTTTTTACTGCTTAATTTATACTTGGCATCTAATATTAAGTTCATTCCAGATAACAAATCAATATTCATCTTTGTTTTGATAATATATTTTTCAAAATCTTGATTATGATTTATTAAATCATTTTTACTTATTCCTTTTTTTATTTTTTCTTTATATTTTTTTACTCCTAACATTGTATGTAAGCTTTGATTCAATATATCAAAATCTATTATTACACATTTTTTATTTTCCATAGTTTGTGCTAATAATATTGAAAATACACTTTTTCCAATTCCATTAGGGCCTAATATACAAACAACGTTTTCATTATTTTCACTTTGATTATTTTTTTGAGAATAAAATATGTTATTGATTGGTAATGTTTTTTGACTAAAAATCGATTTTTTATTTCTATAATTACTTTCTTCTTTTTTTAAATTTTCTATTTCTTTATTCAATTTATTTTCTGTTTCACTATATTTTTTTAGAACTTTTTGTTTTATTTCAGGTTTTATCTTTTTTTCTTCATTTTTTAATTGTTTAATTATTTTTTCTTCATCGATATCTTCATTTGAAACAATAATGATTTTTACATTTTTTACTTTTTTTCTTATTACATTTATTAGTTCTTGTACTTCTATTTCTCCTTCTAAGCTTTCATTTAATATGATATAATCCACATTTTGGTTTTCTTCTAAATATTCTAGAATTCCTTCTTTATATTGAATGTCACTGCATAACACCTTTATATTTTGTTTCTTTAATTTTTCATTTAACCTTTTATTACCTATTGCAGTTATTACGTTTTTTATTTTAATTACCTCCTAAAATATCATTTTCAAAATCAGCTGAATCTATTTTTGTTAAAATATGTTCATTTCCAACAAACATAAGACATTCTCCTCTTTTAAATGATTTTATTTCTATTTTTTCTTTATTAGATAAATCTATATATTTTTCTAAAACTTTTATGTTTTCTTCTTCTAAATTGAAAAATACTTTTATACTAGAATTATTTAATATACTTTTTCCATAAGTTCCTTCTTCTAAACTAAACAAGTCTGATACATCTTGTGTTATAGCAATTCCACTTCCTCCATATTTTCTAATAGTTTTAAAAATTTTGTATATAAAGCTTGCTACTTCTTTATTAGATGTAATTCCTATTAGTCTCCATATTTCATCCATATATATTGCTTTTTTATTTTTTCTTTCTTTTTTTATTTTATTCCAAAAGAGTTCTACAAAGGCACACATCCCATATTTAATATTTTCTTCTCCTAATTCATATATATCTGCAATAATTAATTTGTTTTCTAATTTTACATTTGTATGCTTATTAAAAAAGTTCATAGAGCCATAAACAAAAGGAAATAACTTTGTTTTCATTTTGTTATTTAAATTTTTATATAAATCTTCTAGTATAGGCATTGTCTCTTCATTTTTAAATTTTCTATCATTATATAAACTTTTATCGTTAAAATTTATTCCCTTTTCATTATATGTTTTTATAATTGCTTCTTCTAAAATTGCTTTTTCTTCTTCAGACATATTTTGAAATACTAATTTAAAAAAACCAATTAATTTTTCAATTTTTGTTGCTAAAAATCCTTTTTGATTATCTTCTAAACTTTCTTCTCTTATATCTAATATATTTATATATGTAGTAGAGCTTGGTCCTAATTTAATTACAGTTCCGTCTAATTTTTCTGCAAGTTTTGTGTATTCTCTGTCTGGATCTATAACATATTGTTCTAATCCTAATAATGCATATCTTAAAATCATTAATTTAGTAAAATATGATTTTCCTGCTCCACTAGTACCAAATATACACATATTAGCATTTTTATATTTACTTGTATTATATCGATCTATGAAAATTAAAGAATTATTATAAATATTTTCACCAATAAAAATACCTTCTTCATCAAAAATTGCAGATGATATAAAAGGGTATGTACATACTAAAGAATTTGAAAGAATATTTCTTTTGCTAATTTCTTTAATATCACTATTATTTTGCATTAAAGGTAAACAGGATAAGTATGTTTGTTCTTGCCTAAAATATGCTCTTTTAGTTTGAATTCCTCTACTTTTAAGAAACCCTTCTATTTTATTTAAATTATATTCTACCTCCTCTTTTTTTTCCGAAAAAATAGTTATGTACATATAAAAAAAATATAATTCTTCATTGTTTATTTGCATTTGTTTTCTAATGTATTTTGCATCATTATATGTATAAGCTACTATATCAGCATCTTGCCTATTTTCTCCTATTTTTTCCATATCTACTTTTACATTTCCTATATTATATGTTAAATCTTTTATTACTTTATAGGTATCTTGTTTTTCATAATACATTGATATATAAATATTAATATTTGTATCAATTACACTTTTTAAAATTAATTCATCTTGCTCTCTTATATAATTAACTGCAAGTAGTCCTGAATAATACATTCCATCAATTTCAATAAATTTAGGATTATTTAAGTTTATATATGATGGACTTAAATAATCCTTTTTATTAAAAATTCCTCCTATATAACCTAACAAACTAAAAATATAATCACCTCTTTTGTTATTCTGATAAAAATAATCTTGAATTTAAAAATGAGAATAGTATCTCTTTAACTTTGCTTTCATTTGTATATTCAGAAACAATATTTCCACATCTAGCTAATAATTCTTTTATTTTAAAGAACTCTTCTTGTAAATTTTGAATAGCTATACTTTCAAGGTTATTAGTATTTGATGTGTATTTTTTTATTATGATATAAAAATTTTTATTAGAAGATTTTTTGTTATGATTTAAAGAATTAATATATTTAATATATTTTTCTTTTATTTCTGGATAACAATTATTTTGATTTAAACTTTTTATGTGTTTTGAAAGATCTTCTTTTTTACTTTGAATTAAAATTTGTAGATTAAAATTGCAACTCTTTATAAAACTTTTGTAAGAGTTTAATATTGCCTCTTTTTCTAATTCTGATTTTAGGTTATAGTTTATTGGACTAACTTTTAGTATTTTTACATAGGAGGAATCTTTTAATTTAATTATACCATTATCTAAAATCTTTTCAAAAGGCAACCAAGATTGAACAGAGTGGATTTGTTCAAATTTCATTTTTCTCCTTTCTGTTTATATCATAACTCTTTTTCCAATTTTTGTCAACATAAATCGTTCGACAAAATTCGACATTAAACAAATAAAAAAAATCAAAATATTAAATTTATCTAATATTTTGATTTTTTTATTATGTTTTATACATCTAAATTTTTAACAAATTTTGCGTTTTGTTCTATAAATTTTCTTCTTGGTTCTATTTCATCACCCATTAAAATTGTAAATATTTGATCTGCTTTCATGGCATCTTCCATTGTAACTTTAACTAATATTCTATTTTCTGGATTCATTGTTGTTTCCCACAATTGTTCTGGGTTCATTTCTCCAAGACCTTTATATCTTTGTATAGATACATTATCTCTTCCTATTTCAGCAAATTTTGCTTCCAATTCTTCATCTGTGTAACAATAAATATCATGCATTCCCTTTTTAGATAATTTATATAATGGTGGTTGTGCTAAAAATACGTGTCCTTCTTCTACAAGAGGCCTCATATATCTAAAGAAGAATGTTAGTAATAGTGTTCTTATGTGTGCTCCGTCTACATCGGCATCAGCCATAATTATAACTTTACCATATCTTATTCTAGATATATCAAAATCTGCACCTATTCCTGCTCCGACCGCTTGAATTACTGGTTTCAATTTTTCATTATTGTATATTTTATCTGCTCTTGATTTTTCAACATTTAGCATTTTTCCCCATAGAGGTAAAATTGCTTGGTATTTTCTATTTCTACCTTGTTTTGCACTTCCCCCTGCAGAATCTCCCTCGACTATATATACTTCGCATTCTTCTGCTACTTTGCTTGAGCAATCTGCTAATTTTCCTGGTAAAGTTGTTACTTCTAGAGCATTTTTTCTTCTAACTAACTCTCTTGCTTTTCTTGCGGCTTCACGAGCACGAGATGCACTAACACATTTTTCTAGTATTGTTTTTGCAACACTTGGGTTTTCTTCTAAATAGGTAGATAAAGCATCTGTAACCATTGCTTGAACAATACCTGTTACATTACTATTTCCAAGTTTTGTTTTAGTTTGTCCTTCAAATTGAGGTTCTTTTACTTTTACAGAAATAACTGCTGTTAATCCTTCTCTAATATCTTCACCTTGTAAGTTTGAGTCTTTTTCTTTAATTATGTTATGGCTTCTTGCATAATCATTAAATACTTTTGTAAGACCTCTTTTAAATCCTTCTAGATGAGTTCCTCCCTCAACTGTATTTATATTATTTACAAAAGAATATATATTTTCATTATATGCAGAAGTATATTGAATAGCTATTTCAACTGGTACTTCACCTTCTGTTTTTTCTATATATATAGGCTCTGGATTTAATTTTTCTTTATTTTGATTTAAATATTCAACAAATGATTTTAGTCCTCCTTCAAAACAAAACTCTGCTTTTTTAGGAGTTTCTTCTCTTAAATCTTCAATGCTTATATATAAGCCTTTTGTTAAGAAAGCCATTTCTCTAAAACGATCTTCTAAAGTATCATAATCATATTCTGTAGTTTCAAATATTGTGCTGTCTGCTAAAAATCTAACTTTTGTTCCTGTTTTTTTAGATTCTCCTATCTTAGTTAGTTTTTCTACTGTTTTTCCTCTTTCAAATTTCATTTGATGTATTCCGCCATCTCTTTGAATAGTAACTTCAGTCCATTCTGATAAAGCGTTTACAACAGAGGCACCAACACCATGTAAGCCTCCAGATACTTTATATCCACTATCTCCACCAAATTTTCCACCTGCGTGTAAAACAGTATAAACAGTTTCTGCTGCAGAAATATGTGTTTTTGGATGTATATCTACAGGTATTCCTCTACCATTATCTTCAACAGAAATAATATTTCCTGGTTCTATTTTTACTTCTATATGTGTACAATAACCTGCTAATGCCTCATCTACACAGTTATCCACTATTTCATATACTAAATGATGTAATCCTCTTTTTGATACACTTCCAATATACATACCTGGTCTTTTTCTAACAGCTTCTAGCCCCTCTAATACTTGTATTTGGTTTGCACCATATGCGTGATCATATTTCTCCATATTTTCCTCCTGTCCATTCTTTAGTTTGCTATTTAATAGTTTATTTTTAATTTTTTATTTTGTCAAGCTTATTTTTCTCTTTCTTTAATATATATAGCAAGTTTTTCTAGGAATTCTCCCTTTTTTCCATATTTTTTTATTATTTCCAAAGAATTTTTTATGCTTAAATCAAGTTTTTGTTTTGCTTCTTCTAAGCCATATTTGCTTACATATGTACACTTTCCTCTTTTTTTATCATTTCCAACAGGTTTTCCTAATACTTTTTCATCTCCTATTTCAGATAAAATATCATCTTTAATTTGAAACGCTAGTCCTAAATTTTCTGCAAATATAGTTAGACTATCTATGTCCGATTGTGAAGCATCTGCTAAAATTGCTCCTATTCTTACGGAAGCCTTAATTAGAGCTCCTGTTTTATTTTTATGCATATATTCTAATTCATCTACTAATGCTTGCTTACCTTCATATTCAGTATCAACAAATTCTCCAATTATCATTCTATCAACAGATTCTGCAAGTTCATTAAAACATCTAACTTTTTTTTCTGTACATTCTTTTAATAATTCTTTGCTTATTGTCATATATGCATAATTCATTAAACTATCTCCTGCCAATATAGCAGTGGCTTCATTGAATTTTTTATGATTTGTAAGCTTACCATGTCTAAAGTCATCATTATCGATTCCTGGTAAATCATCATGAATTAACGAAAAATTATGTATCATCTCCATCGCAATAGCAAAAGGAAAGCATTTTTCATAATCATCCTTAAATAATTTATATGTAGCTAACATTAATGTTGGTCTTATTCTTTTTCCTCCGGCCATTAAGCTATATTCAACTGATTCATTTAATTTATATTCTAATTTTTTTTCTTTTCTTATATATTTTTCTAATTCATTATTTATTATATTAGTATAATTTTTTAATTCTTCTTTAAATTCCATATTTTTTCCTTATTATTTATTATATGCATATTATATTATAAAATTTCTCCATTTACAACATTATAAGCAATACTATTTTTAATTTCTATATTTTTTGTACATGTAATAATTACTTGGATATTTTCTATATTATTTAAAAAATTAGAAATTCTCTTTTCGTCTAGTTCTGACATGAAATCATCTAATAATAAAATTGGATATTCCCCAATATCTTCATAAATAACATTTAATTCTGCTAATTTTAAAGATAGGATTGCTGTTCTATTTTGACCTTGTGACCCATAAATATTTACTGGTTCATTATTTATAAAAATTGAAAAATCATCTCTATGTATTCCAACGCTAGTAAATCCTTTAATAAAATCAATTTTTCTATTTCTTTTTAATTTTTTCAAAAATTCTATTTTATTAGTACAATCTGAGTTATACTCTATGTTTATTGATTCGTTTGTTATTTCTGAATGAATTTCTTTTAGCTTTACTCTAATATTATTAATAAATTCTTCTCTATATAAAGATATTTTGTTTCCATATTGAGCTAATTTTTCATCCCAAATATCTAACATTTCTTCATTATTTATTTTTTGTTTTAAATAATTGTTTCTTTGTTCTAATGTTTTTAAATAAGAATTAAGAGTTAATACATATGTAGGCCTAAGTTGTCCAATCATCATATCTAAAAATTTTCTCCTAACACTTGGCCCACTTTTTAAAAGGTTTATATCATCTGGAGTAAATATAACTAAGTTTATATTTCCTAATAATTCACTAAGTTTTTTTAGTTTTACATCATTTAAATAAACATTTTTTTTATCTGAAATTTCTACTTTTACTTCCCCATCTCTATCTTTTTTTTGAAAATGAGTTTGCACCTTTAAAAAGTTTTCACCTTTTTTAATCATTTCTTTTTCTTTACTTGTTCTAAATGACTTTCCAAAACTAGATAAAAATATTGATTCTAAAATATTAGTCTTTCCTTGAGCATTATCTCCATAAAATATATTTATTCTATTTTTAAAATTAATTTCTTGAAATTTATAATTTCTAAAATTTTGTATTTTTATTTTGTCTATATACATTTTATCTCCAGTTTTATCCACATATTATGCATTATTTGTGGATAACTTATTCATTTTTTAACCTTATTGGTAATATCATATATTTATAGTCGCCAGTTTCTTCAATACTTCTTACTATACATGGAGAAATACTAGTTCCTAAATCTATAAAAACTTCTTCATCATCTATTGATCTTAATACATCTAAGAAATATTTTGGATTAAATCCTGCCTCTAAATTTTTTCCTTCTGTAGTTACATATAATTCTTCTTTAGCATCTCCTGTTTGATTTGTACAAGATATTGTAATTTTTCCAACATCTACAGTTAATTTTACTGGATACTTTTTCTCTTTTTCTATACTAGATGCAGAAATAAGACTAATTCTTTCAAAACAATTTAATATTGCACTTCTATTTACTCTTACTCTTGTTTCCCACTTTTGTGGAATTACACTTGAATAGTTTAAAAATTCACCATCTAAAAGTCTTGTAACTATTTTACAATTTTCAATTTCAAATAAAGCTTGATTTTTTGCTATTCCTATTTTTACAACTTCAAATGAATCTGTTATTATTTTATTTATTTCTGTTAAAGTTCTTCCTGGAATGACAGCTGAAAAGTCTGTTGTTTTTGTTTGTAAAAATTTACTTTTCCATGCTAGTCTAAAACCATCTACTGCAACTACATTTAATTTATTATTTTTTACTTCAAATAAACATCCAGTAAAAATTGGTCTATTTTCTTCTGTACTTATAGAAAATATTGTTTTTCTAATCATATCTTTTAATGAGTTTTGTTCAATTTCTATTGAGTTTTCTACATTTATTTCTGGAAGTTCAGGAAATTCTTCTGGATTCATTGTTGCTAATTTATATAATGAACCTTCACATTCTATAACTAATAAATTTTTTTCATTTACTTCTATTTTTATTTCTGTATCTGGTAATTTTCTAATAATTTCACTAAACATTATTGCATTTACAACAGTTGCTCCTTGTTCTTGTACATTACAATCATTTATAACATATTCTATTCCTAATTCTAAATCATAACATGTTAATTTTATATCATTATCATTAGTTTGAATTAATATTCCTTCTAATATTGGCATAGTTGTTCTTATAGCAACAGCTTTTGTTACGGAATTAAGAGCTTTAAGGATTTTTTCTTTTTCACAAATAATTTTCATTTTCTTTTTTTCTCCTTTTTTTATATAATATAAATATATATAGTAGTAGTAATAGTAGTACCTGTGGATTGTGTTGAAAACTAACTCAAATGCTTATTTCCCTAAGGAAAAACGTGTTGATAACTCTGTGGAAAACTCGGATAATTATCCACACAATTCAATAACTTATCCACATTTTAAGTTATCAACAGTTTATACACAGGTTATTCACACCCACCCTGTGGATAACCAATGTGGCTATTCCGTAAGAAGAATTACACTTGTGTTGTATCAAACATTAATTCTCCAAACATAAATTTTACTAATGACTACTTTTGTCAGATGTTGCAACTATTTGTCGGAAAGTAGAATGTTTTTCACACTTTCCACAATTAATCTTGTGTTAGAATTTGTTTTTATTTCTTTCTCAATTTTTGTACAAGCATGCATTACTGTTGTATGATCTCTTTTTCCAAAATCACTACCTATTTGAGGTAAAGACATTTGAGCAACATTTCTACATAAGTACATTGCTATTTGTCTTGGAAATGTAACATCATTAGATCTTTTAGCTCCTCTTAAGTCAGCAGGAGAAACACTAAAGTATTTTCCAACTACATCTTGTATATATTCAGAAGAAATAACTTTATCTTGTTTAGCAACAATATCATTGATAGCTCTTTCTGTCATTTCCATTGTTATAGGGCTATTAGTAAGAGATGCTTTAGCGATAAGTTTATTAAGGGTACCCTCTAACTCCCTAATATTTGTATCTACTCTTGTTGCTATTGCAGAAAGAATATCATCATCAATAATAATGTTATCTAATTGTGTTTTCTTTCTTAATATTGCTAGACGTGTCTCAAAATCTGGATTAGAAATATCTGCAATTAACCCCCAATCAAATCTTGATTTAAGTCTATCTTCTAACAGTTCTATATCTTTTGGTGGCTTATCACTTGATAATACTATTTGTTTTCCAGATTCATAAAGAGTATTAAATGTATGAAAAAATTCTTCTTGAGTACTTTTTTTATTAGCTATAAATTGAATATCATCTATTAACAAAACATCTATATTTCTATATTTTTCTCTAAATTTTTCTGTAGCTTGATCTCTAAGAGCATTTATTAATTGGTTAGTAAAAGTTTCTGATGTTACATATAGAATATTAACATTTGGATTATACATTAATATTTGATTTCCAATTGCATGCATTAAGTGAGTTTTTCCTAAACCAACCCCACCATATATAAAAAATGGGTTATATTTTGATCCAGGGTTATCTGCTACTCCCATTGCAGCTGCTTGTGCAAATTTATTATTACTACCAACAACAAAAGTGTCAAATGTATATTTGGGATTTAATCCAGAATTCATTAGAACTTTATTGTTGGGAGATGAAGAAATAGTATTAGATATATCTTCTTCTTCATCTTTTAATTTTATTATTACATTGCATTTTTTATTGGTAATAAAATTAAATGTATTTGTTAATAGAGTTAAATATCTAGATTCTATAGTATCTTTTTGAAAGGGATTTGAAGCAACTAAAATAATAACGTTATTATTAACGCTTTTTAATTCTAATGGCTGAATCCATGTTTGATATGTAATTACTGTTGTTTCATCTTTTAATAGTTCTTTTGCTCTACTCCATAATTCGTTTAAGTTTTCATTTGCCATTTCTTTCAACCCCTTAATTGTCAAAAAATAAAAAAGTTATTTAATATCCACAATTTATGCATAAATTGTGGAAAAATACTTAAATAACATTTTCTTTGGTTTTTTTATTATTATTGTACTTAATCGTATATAATAATATCAAAAATTGACGCATTAAGTCAAGCAAAATCCTAATAAAAACTAAAAAAAATTGACTTAATTCTATTGACATAATTGTTTGTTTTGAGTTATAATAGAAAATACGATTGAGATTATAATTTGCAATAGAAGTGGAGGTGCAATATAAATGAAAAGAACATATCAACCAAAAAAGAGACAAACACAAAAAGAACATGGATTTTTAAAGAGAATGTCTACAAGACAAGGAAGAAATGTATTAAAAGCAAGACGTGCAAAGGGAAGAAAAAAATTAAGCGCATAGGCACTTTTTTAGTCGAGGTCACATTTATAGTGACCTTTTTTAAGGTATATTATTATGAAAAGAATACAAACTTTAAAATTAAATTATGAATTTAAAAATGTTTTTAATAAAGGTAAATTTTATATAGGAAATCAAATTATAATATATGTATTAAAAAATAAAGTACAAAAAAATAGATTAGGTATTGCTATTAATTCTAAATTATGTCATGCAGTACAAAGAAATAGAATAAAAAGAGTAATAAGAGCAGCATATCAACTAAACATTAAAAACTCAAATGTAGGACATGATATTGTAGTTATTTGGAATAAAAAAGCAGATATTGAAGACTTGTCTTACAACATAATAAATGAAGATATGAAAAGAATATTTTTAAATTCTGGTATAAAGAAATGAAAAAATTATTTATTTTATTAATAAAATTTTATCAAAAGTGGATATCACCAGTTTTTCAAAGTATCGGAATTAATTGCAAATATTATCCTACTTGTTCAGAATACATGAGACAAGCTATTGAAAAATATGGCTGTGTTAAAGGAATATTCTTAGGAATAAAAAGATTGTTAAGATGTAATCCTTTTTCAAAAGGTGGGTATGATCCATTAAAATGAAGGGAGAAAAGAAATGGGATTTTTAGCAAATATTTTTGGGTATGTTTTAAATTTCTTATACTCTTGGTTACAAAATTATGGATGGGCTATAATATTATTTTCAGTTATATTACAAATTATATTATTGCCACTTTCTATAAAACAACAAAAATCTTTAAAAAAATCAGCAAAAATTCAACAAGAAATGCAAAAGTTGCAGTTGAAATATAGAAATAATCCAGAATTATTAAATCAAGAAGTAATGGGGCTATATAAAAGAGAGAAGGTAAGTCCTTTTTCAGGATGTTTAAGTTCTATTATACAACTTATATTATTCTTATCTGTATTTTATTTAGTAAGTAGACCACTTACTTATATGAAAAAAGTTGATCCTATGGTATTAGAAAAATATCAACAAGAAATTACAGAATCAGGAGAAACTTCTTCATATCCAGAAATTAAAATTATAGAGAAAAAAGCTACAGAAGATGAAAATGTATATATAAATATGGACTTTTTGGGATTGGACTTAAGTAAAGTACCAATGCAAAATCTTTCAGATATAAAAGTTCTTATAATTCCTATATTATATGTTATTACTACATTTATAAATATAAAAATAATGACAAATCTTAATAATGCCAAATCAAAAAACACAGATAAAAAGGCAATTACAGATGGAAAAAATGAGGATACAATGGAAGAACAACTACAAAGTATGCAACAAATGACTAATAGCATGAACTATATGATGCCTATAATGTCAATAGCTATCGCTGTAATTGCACCTTTAGGATTATCTTTATATTGGTTAGTAAAAAATATTTTACAATTGCTAGAAAGATTATTGTTAAATAAGTTTATGAATAAAGAGGAGGCATAATAAATGGAGAAGTCAATTGTAGTAGAAGGAAAAACATCAGCTCAAGCAATAGAAAAAGGACTAATGGAATTAAATTGTAAAAGAGAAGATGTAGAAATTAAGATACTTGAAAATGAAGAAAAAAGAAGCTTTTTTAGTATATTAGAGCCAAGAATTGTTAAAGTTGAATTAACATTAAAAAAAGAAAAAAATAAGTTCGAAGAAAAAAAGACAAAAATTGCTTCAGAAGAAGACTTTAATATATGTATAGAAAATATAAAAAGATTTATGCAAGATTTTACTAAATGTATTGAAGGAATATCAGCAGAAGTAAAAAAAGAACAAGATATGATTTGTGTTGAAATTTCTGGAGAATCAGCATCAAAATTAATTGGACATAGAGGAGAAACAATAAATGCTCTTCAAACTCTTATATCTGCAATAGGAAATAAGAATGTAAAAAATAGAGTAAAAATATCAGTAGACATTTGTGATTATAAAGAAAAAAGAGAAAAAACATTAAAAGAATTAGCAAGAAAACTTGAAAAAACAGTTAAAAGAACAGGCAAAAAAATTGTTTTAGAGCCAATGTCTTCTTATGAAAGAAAAATAATTCATACGGAATTACAAGAAAGCGAATATGTTACAACATATAGTATTGGTGAAGAGCCAAGAAGAAAAGTTGTAATTGATAAAAAATAACTAAAAATATCGAAGTCAAAGTTCGAGATTTTGTTTAGGAATAAACAATCTAACTTTGACTTTTTTATTAAATAAAAAATTAAAATAAAATATTTAATAATAAAAAAATTAAATATAAAAAATAATTTAATAATCAAAAAACAATTAAATAATTTTAAATAATTATAAATAATAATAAATTAAAATATTTTATTAAATAAAAAATAAAATAAATTATTAAAAATAAAACTAAATAAAATAATAATTTAAATAAATAAAAATTAAAATAATTAATAAAAAAATAAATTAAATAATTAAATTAAAAATATTAAATTTAATAAAAAATAAATGCTTGATAAATAAATAAAAATTAAAATAATTAATAAAAAATAAATTAAATAATTAAATAAAAATAAATAAAATAAAAAAAATAATTAAAATAATTAAATAAAAATAAATAAAATAAAAAAATAAATAATTAAAAAAATTAAATAAAATAAATTTTAATAAAAAATAATTAATAAAAAATAAAATATTTAAAATAAAAATAATTAATTATAAATAAAAAATAAATATAAAATAATGAAATAAAAAATTAATAATTAAATAAATAATAATTTATAAAAAAATAAAAACAAAAAAACAAACGCTTAAAATTGAAAATAAGACAGTTTAATAAAAAAGACATATACTTTTATTTTAAAATAATTTTAAGAAGTATATGACAAATTTGAA
>CALXKR010000009.1 GCA_944388895.1 uncultured Clostridia bacterium | reverse complement strand
AGATTTAGACTGGCCAGAATCTACAAAAGAAATTCAAAGAAACTGGATAGGAAAATCTGTAGGTGCAGAAGTTGAATTTAAAGTTGCAAATACAGAAGAAAAATTTACAGTATTTACAACTAGACCAGATACATTATTTGGAGCAACATACTGTGTACTTTCACCAGAACATCCTTTAGTAGAAAGAATTACAACAAAAGAGCAAAAAGAAAAAATAAAAATGTATAAAGAAAAGGCAGCTTCAAAATCTGACTTAGAAAGAACAGAGCTTAGCAAAGAAAAAACAGGAGAATTTACAGGAAGCTATGCAGTAAATCCTGTAAATGGAAAACAGGTGCCAATTTGGATTTCAGATTATGTACTTATGACTTATGGAACAGGTGCAATTATGGCAGTACCAGCACATGATCAAAGAGATTATGATTTTGCTAGTAAATTTGGAATTGAAATAATTCCAGTATTAGAAGGTGGAGATGTTTCAAAAGAAGCATATGTAGGTGATGGAAAACATATCAATTCAGATTTCTTAAATGATTTAAATAAAGAAGATGCAATTAATAAAATAACAAATTGGTTAGAAGAAAAGAAAATAGGACATAAAAAAGTAAATTATAAAATACGTGAATGGATATTTGCTAGACAACGTTATTGGGGAGAGCCAATACCAGTAGTATTTACAGAAGGAAATGAAATACATGTTTTAGCAGATGATGAACTACCACTTGTTTTACCAGAATTAGAAGATTATAAACCTTCAAAAAATGGAGCTTCACCACTTGATAAAGCAGAAAATTGGGTAAATACAACATTTGAAGGAAAAAAAGCAAGAAGAGAAACAAGTACAATGCCTGGTTCAGCAGGTTCAAGTTGGTATTTCTTAAGATATATAGACCCAAATAATGATAAAGAAATTGCGGATCCAGAGCTTTTAAAACATTGGATGCCAGTAGACTTATATATGGGTGGACCAGAACATGCAGTAGGACATTTATTATATTCAAGATTTTGGAATAATTACTTATTTAATAAAGGTATAGTTTATACAAAAGAACCATTTGCAAAACTACGTCATCAAGGAATGATATTAGGTTCAAATGGGGAAAAAATGAGTAAGTCAAAAGGTAATGTAATAAATCCTGATGACATGGTAAAAGAATATGGCGCAGATAGTTTAAGAGTATACGAAATGTTTATGGGACCAATAGATAGTGCAAAACCATGGGATCCAAATGGAATAGAGGGATCTAAAAAATTCTTAGATAGAGTATGGAGATTATTTGCAGAAACTGAAAAAATAAAAGAAGAAGAGAATAAAAATCTAGAAAAAACATATAACTATACAGTAATGAAAGTATCTAAAGATTATGAGAACATGGACTTTAATACTGCAATATCTCAAATGATGATATTTATAAACAATGTTATGAAAGAAGATACTTTACCAAAAGATTATGCAGAAGGATTTTTAAAGCTTCTAAATCCAGTTGCACCACATATTACTGAAGAATTATGGAATAAAATGGGACATAGTGAAAGTATATCTTATGAGCCTTGGCCTACATATGATGAGTCAAAAATTATTGAGGACACTATGGAACTACCAATTCAATTTAATGGAAAACTAAAAGCTACTGTTCAAATTGCTAAAAACTTAGAAAAAGAAGAAGTAGCAAAAGTTGTACATGAAAACGAAAAAGTAAACATGCTATTACAAGGAAAAGAAATAGTTAAAGAAATTTATGTACCAAATAGAATTTATAATATTGTTGTAAAATAATTGAAAAGGAAGAAAAATGGAAAATAAAAAAATGACAATCAAAAAAGAAAAGAAGAAAAGCACAGATAATAAAAAGGTTTTAAATATTGCATTCAACATATTATCTATATTTTGTATTGCCGTATTTTGCTTTGCACTAACGCCAAAAACATTTCAAAATGATACATTTTATACTATAAAAATGGGACAAGATATTAGAAATTATGGAATAGATGGAATAGACCATGAGTCATTCCATAACCTTCCATATGAATATCCACATTGGCTTTATGATGTGGCAATATCTTTGATATATGATTTTTTAGGTGGATTTACAGGATTATACATTTCAACTGTAATTTTATCAATAATACTAGGAATAGTATTGTATTTTACATTAAAGAAAATAACTAAAAATTCATTAATATCATTTGTTATAGCACTTGGCCAAATGTTTCTTATGAAAGATTATATAGCAGCAAGAGCACAATTAGTAACATTTATACTATTTGTATTAACCGTATTATTTATAGAAAAGTTTTTAGAAAGTGGAAAGAAAAGATATGCTTTTGGATTAATACTTATTCCAATATTAATTGCAAATATACATTCAGCTGTATTCCCTTTTTACTTTGTATTATACCTTCCATACATTGGGGAATATGTAGTAAGATTAATATTAGATGCACATATATCACATAAAATATATAAAACATATTTAAATATGATGGTTAAAACAACAAATGCTAAACTAAAAAAGGTTAACAAAGAGCTAGTTCCAAAATATCAAGCAAAATTAGTAAAATATAATAAAACACTAGAAGAAATTGATAAAAAATTTGAAATATATTGTGCAAAACAAATTGAAAGAAGAAAAAGACCATATAAATTAAAAATAGAAAAAATAGATAGAGTAAAATGGTTAATACTAATAATGGTAATATGCTTATTTACAGGACTTTTAACACCAATAGGAGATATGCCATATACTTATACATTAAAAATAATGCAAGGAAATACAACCGCAAGTATTAGTGAGCATTTGCCACTTACACTAATTGAAAATAAATCAATATTAATCTGTTTAGCAACAATACTAGCATTACTTATATTTACAGATACTAAAATAAGACTTAGAGATTTGTTTTTTGTTGGTGGATTAACATACTTAGCCCTTACAAGCAGAAGACAGGTATCAATGTTAGTTTTATTTGGAGGACTAGTATTTGCAAGAATTATAACTGAATTAATTACTAAACATGATAAAAAAGGCACTGGAGAAGTAATGACTTTTATGACTACAACAATAGGAGAAATTTTAACGATACTTTTTGTGTTTTCAATTAGTTATTATGTATATGCACCAATTGTCGGATCACAATATATAAGCGAATCATCATATCCAGTAGAGGCATGTAAATGGATAAAAGAAAATTTAGATTATAAAAATATAAGAATGTTTAATGATTATAATTATGGAAGTTATATGTTATACCAGGATATACCTGTGTTTATAGATTCAAGATGTGATTTATATACTCCAGAATTTAATGGAGAAAAAGGTGAAGATGGAAAATATGATGGGCAAGATATTTTTTCAGATTATATGAATGTTTCAAGCATATCTAGCTATTATGAAACAAAATTTGAAGAATATAATATTACTCATGTTATAACAAAGGCAAACTCAAAATTAAATATGCTACTTTCAAAAGATTATAATTATAAAGAATTATATAGTGATGATTATTTTAAAATATATGAAAGAGAATCAGGAAATGAATAAAGAAAGATATATAATAACTGAAAATGATAAAAATAAAAGGCTTGATATGTATATAGCAAGCCTTAATTTAGATATATCAAGAAGCTTAGCACAAAAGAAAATACAAAATGAAGAAGTATTAGTTAATGGCCAAAAAGCTAAAGAATCATATAAATTAAAAGAAAATGATATAGTAGAAATATTTATTGTAGAGCCTAAAGAAACAGAACTAAAGGCTGAAGATATTCCTTTAAATATTATATATGAAGATAACGATATAGTAGTTATTAATAAAGAAAAAGGAATGGTAGTACATCCTGGAAATGGAAATTTAGAAGGAACACTTGTTAATGCAGTATTAAACCATTGTAAAGGCACACTTTCAGGGATAGGTGGAGAAATAAGACCAGGAATTGTACATAGACTAGATAAAGATACTTCAGGATTAATTATTGTGGCAAAAAATGATAAAGCTCATATAAATTTAAGTGAACAAATAAAAAACAGAGAAGTGAAAAAAATATATACAGCATTAGTAAGAGGAATCATTCCAGAAAACGAAGCAACAATTAATATGCCTATTGGAAGAAGTAATGTAGATAGAAAAAAAATGGCTGTAAGAAAAGATGGAAAAGAAGCAATAACACATGTAAAAGTAGAAAAAAGATATAATGCTTATACATTGATAAAAGTAAAAATAGATACAGGAAGAACACATCAAATAAGAGTACATATGGCACAAATAGGATATCCAGTAATAGGGGACGAAGTATATTCAAATGGAAAAAATGAATTTAAAGTACATGGACAAATGTTACATAGTACTATACTAGAATTTAAACATCCAATTACAGGAGAAAAAATGCATTTAGAAGCGGAATTGCCAAAATATTTTAAAAATATATTAAAAATATTAGATGAAAGAGACAAAAAATAAAGGAGAATTTTATGGAAGAAAGATTACAAAAATTTCTTGCAGAAAGTGGAGTTGCATCTAGAAGAAAAAGTGAAGAACTAATACTAAATGGAAAAGTCAAAGTTAATGGAACTACTGTAACAGAGTTAGGGATAAAAATTAATCCAGAAAATGATATAGTAGAGTATAATGGAAAAGTTATTAAAAAAGAAAATAATAAAGTGTATATATTACTAAATAAACCAATAGGCTATGTAACGACAGTAAAAGATCAATTTAAAAGAGATACTGTAATGGATTTAGTAAAAGGCGTAAAAGAAAGAGTAGTACCTGTTGGAAGACTAGATATGTATACATCAGGTGCACTTTTGCTAAGTAATGATGGAGAATTTGTAAATAAAGTAACACATCCAAAGCATGAAATTGAAAAAACATATAACGCAACAGTTGTTGGAAAAATAACAAAAGAAGATGTAGAAAAACTTACAAATGGTGTAGAAATTGAGGATAATGGCGAAATTTATAAAACAAAAAATGCAAAGGTAAAAATTCTTAAAATAGATGAAATAAAAAATATATCAAGAGTACAAATAACTATACATGAAGGAAAAAATAGAGAAGTTAGAAAAATGTGTGAGGCAGTAGGAAAAAAAGTATTAGCACTTCATAGATGTAAAATAGGAAATATAGATGTGAAAGATTTAGCACTTGGAAAGTGGAGATATTTGAATAAAAAGGAAATTGAAGAATTATTAAAATAAAAAAGGAACAAAGGAAAAATGAAGAATCAAAAATTTATTCCAGAAGGGTGGAATTCAACCCACAAAATATATACAGATGAACAATTAAAAGAGGCAAAAGAAAATAGTACTATACTTGAAGGAACCATAAAAAGATTAGATAAAAATAATGCATACATAAACTTAGGAAAAGACAAAACTGGAATTATTCCAAAAGAAGAATTAGGAATATATAATAAATCTAATAAATATGTACAGTTTAAAGTAGAAGAAATAAAAAACAACACATATATTTTATCTAGAAAGGCAGTACAAAAAGATAGCTTAAATTGGGCATTAAATGAACTTAAAGATGGAGAAATGGTAAAAGGTATTGTAAGAAACATTAAACCATACGGAGCTTTTGTTGAAATAGGAAGCGGGACAGTTGGGCTATTACATATAGAAGATATTTCAAAAGCTAGAATGAAAACTCCAGAAGAACGATTAAAAATAGGACAAAAAATACCAGTGGTTATAAAAAACATAAATAAAGTAGAAAAAAAGTTTAATTTAAGCTATAAAGAAATACTGGGAACTTGGCAAGATAATATAAAAGAATTTAAGGAAGGACAAACTGTACAAGGAATTGTTAGAGAAATAGCCAAAGGAAATAAAGGAATATTTATAGAATTAAAACCTAATTTGGTAGGAATGGCAGAATATCAAAAGGACTTAGAATATGGGCAAAAGGTAAATGTGTATATAAAAAGGATAATACCAGAAAAGGAAAAAATAAAATTAATTATAAAGTAGCATAAATAAACAGCCTTGTATTATGTGAAGTTTTATGATATAATTTAATTGTTGAGCTAGCAAAAAGCTAGTAACTAGCAAAATAATTTTTGTAGGAGGAAAAATAAATGGTAGATGATAGCGAAATAAAAACAACAGTATCACCATTTGCAATGAGAACTAGTGAAATTAAAGTTTTTGATGGAAAAGATGGATATGTTTCAATGAATCAAATTATTCAAAAATTCAACTTAGGACATTTAAATGAAATTCATTTTAAAATACTAGAACTAATAAATAAATTTGAATTTCTAACATCAAGACAATTATTTCAATTATTGCAATTAGAAAAAGCGGAAATTGCTTCTCAAGATAAATTAAACAATAAATTAGAACAACTAATTAAGTGTAAAATTTTAACTAGATATTATTTTATGTCAGAAGAGGGAAGCGGAATATATAGAATTTATTGCATGGAAAAAATGGGAAAATATTTACTTAATTCTAGAGAAATAGAGTGTAAATGGCAACCAACTGACAATGCAAAACCAGTGGAAATGATAAAGAAAAAATTATCTGGAAATCAAATAGTTATAGCGTATCTTAGAAAATCTAAATATGTTTCTTCATACACCTTAAAACCAGCTATAGTAAATAAACTAACAGGAAAAACATTTAAACCAATAGCCAATATAAAATTCGAAGTAAATGGCAAAAAAATAGATTTTGTATATGAAGTTATTAGAAGAAATGAAAATTGGAAAGAGCAATTAGTTGAAAGAATGAAACAATGGAAAGATTTTTATGATAACTATACACCAGGAGATTCAGGATATTTAAGTATACCACAATTAATATTTGTATGTGAAGATGATACACATATGGCAGAAGTTTTTAAAGAATTAATAATAAATCAATTATCAATAAGCAAAATTAGATTTTATTTTACAACTGATTTAGAACAAAATAAAGAAAAATTAGATAAAAGTTTATATGAATTTGTCCAAGAAGATGGAAAATATAAAAAGAAAAATGTAGAAGCAAAAATATTAGGATAACTAAATTTTAGTTATCCTTTTTATTTTTCTTAAATGTATATGTTATTGCATCATCATTATCTAATAAGAAATTAGTATTTGATGTGTCTATTTTTATTGGATCTGTTTCAAATTCATCATCACTAAAATGAACTGATTTTAAACTTGTTTTCTTTGCTTTTTTAGTTTCACCTTCTGCAATTCCACTTGTGAACTTAGCAAAATTATATGTTTTAATAGGTTGCTTTTCTTTATATTTAGAACCTAGAAAATCTAGTTTTGCAGTACCATTTATATATTTACCTTTTATATCTCTTAATTTATACATACAGTTTTTAAATTTAAGTGATTGAACTTTTCCAGCCTTATATTTAAGTTTGTAGCCATATTTAATGCCACCAAGTTTAGAATCATATTCACCTTTAGCTGTATCATAAGAATTTGAAAATTCCCAATCTTTTTTCTCACCAAGTTCTAATGACCACCATTCATTATCTTCAGGAGAGTTATTACCAAATACAATTTTATTTCCGCAATTAGAAATAATAATATTTCCTAATTTTTCACCATGCATTTTTAATTGGTCCAAAGTTTGAGCAGATATAACAGTACCGACTCTATATTTTCTGTAAATTGTAAAGATAGGTTCTGTCGCTGGACATATAAAATCTGGAAACTCATCTATATATAAGAAATGAGGAATACGTGAATTTTCATTTCCAGGACGTCTTAATACTGAATATTGCATAAGTAGTAAGAAGAATAGTCCAAATGCTTTATGAGCAGATGCTCCTAAATCACCACGTCTTGTACAAACTAATGTAACTCCACCGTTTTTCAATAATTCGTCATAATTTAAATTGTTAACTCTATTACATAAAATATTTTTAACTCCTGGGTAACGAAGAAGTGTATCTAATTGGGCAAGTGGTATAGCCACAGCTTTTTCCATTTCATCTTTATTAGGACTATCAGCATAAAAATTCTTTTTAAAGTAACTAATTTGCATATGATATTCTTCAGCAAGTTCTGGGTCACTTTCTAATATTCTACACATTTTCTCAACTAAGGCAAAATTACTTAATAATTTAAACATATCCTCTATATTAGGAAGTTTTCCTTCATTCATTCTAGGGTAAATTACTGTTAAAAGAATACTTAAATTTTCAAGAATTTGACTTGTTAAATTTTCTCTATAAGCAGATTCTAATTCAGGGTTTTTATCTGTGTATAGACCCTTTAAAACTGTTGAAATAGCAATAGCTGTTTGTGTAGGATCTTCAAGTGCAAAAGGGTTTAACCCTGGAGAATTAACAAAATCAGGATCTATTAAATTAACAGGAATACCAAAGTTTTCTGCAACGCCTTTAATTTTGTTAATTGTTTCAAAATCTGGAGCCATATATGTAATACCTAAATCACGATATGTAATATTTGAAGCAGATTCAAAATATATTAATTTTTTCATATAAGACTTATATAAATTTAAACGAGATTCTACAGGAGATAACATATTAAGCCTAAAATGAGAATTTATATAATCATTATCATAAGGGGCATTTAATGTTGCAAGACCTGTTCTTAAAGCTGCAAATGCCATAGATTTAGCAGACTCTTTAAAAAAGTATTTTTTATCTATATCTTGAGCAACCCAAGGCTCAAATATTAAAGATGTTTTTCCAGAACCAGATATACCAACAACTAAAGTTGACTCAAATCTTTTAGATTCAGGAATTTTAACAGAATTACCATGATCTTTATCAGTTCCAACAAAAATTTCATTAGTATATTGACCCCAACCAACAGATTTATCTGAAAGGTTTATACCTTCATAATCAAAAATAGAATCAACTAAATCTTTAGTATCATTAACTCCAGCATATAGTTTTCTAAATACAAAACTTACACTTGCAAGTGGAAAATATATTGCAATAGAAGATAAAGCAGGTTTTATTAGATATGAAAAATTGCTTGCTAATTCTGTATAACCAGGAAGAGACAAAAGACCCAGCCAACAAGCTTGGTTTATCCATTCAGTAATCATAGACATGCATAGAATGTATAATGAAATACAATATGAATAAAACCATTTTAATTTGTCATCATCACATTTTATAAATTTTGATGAACCAGAAAACAAAAATGCAAAAACAGGGCAAAGTATTGCAAATGCATATGTTATAGGTCCCCAATAATTAGATGCTACTCCTGTAAATACAATTAATAAAAATTCTACAATTCTATCTATTAAAATAAAAATGGTTAGTAAAGATAATACATATGTTAAAAAAGTATTTCTATCAGTTTTTAACCATTTTAAAAATTTATCAATTACTTTCATAATTTAATCCTTTCAAAGGCAATATTCTAATACATATATTATCCTACAAAATGGAGAAAATTACAAGGCTTTTCAAGTAATTTTTTTTAAAATAAACACATATAAATTAAAAAATAGAGAGGATAAATATGAATAAGAGAAAAGAAACATTTTTTCAAAGTATAGCGGCATTAATGTTATCACAATTTATTGTAAAAATATTAGGCCTTATATACAAATTGTATTTAACAAATAAATCTCAATTTGGTGATGAAGGAAACGCTATTACAACTGCTGCATTTCAAGTTTATTCATTATTACTTAGTATAACATCTATAGGTGTTCCAGGAGCAGTATCTAAGCTTGTAGCAGAAAGAACAGCGGTAGGAGATCATAAGGGAGCATATAAAATATTTAGAATATCCTTAGGTCTATTTTCAATAATTGGAATTATAGGAAGTTATGTTCTTTTTTGTAGTGCACATATAATTGCTAATGAAATTATAAAAATGCCAGAAGTAGAACTATCAGTAATAGCATTATCACCATCCGTTTTTTTAGTATCCATTATTTCTGTATACAAAGGATATTTTAATGGAAGAGAAAAAATGAGTATCACAGCCAAAGCACAAACTTATGATCAACTTACAAAAACATTTGTTACCATAGTAATAATAGAATTTGCTACAATTGTAAGTAAAATTACTAATACTTCAAGTATATCTTCAATGGCAAATTTGGCAACTACTATTGCAAATATAATAGAATTTGGATATTTATATATTTTTTATAGAAAAGAATTGGGAGAGATTAAATATGAAATTATTACTAGTGTAAACTATACGCCTGTTAGAATGATAAAAACTATTAAAGAAATTATATTTACCGCGGTTCCAATGTCATTAGCTCCTTTTATTGGAACAATAGGAAGAAATATTGACGCTACAACAATTATGGGAGGGCTTCAAAGTAAAATAGGATATGAACAGGCAAAACTACAGTATGGAATATTAAATGGAAAAGTAGATACATTAATAAATTTCCCTTTATCATTTAGTGGAACTTTATCGGTAGCATTAATACCTGGAATAGCAGCAGCTAAATCTAAAGGAAAACTTGAAGAAGTAGAAAAAAGAATAAATCTTTCTTTACTTATAGGATTACTAATAGCACTCCCTTCTACCGCAGTGTTTGGGTTTTATGCAGATAGTATATTAAAATTATTATTTCCAAATGCTTCAGCAGGAGAAGTTATATTACAAATTAGTTCATTATCTATTATATTTATTACTATAGAACAAACATTAAGAGGCGTTTTAATAGGAATAGGAGACAACAAAATACCAATAATATCAATAACATTTGGAGTTATTATAAAAACTCTATTAAATAAAATTCTTATACCAATGGATATATTTATAGGTGGAATAAATGGTGCAGCAATATCAAATTTAATATCCCATATTCTAATGACAATACTGTGCTATATATGGCTAAAAAAACAAGTAAATATAAAAATAGACAAAGTTAAAATAATTAAATTAATAATATCAACAGTTATTTTTATAATATGTTCAAGAATCATATATAAAGTAATAAGCTTTAAATTAAATATTAAAATAAGTATGCTAATAGCTTTAATTTTAGGAATAATAATTTATGTATTTTTTGTAATAGTTTTAAAAATAATTGATACAAAACAGCTAAAAACACTGTCATTTAGGCAAAAAAAGGCGAATTGGTAAATTTACAGATAATTGATAAAAAGCCATCAAACCATATAAAAATAGGCATTTCCAAGCAATTAATTAATGAACAAAACTATGAAAGCTTAGAGCCTCAAAGATTACAGAGAAAAAAGTATAACAAAAAAGAAGGATTTTGTCATTCTTTGAAGAATAATAGTAATAGTAGATTGGAGATAAGTCTACACATTCGTTCTTTATAGGAGGTAGTAAAAATGAACAAATCTGATTTAATCGCAGCCATAGCTGCTAAAACAGGAGACACAAAAAAGAATGCTGAAGCTTCTTTAGACGCATTTGTTGACGTTGTTACAGAAAGCTTAATTAAAGGAGACAAAGTACAATTAGTAGGCTTTGGTTCTTTTGAAGTAAGAAAAAGAGCAGCTAGAAAAGGAAGAAACCCACAAACTAAAGAAGAAATAAAGATTCCAGCAAGCAAAGCTCCAGTTTTCAAAGCAGGAAAAGCTTTAAAAGATTTAGTTAATGAAAAATAATTTATATATGATATAGATATATGAATTCATATAAAGATGGGTGCAAGTCCCATCTTTAAAAATTTTTTAAAAAATTACTTGACAATTATTATATATTCGTATTATAATAATAAATGTCGTAACCAAATATGCAGATATGGCGGAACTGGTAGACGCACAGGACTTAAAATCCTGCGGACTAATAATCCGTCCCGGTTCGATTCCGGGTATCTGCACCAATAAAAATACCAAGTGTTCGAAAAAACTAACTTGGTATTTTTATTTTTTGTCAAAAAAAGAGATATGCAACATATCTCTTATAAATATTATTTACATCACATATAAAAGTATACAAAAAAACTGTAATAAACTTCCTAAAACTATAAATAAATGAAAAATAGAATGAAAATATTTATGATTTTTTCCAATTCCATATAATATAGCTCCTATGGTGTAAGCAATGCCTCCAGCTACAAGTAAAGTAATTCCAACAGGATCAACTGATTGTAACAATAAATCTAAGCGAAAAATTATGCACCACCCCATAAGAAGATAGCAAATCATAGAAAATACTTTAAACTTTTTTAAATCAATTGAATTAAGAATAATTCCAATTATAGCTAAAGCCCAAATAAAACCAAAAATACTCCAACCAGAAACTGGATTTATTTCACGAATATTACATAGTGCAACAGGAGTATAGCAACCAGCTATAAGTACAAATATTGTACAATGATCTAGTACTTGAAAAACTTTTTTAGAAAAAAGTTTAGGACTTAAACCATGGTAAATACTAGACATAGTATACAAGAGTACTAATGATGAACCATAAATAGAACCACTTACAATACCGTAAACATTTCCATTAAGGGATGCAAATATAACGCAAAGAATAGTGGCAACTATACCTAAAACACCACCAACAATATGCGAAGTCATATTAAAAATTTCTTCACCTTTTGTATAAGCTGGTAGTACTCTATCAATAAGTTTTGTTCTTCTCATAAAACCTCACAATCTAAAAATTTTAATTATCAAAATAAGAACTAATTTCTTCTAAACCTTCAAAATTATTATGTCTCAATATGTCATAAACAACTACACATACAGAATTAGCTAAATTAAGAGAACGTAAAGATTCTCTCATTGGAATTCTAATTGTTTTATCCAAATGACTAAGCAACAAATCTTCAGGTAATCCTTTTGTTTCTTTTCCAAATAAAACAAAAACTTCATCCATTGATGCATAATCTGGTTCTGAATATATATGTTTACCCTTAGTAGTTGCAAAAAACATGTTACGAGAATCTGGAGAATATTTTTGCAAAAAATCATTTAAAGAAGAATGTTCTTCAATTTCTAGTTTATCCCAATAGTCAAGTCCAGCTCTTTTTACTGCTTTTTCTGAAATACTAAAACCAATGGGATGAACTAGGTGCAATTTAGCTCCTATTGCCGCACATGTTCTTGCAATATTTCCTGTATTTTGAGGAATTTCTGGTTCAACTAAAACAATATTTACTTTCATAATTATATCCTTTCTATATTAAAAATATACTCTATAAAATACTACAAAAATGCAAAAAAAGCAATATAAAAGATGTATAAGAAAATTATACATCCTTTTTTACTATTTTTTCTTAACTTCACTGCGAACGTCTTCTGCTTCAACATCGCTAAATAATTTGTCTTTAAAGAAATCTTCTAATTCAATATTAGCTCCTTCACATAAGTGTAATAATGTAGTTAAAGTAATACTTGCACTTTTTCCATTCATAAAACTACTTAAAGTTGAATATGGAATTCCAGAGTCTAAAGCTAGCTTATGCAAAGTTATATTTCTATCATTAGCAAGACCTACTATTCTTTGTCTAACTGCTGTACAAAGTAACATATTAATACTCCTTTCTTTATTAAAAAGTATAGCAAAGGAAATGAAATAACGATGACGTTAAAACGACAAAAAGACAAAATTTTTTATCTTAATAAAAACTATAAATAAAAATACTATTGTTAATTAATTAAAGTTATGATATACTTTCAAAAAATAGAAAGGTAAAAAAATGATACATATAATTTTATTTAGTGTTATAGCACTTGCAATATTTATAATAACATTCATCAAATTAGTAAAAGAGAATAACTCTAATTATACTTTTGTACTCGTTTTAGAATTCGTTGGATTAATAATTGATTTTATATTTATACTTCAAGGTAAAAATCCTAACACATTTATTTGGTGTATAATGTATATTCTTAACTTAATTATCCCTGTAATAGGTTTAATATTAGAAAAAAATAAAATTAATTTGTTGGAGCTGATTAATTTATTTAAAGTTAGCTATTATGAGAATAAAGACAATAAAGAATTAGCTAAAGTTATACTTTTAAAAAACTTGCAATTACATCCAAATAGTTATTTGTCACATAAAAAAATGGCAGAATGGTATGAAAAAAATAATGAATATGAAAAAGCAGAAAGCGAATATGAAATAGCTATAGATTTAAAACCTAAAAATTATGATAATTATTTAAAATTAGCAAATATTTATAAACAAAATGGAAAAAATCAATTAGGAATAGAATTATTGAATAATTTGTTAAAGACCAAGCCAGAATATACTGAAGCTAGTATTGCATTAGGTGATTTATTATATAGTAGTAATATGTTTAAAGAGGCAATTGGAATTTATCAAGAAGCTCTAAAATATAATCCTGGAGAATATATGCTATATTATTGTATGGGGATGACTTATACAAGATTAAATGATTTTCAAAATGCAAAAGAATATTATAAAAAAGCTAGCATAATAAATTCTACCCTAAATGTAGCTAAGTTAAATTTAGGGCAAATATCTTTAATATTTAAAGAATATTATGAAGCGGAAAAATATTTTATGGAGTGTATTGAAAGCGATGATGAAACAGTTCAGGCTCAAGCTTATTATTATTTAGCTAAAATAAAAATTATAAATGGACAAAAAGAACTTGCTATTCAATATGCAAATATAGCAATAGAACTTGATTCAAAACTGATTTCTATTATAGAAAACGATACAGATTTTGCTACTATTATAGGAAAAATTAATTTAACTAAATCTAAAAATGCAAATACAAAAATGAATAAAAAAGAATTAAAGATTGTTGATTATTTAAATAAAACTTATGGCGTTGTTGAAAAATTAACGCAAAATGATAAAAAAATAGAAAAACAGCTAGATAATATAGAAAGAGAAATATAACAAAAATAATTGTAACTCATAATATATCTTAATAAAGGAGGTTATATGAGTTACAATTTTTTAATTATAGGGGGAGATAGAAGGCTATCAATATTAGCAAAAAAACTTTTAAAAGATGGAAATAAAGTTGAAACTTATGGAAATGAAGTAGAAAATATTAAAGAAATTGAAAACTTAGAAGAATTAGAAGAAAATAATTCGGAAATAGTAATAAGTTCAATACCTTTAAGCAAAGATGGAAAAAATGTATATATGCCATTGAGTAATAAAAGTATAACAATAGAAAAATTGAAAAAGATTTCAAATGGAAAAAAATTAATAACGGGAAATGAAATATTAAATGATGAAGCTACTACAATTTTAAATACTATACCAACTGCAGAAGGAGCTATTCAAATAGCAATGGAAGAAACAACTTATACTTTATCTGATTGCAAAGTGCTAGTATTAGGTTTTGGAAGAGTAGGAAAAATATTGTGTGATAGATTAAAAGGAATTGCAAAAGAAGTTTATTGTGAAGCTAGAAAGGAGAAAGACTTGGCATGGATCGAAGCGTATGGATATAAACCAATACCATTAGAAAAATTAAAAGAAAATATTTGTAAAATGGATGTTGTTTTTAATACAATTCCATATAAAATATTAGATAAACACACTTTAATATTAATGAGTAATGAAACTTTAATAGTAGATTTAGCATCTACTCCAGGAGGAGTTGATTATGATGTGGCAGAAAAATTAGGCATAAAGGCAATCTTGGCATCAGCACTTCCTGGAAAAGTAGCTCCAGATACAACTTCTGAATTTTTAAAAAAATTTATATATAATGAAATAGAAAAATAATGAAATATTACAAATATTACAAATATTACATTTATTTTACATTAATAGACAAAATATTGACTTTTATTCAAAAAATTATAAAATGTATATGATAGAAAGTTTATTGGAAAAATAAAACTGAATAAATATTATAAAAGTACGAAATATAATAATATATTGTATAATATTATAAAAGGAGAAAAAGATGCAAGAAAGTCTAGGAATTAGTATATCTAATCAAGTAATTAAATATGCAAAAGTCAAAAAGAACAATAATCAGATAGATGTTGCATCTTTTGGACTTAAATTTTATAATGATATACAAAAGGATATTGAACAAATTATAACTGAAACAAATAGTAATAATATTCCTATTTGTATAAATACAAAAGAAGAAAGGATAGATTATTTTAGTGTTTTTAGTCTTTTAAATAAAAATGATACTAAAAAGACAATTAATACAGAATTTGAAACACTATGTTCAGATAATCATATTAATCCTAATGCATATGAGGGAAGATATATAATAGTAAATGATTTAATTAATAAAGATAGAAATAGAGTTATATATTTTTCAACTGGTAAAGAAAATTTAAATGAATTAAATACTTATGTGTCTAATGCAAAAATAAAAAGCATAACACCATTACCAGTATCAATAGCAAACATAGCGGACATAAAAAAAGGCGAAAATGTTATGATTATTAACATTGAAGATAAAACAACAGTAACAACAATTTTAAATCAAAAAATATATGCTATTGATCATATTGCAAATGGTATGCAGGAAGTTATAGAAAAAATAAATGAAAGAGAAAACTCTTATTCTAAAGCATATGAAATTTGTAAAAATACAACAATATATACAATGGAAACTAGTGAAACTGATGATCCAAATAATAGATATTTATCATATATTGTTCCAACATTATTTAATATAGTACAAGAAGTTACAAAAATAAAAGAACAATATAGTAAAATAGATAAAATTTATTTAACAGGATTAGGAACAGCAATAAACAATATAGAGTTATACTTTCAAGAATATTTTAGAGATGCAAAATGTGAAATATTAAAACCATTTTTTGCAGTAAATAATAACAAAATAAATATAAAAGATTTTATAGAAGTAAATAGTGCAATTTCATTAGCTATGGAAGGATTAGAGTATGGCTTAAAAAGCTTGAACTTTAAAGCTAGTACTTGGAAAGATGATTTAAATACACTTTTACATGCAGATATAAAATCTTTAGGTAAAGGTAAAAAAACCAATAAAAAATCATTTAGTTTTGATTGGAGTATGAAAGGTACTCTAAAACCTAGTGAAATGTGGCTTATTAGAGGTTGTGTAACTACTTTTATGGTTATAGTCGTATTTTCAGGATGCTCAGTATTTTTAGGAAAACAAATTGAAGCTAAAACTCAAAATGCTCAAGCGGTTATAGATGATACAAAAAAACAAATTGCAGCTGTTAATTCAGATGATAATAGTGTTTTAAATAAAAAGAAGGATTATGATAGCTTTAAATCAGAACTTGAAAATGCAAGTTCAGACTTAGAAACAAAAAGAGGAAGAAAAAATGAAATTCCAACTCTTCTAAATCAAATTGTTTATATAATTCCAAAAAGTGTACAACTTACTAAAATTGATAATACAGAAGTAACAAGTGGAAATGAAAAGAAACAACATATAATTATTACAGCACAATCAAAACAATATGAACAATTAGCTTATTTTAAAGCAAAAATAAAAAATAATGGTTATCTAGAAAATGTTACATCTACAGAAGGAACTAAAGAAGGAGAATATATTGTTGTAACAATTGAAGGAGACTTACCATAATTAAAGGAGAAAGGCAATGAGAAAATTATTAATATCAATATTATTAATATTATTAATATTAATGGCTGCATTGTGCATAAAAAATGGTATAAACATTGGACCATTGCATGTACTAGGTGTAGGTCAAATTCAAGAAGCAAATAATAATTTGACACAAAAAATAAATCAGGCAAAATCAACAAATGATGAATATGAAAGTAAACTTACTAAATTAAAACAAGATATTTCAGCATTAATAAAATCTAAAGAAGATTGCTTAAGCCAAATAAATGCTAGCACGGAAAGTCAATTACAAGATGCTACACAAACAAAGAATTATAAGATTGAATATTTGTGGAGCGCAGTTGGAAACCATGCTACTAAAGAAGGTGTAAACATAAAAATGGATGTTACATCAGGCTCAATAGCAAATTCAGATTATAAGAATTTAAAGTTTACAGTTACAGGAAATTATCTTGCAATTACAAATTTTATTATGTCATTAGAAAATGATTCAACATTAGAATTTACTATTGATGATTTTGAAATGACACAAAATCAATGTACATTTGTTGTAAAAGATGTCAAAATACAACAGGAAAAAACTACTGTTACACAATCAAGCAAAAACGACACTACTACTTCTCAAAACAACAATACAACAAACCAAAAAAATGAAACTGTAGAATAGGAGAAGATTATGGCTAAAACAATTTTTAAGGAAATAATGATTATATTGTTAATTTGCATAGCTATTGTTTTAATTATGGCAGTATTATTTTATAACTATATTCCTACAAATAAAATAATACCAAGTAAAGTAACTGCTTATCAAACTCCTGAAAATATTCAAACAGAAATTGCAGAAGACACAATAGGTAGTTATACTACACAAGAAAAGGAATATACAATTGAAAATACTGACTTAAACAAATATCAAGCTAGTCAAAGTTATAATCCAGGAAAACCAGACCCATTTGCAGAATATAGTGTAGAAAATTCAACTGGTAATAACACAAATAACGGATCTAACTCAGGAGCAACAGATCAAAACACTACAGATAATTATTATAATTCAGCAAATGTAGTTACAGGGGGAAAATAATTTATTTTAGGTAATATTTATTTATATAAATATATACAAATTTTTACTAAGGAGGGAACTTTTATGTTTAAAAAAGAAAGTGGTATTACACTAGTAGCATTAGTTGTAACAATCATTGTTTTATTAATCCTTGCTGGAGTAGCAATAAGCTTAACAATAGGAAACAATGGTATTTTTACTAGAGCACAAAATGCAACAGAAAAATGGGACGAAGCTACAAAAAATGAACAAAAAGAAATGGATAAGTTCAATCAAACATATGACCAAGTATTACAAAATTTAGGACTTAACTAATAAAATACGTGAGGTCTAAAATTCTATTATGTTATATAATAGTACTAAATATGGAGGTTACCTAAATTATTCGTATTTAGGTAACCTTTATATTATTTATAATTAAAAAGGATAGAAAAATGAATATTTTATTATATATAATAATATTTATAATGGGTACTGTTTTTGGAAGTTTTCTTACACTTGCAACATATAGAATACCATTAAATCAAGATATAACTCATAAACATTCATATTGCCCAAAATGTAATCATAAACTAAATTTCTTAGACATGATACCTGTTTGGAGTTATATTTTTCTTGGAGCAAAATGTAGATATTGTAAATCAAAAATTGGACCAAGATATTTTATAATAGAAATATTATGTGGAATAGCATTTTTAGCTTTAGCTTTATTTTTAAATATTAGTGTTTACACACTTACATTAAATAAATTAATTGAATTTGCTTTTGGTGCATTGTATATAGTATTTTTATTTTTAGTAGCAGGAATTGATATAGAACATAATAAAGTAGATAAAAGAGTTCTAATTTATGGATTAGTTATTGCAATTTCATATATGATTTATCAATATACTTGCTTTTCAAATTTTAATGTAAATAGATTTATTTTATATTTAGTAGTTATTGCATTAATATTAATATTTAGTACTTACAGAATAAAAAAAGTTGGAAAAGATGAATATGTATTTAATACACTAATTTTGTGTTTAATAATGACTTTTTTTACATATGAAGTAACTACAATAATATCAATAATTATAACATTACTTGTAATAGCAATAAAAATAATATTAAATAAAATCTTAAATAAAAGGAAAAAATATAAAATAAATATAGAAAACCAACCTATAGCATTTTATTTATGCATAGCAAATTCTTTAACAACAATATTTATATATATACTTAGTATAGTAGGTGATTAAATGAATATAAAAAAAATTAATTTAAAAAAAGAAAATGGTGCTACAGGATTAGATATTGCAACAGGAGCTTTAGTTTTTATACTATTTACTACAGTTATATTAACTTTATATGTACAAATATATAAGCAAAGTGCATTAATAAAGATTCACCAAGATGCAATGACATATGTAATAAAAATTTGTGAAGACATAGATTTAAAAGAATATGGTGAAATAGAGGATTTGAATGATTATAAAAACAGTATAATTTCACAAATAGGATTGCCAGAAGATAGATATACACTTTCGCTAAGTCAAGAAAAATATATAGACACATATCCTGATGCAAAGGACTTAGTAAAAAAAATAAAAATAAGTTTAGTTTATAATTTCGCTGGACAAGATAAAGAGATAATAGTAAATAAAATTAAAGTTAAAGAGTAGGTGAAAAAATGAAGTCTGAAAGGGGCATTACACTAGTAATATTAGTTATATATATATTAATGTTTAGTGTTGTAATGGGATTACTTGCTACATTAAGCAATTATATTTATAGTAATTTGTCTTATGTAAATGACAATAGTATAGATGTAAGTGAGTTTAATAAATTTAATATGTATTTTATAGAAGATACAAAAACTAATAACCAAGCAGAAATAAAAGAAATTACAAATTCGGAAGGAAAAAGTATATTGCAGATAACTTTTGGTGATGGTGATATATATAGTTATTCAAAAGAAGAAAAATGTATATATAAAAATAAACAAAAAATAGCTAAAAATATACAAAGCTTTAGAGCAGAACAATATAAAACAGAAAATGGCAATAAAAAATATATTACAATTGATATAAAAATTGGAGCAAATGAAGAGGCAAATTACACTCAAAGTATAAGTTATGTATTAAAATATTGGTAATTTGAAAGGAGAGTAAATATGGCTACAAATCAAAGACAACCATTAGGAATAGAACTTGTTAGAATGGGAGTAGTAAAACAAGATGATATAAGAGCAGCTTTAGAATATCAAAAAAATAATTCTAAAGAAAAATTAGGAGACATTTTAAATGAGCTTAATTTAGCAGAGCCTATTGCATTATTAAATGCTATGGGTGAAATATTAGGAGAAAAAGTAATATATTTAACAGATGAAGATGTAAAATTAGATATATCTAGATATATTTCTCTTGATATAGCCAAAAGTGCTAAGGCAATACCTTTTGAAATAAATGAAGGAAGTATAAAAGTTTGCTTTGCAGATATAAGTAATAAACAACAAGTTGAATCAGTAAGATTATTAATGCTTAATAAAGGCTTAGTAATGGAAAAATATATTACTTTTAAGAAAAATATTGAAAAAGTATTAAATTCTATTGAAGAAGTTTCAACTGAAACAATTGATACTGATGCAACAGGAACTAGTATAGTAGACAATATAATAAGATCTGGTATGGCTAAAAGAGCAAGTGATATTCATATTGAACCATTAGAAAATAGCATAAGAGTAAGATACAGAATAGATGGAGAGCTTTTTACGGTTGCAAAAATTGATAAAGAAAAACAACCACAAATAATAGGTAGATTAAAAGCTATATCAAATATGCATCAAGAAAAACAAGAACCTCAAGATGGTAGAATAATAATGTATCCAGATTATAACATTCGTGTTTCTTCACAAAAAAATATTAATGGAGAAAAGTTTGTTTTAAGATTACTAAAAAAGGATGCAAACATAAAAGAATTATTTGATTTAGGATATCCAAGAGATCAAAAATTATTAAAAAATGCTTTTGAAAAAAGAAATAGTATTACTGTTATTGCAGCACCAACTGGAGAAGGAAAAACAACAACATTATATAGTGTAATTAATTATTTAAATAGACCAGAAATAAACATTACAACAATAGAAGATCCTGTTGAAATTAGAATTCCTGGGCTAAATCAAATTGAAATTGATCCTAAAACAACTTTTGCAGGATCTTTACGTACTGTATTAAGACAGGACCCAGATATTATACTAGTTGGAGAAATTAGAGATGAAGAAACAGCAGAAATAGCTATGCAAGCTGGACAAACAGGACACTATGTATTGTCAACAATACACACTATTAATGCTATAGAAGTTGTTTCAAGATTAAGAAAAATGAATATCTCAAATTATGACATATCAAGCACATTAGCAACATCAATATCACAAAGATTGGTAAGAAAAATTTGTCCTTACTGCAGAAAAGAAAGAGATTTTACAGAAGAGGAAAAAGCTATTATAGAGAAAATTGGCAAAAAATATGATGTTGATTTTAATTTAAGTAGCAAAAAAACTTATATTCCTGTTGGATGTGATAAATGTAATAATAGTGGATATTTTGACAGAATTGCAATATTTGAAACCTTGTTAATTACAGATAGTATTAAAGAGTTAATCGTAAATGATGCTTCAACTTTACAAATTAGGGAAGAAGCATATAAAGAGGGATATAAACCACTATTAGTAGAAGGAATTAAAAAGGTTTTAGATGGAGTAACAACCTTGGAAGAACTAAATAGCAAATTGTTATTTTATTAGGAGGATATAAAAATGATAGATGTAAATGCAATTTTATCAAAAGCTAAACAATTAGGAGCATCAGATGCACACTTTATACCGGGAATTAAACCTACATTAAGGATAAATAGAGACTTAGTTGAATTAGAAGAGTATAATCCTATTAGTAAAGAAGATATTTTAGATGCATATGACTATTTCCTAAAGGGAAATTTAGAAAAAGATAAATTTTATAGAGAGAATAGAGTATTAGATACATCTGCTATATTTGATGATATTCGTTTAAGGGTAAATATTTCTTATTCTGATGGATTACCTGTTATTACAACAAGACTTATAAGAAATGAACTTCCAACATATGAAGAACTAGGAGTACCAGATATAGTAAGAAGAATGACACATCAACCACAAGGACTGATATTAGTTACTGGAAAAACAAACTCTGGTAAATCTACTACATTAAATGCATTAATAAATTATATTAACGAAAATGAAAATAAAAAAATACTAACACTAGAAAGTCCAGTAGAATATAAACATAAATGTAAAAAATCTATAATAGTTCAAAAAGAAGTAGGTATAGGTGGAGATGTTCCAACTTATGGGTTGGGAACAAAAAATTCATTAAGAGAAGATTGCGATATATTAATCATAGGAGAGATAAGAGATAGAGAAACAATGGATGCAGCTATTGAAACAGCAGAATCAGGACATTTAGTAATAGGAACTCTTCATACAAAATCTTGTGCAGAGACAATAGACAGAATGATAAACTTTTATGAAGTTGGAGATCAATCACAAATTAAATATTTAATTGCATCTCTACTAAAACTTGTTGTTTCTCAAAGATTAATAAAAAACAAAAGAGGTACATTATCTTTAGTTCCAGAAGTTATGGTTGTAGATAATATTGTAGCAGGTTTAATAAGAAAAGAAAAATTAAGCGTATCAGAAATTGAGGATGCAATTCAAAGTTCTTCAATTAATGGAAGTATAGGATTAATAAATTCACTTGCAAAATTGTTCACAGATGATATAATAACTTTAGAACAAGCAAAAGCACAAGTTGAAGAAAAGAATATAGAAGTATTAAATAGAACTATAATGCAACTAAAAATAAAGAAAGAAGAAAAAGAACAAAAGAATGGATTTTAAAATAAGTATATAAGGAGGTAGGATATGCCAGAGTATATTTATAGAGCTGTAGACGAAAATGGTATTGTAGTAAAAAACAGAGTTCAAGATAAAAGTAAGCAAAATTTAATAAAAAAATTAAAAGTTAATGGACTAATGCCAATAGATGTTACTCAAGTAAGCTTTGGTAAATATAAGAAAAGTGGAATAAAAAGAAATCAAACAAATATAGATGAAATAATGCAACTTGCCAATTCTGCAGACATTGGTAAAAATAAAAATGCGAGAAAATTTACACTTGTAGAAAAAATAAATATGACACTTTCTAGAACAGAAAAAGTAACAGAAAGGGATATTGTTATATTTACTCAAAACCTATATTTACTAAAAAAAGCAGGGTTTAATAACGTACATGCATTAGCTACAATTATTCAATCTACAGAAAATATTACTCTTAAAGGAGTATTAGAAGATATACTAGCTGGTGTAGAAGCCGGAGATTATATGTATACGACTATGGAATATTATTCTGATATATTTCCATATATATATATAAATCTTGTAAAAGTTGGTGAATTGTCTGGTTCTCTAGAAGAATCTCTAAGACAAGCTGTAGAATATTTAGACAGTTCAACTGCATTATCTAAAAAATTAAAGAAAATTTTGGTACCTAATATAGTACAATTTGTTGTATTAATAGTGATATTATTTTTTGGAAGTATGTATGTTGTCCCTATAATTCAAGACATATTTGCACAAGTAGGATCTACAGATCAACTTCCAGCAATGACAATAGCTTTTTCTAATTTTTTGACAGTAATACAAAAAAATTGGTTTATACCAACAGCTATTATTGCTGCAATTATTGGAGCAATAGCTTTATATATTAGAACTCCTAAAGGAAGATATCAGTGGGATTATTTTAAATATAAAATGCCAATATTTGGACAACTAATATTTGCAATTGACTTTTCTAGATTAACAAAAGCTATGCTTTTAAATTTAAAAAATGGTATGAGAATTCAAGAAGCATTAGAAGTTGGTAAAAACGTAGTTAAAAATCTTGTTATGCTTTCTATAATTGAAACTTCTATAAATAATATTATTGTAGGTGATTCATGGGTAGAACCTTTTGAAAAATCAGGATTAGCAGAACCTATGATAACTGAAATGCTAAAAATAGGTATGCAAACAGATTTACCTATGATGATGGAAAAATTAGTTGAATATATGGATATGGATATAGACCAAATACTAGAAAAAATAGTGAAGATATTACCAGAAATTTTATATTCAATAGTAGGTATAGTTATAATATTTATAACAGTAGTTGTACTTGTTCCTTGTATTCAAGTATATATGGGTAACTTCTTACTTTCAGCAGCAGGATTTTAAAAATAAAAGAATTAAGGACAACATATTTAGTTGTCCTTTTTGAAATTGGAGGAAATATGAAAATTGGAATAGATATAGGCGGAAGTCATATTGCAACTGGAATAATAGATAAAAATGGAAAACTAATAACAAAGCAAACTAGAGATGTAAATATAAATAAAATAGAAGAAGAAAAAAGAGTAGAAAATTTAATATTAGAAATTATACATAATGAAATTGAAACCTTATTAAAGCAGTACGATTACACAAATCAAGACATAAGCAAAATAGGAATTTCTGTTCCAGGAAGTCCAAAAGGTACAAAAATTAGGAACTTAGTAAATTTAAATGTAGAAGAATTTGACATTGGAAAAGAATTAGAAAAAATGTACAAAGTACCTATAAAAATAAAAAATGATGGAAAATGTGCAGGAATAGCAGAAAAAAAATATGGAAGTTTAAAAAATTTTAAAGATTGCATATTTTTATGTATTGGAACAGGAGTAGGAAGTGCAGTATTTTTAGATGGAGATTTGTTAGAACCAATTCAAAATCCAGGATTTGAGTTTGGACACATGATAATAGAAAAAGAGGGAAGACAATGTAACTGCGGAAAAAAAGGTTGTTTTGAAACATATGCTTCAATGAAAAAATTTAAAGCAAATGCCATAGAGTACTTAAAATTAGACAAAAATTTAGAAGCAGAAGAAGTACAAAAGTATATAAGAGAAAATATAAAAAATAATAATGTAAATAAGTTTGTTAATGAATATTTAGAAAATGTTAGTATAGGTGTTTCAAACATTGTAAATATTTTTGAACCTCAAGCTATTTCTTTTGGAGGAAGCTTTTCATATTATGAAGATATATTTTTGCCAATTTTACAGAAAAAAGTAGAAGAAAAAATGTTTAATTTAGATAGCAAATGCATTTTATTATCTGCTAAACTTAAAAATGATGCAGGAATGATTGGTGCAACAGAAATATAAAACAATAGTGGAATTATTGATTTTTAATAATTCCACTATTGTTTGCAAAAAGTAGATAAAATATTAATCATTTTGATTTTCAGGTATAATGATATTTTCTTTTTTGTTTTCATCAGGTTTTTCAAAAGAAAGACTATCTTTTACATCAGAAATTTGTAGATCTTTAGAGTTACCCTGAATAATTTCAATTTTTTTTCTTTTTTCATTATCTTGTTCTTCAATCATAAAATCACCGCCAAAAATATTATAAAAATAATATACCATAATATAGAAAAAAAATCAATATTAACTTTTATTGACCAAAAGGCATTTTAGGTGGTATAATATAACATATTTATAGAAAAGGAAAATAAAATGAATAAAGAAAAAATAGAAGGAATTATAGAGGCAATATTATTTGCAGCAGGAAGAGTTGTAAAAATAAGAGAATTAATTGCCATTTTAGAAGTAAATGCAGACGAAATTATACAAATTATAGGTGAAATGCAAGAAACATATTCTAATCAAAATAGAGGAATAGAAATTATTAGAGTAGAAGATGGATATCAATTAAGCTCAAAAAAAGAATATTATGAATATTTGTATCCAATATTAAATAAACAAGCTAAACCAACTATTTCTCAAGCTTCTTTAGAAGTTTTAAGTATTATTGCTTATAATCCAAGAGCAACTAGGGCAGATATAGATAGCATAAGAGGTGTAGATTCATCAGCATCTATATATAGATTATTAGAATATAACTTAATCGAACAAGCTGGAAAGGCAGATTTACCAGGAAGGCCAATGACATATAAAGTTACAGAAGAATTTTTAAAAACATTTGGATTAAATAGTATAAAAGATTTGCCAGAATTACCAAAATATAAATTAGATAGCAATAGACAAATTGTTATAGATGACTTAGAAG
>CALXKR010000008.1 GCA_944388895.1 uncultured Clostridia bacterium | reverse complement strand
TTATGCATTTAAATTCCTTTAAAATCAAATTTAGGTACATATTCTTCTTCATGTTTTCCCAAATCTTGCATATATCCATTATTTAGTTCTAAAGTATATAAATAATTTTCTATTTCTCTATATTCTTTTAGATTAATCTTTCTATTTAATTTTTCAAATTCTTTTGCTTTATATGTAGGAAAGTATTGAGCCATAATACTAATATATACGTCATCTTCCATATTTTCTTTAATCCACTTTAAAATTCTTTTTGTATTTTGAACATAATTAGGAAGTATTAAGTGTCTAATAATTACACCTTTTTGTATTATTCCATATTCATCAAACTTTGGAGAACCTACTTGCCTATACATTTCTTTAATTGCTTTTGTTGCTATTTCAAAGTAATTTGGTGCATTAGAATATTTTATTGCTAATTCATTTGAATAATATTTTAAATCTGGTAAATATACATCTATATATCCTTCTAGCAATTTTAAAGCTTCGGTATTTTCATATCCATTTGAATTATATATTATTGGTATTTTTAGCCCCATATTTTTTGCCTGTTTTATTGCTTCAATAATTTGCATAATATACATTGTTGGAGTAACTAAATTTATGTTATTTACATTTTTAGCTTGTTGTTCTAACATTATTTCGGCAAGTCTTTTAGTTGTTATTTCTTTTCCCTTTCCTTGTTGACTAATTTCATAATTTTGACAAAATACACATCTTAAATTGCAATTACTGAAAAAAATTGTTCCTGATGATTTGGTGTTTTTTCCCACACCACTTATACAAGGTTCTTCAAAATCATGATTAGATACCAATGCTAGCTTTATTTTATTTGTAGCATTGCAAAAACCATGCTCACCATTTATTCTATTTACTTTACATTTTCTTGGACAAATTTCACATTTTTCTAACATAATGCAAATATTATAGCACAATTTTCAAAAATATGGTATAATATTTTTGTTTTTTATTTTTACAATTATTAATAGGAGGCAAAATATGATAACAGAGCCAAAATTAGAAAATGGAATTTTCGAAAATACATATAGAACTAGTTTTTCTCAAACTGGAATTCATAATGTTTTAACTAATAAGTCTATATTATCCATACTTGAAAATATTGCTGGAGAACATAGCGCTTTTGTGCATTATAGTTTTAATGATTTATCTCCTAAACATCTTACTTGGGTACTTTTAAATTGGAAATTAAAAGTTTTAAAAAGAATTACAGCAGATACTAACATAAAAGTCCAAACTTGGGGAAATTATTCAAATAAAGTTTTTGTTATTCGTGATTTTAAAATGTTTGATGAAAGTGGTAATTTATGCGCCATTGCAAGTTCTAAATGGTGTTTAGTAGATACTTTAAGCGGAAGAATTGCAAAAATGCCTGAAAATATATGGGATATTTTTCATGGCATACATAAGGAATTTGTTTTTGAATCTAGTGACTTGCCTAAACTTACAGAGCCTACAAGTAAACCAATATTTACTGATACGTATAAAATTCGTAGATTTGATTTAGACATAAATAATCACGTTCATAATTTAAATTATTTAAATATTGCTTATGAACTTCTTCCTCAAGAAATTTATGATGGTACTGAACTTAATAATGTTGAAATTTTATATAAAAAAGAACTTAAATATGGTGAAATTGTAAAATCATATCTATATTCAGACAATAATTCTTATACTATTGTTTTAAAAACTAATGATGATTCAGCCTTAAACGCAATTATTAAATTATATTAATTTTGACATTTTCTTTATAAAGTATTATAATATTATTTACAACCCTCACTTTTGTGAGATTATAGAAAGGATGATTTTTAATGAGCAAGGAAATGAACATCAAAGAGGTAAATTTCACCTTTGATATTGACATTTTGCGGAAGCCGCATAAGTTTCAGTTGATTCTGTGTGCGGACAGAGCACTACCTCTCGACATCTTTCCCATTTCATTCATTACTGATGATGAAATGAAAGCCTTTTATGATCATGTGATTGGCCTTCTAAAGGATGCCGAGGTCCTTCAGTGTGACCCCCCTGCTTTTTGCAAAAAGGTATTTGTTGGCAATGTTAAAGTATGCTCTGCCGACTTAAAACTTTTCTTCGAAATGGGTGAGTTCAGGTTCAAAGGAAAAGTTCCTGCAAATCTTCAAGACCGTTTTGTTTTCGAAGTCTGCAAAGGTATGACCGAGGTCTGATGAGCATCGTCTCAAGGTTCTATCCGCATTCTATTCGTGCAAAAATCATTGATGCCCCGCACATATGTGCGGGGCCTTTCTTATTTACAAAAACTATTAATTAGTTGTTCTCTACACTTATTTTCAAAAGTATCATCTAATTCATTTAACATACTTTTTTCATTATATTTTCTTTCTAAACAATATTTTATAATATAATCTGCAATAACTGGATTTTTAGAAAGAAGTGGTCCATGTAAATATGTTGCAATAACATTTTTCTTAAAAAATCCTTCTTCTGAGTCTTCAAACTTATTTCCATTTCCATATATTACTTTTCCAAAAGGTGTTTTTATATTGTATGTTTGTCCACCATGATTTTCAAACCCAATAACTTTAGTTTCTGTTTCTCCTATTTTAGTATTTATAACAATGTTTCCTATACATCTTTTGGTTCTGTCTTCTATTGCTTCTGTGTAATAATCAAATATTTCTAATCCAGGAATAACATTTCCTTCTACACCTTTATAATATTTTCCAAATAATTGATAAGCTCCACATATAAGTAAGAAAAATACACCTTTATTAATTGCATCTTTTATATTATCTTTATATCTAATTAAATCTTCAGATAGTATAGTTTGCTCATTATCAGCACCACCACCAGCAAAAACAATATCATATAAGCAAAAATCTGGTGCTTTATCTCCTATGCTATATTTATCTATGATTAAATTAATTCCTCGCTTTTCCATTCTATATTTTAATACCTGTATATTTCCATAATCACCATAAAGCTCTAACATATCAGGATATAAATATAATAATTTAATTTCTTTCATTCTTCCTCCACGTTTGTTTGCCAAGTGGGCGCCCAATGGGGACGCCCCTTTTTGGGCGTTATCTTGTTTTTGATTATTGTTTTATTTATTAGAAAATATTGTTCTTCTTGTTGGTTGAAGTGCAGTATAATTTGCAATTACATATTTTTTTACTTCTGTTTTATATAAAGATTTAACGGCTTCATCAATATTTGTATATGCTTCTATTTTGTTTTCATCAAAACCACTTGTTTTTATTCTAATTGCCATATCATAAGCACGTTTTCCTGAAGTAATAACTCTACTTACATTATTTAGCTCAAAATTAATATCCCAAATCCATGAAACATCTAATCCATCTGCTGGATTATCATTTAAAACAAATAATAGTTCTTTTTCATCTTTATCTTCATTTAAAGTTCTTAAAGAAACATTTGCTCCTGTTGGATTTTTGGCTAAATTAATAAAAGTTTTTATTCCATTAATACTTATTTCTTCACTTCTTCCATTATTTAGTTTAAAAGTTTCTAAAGATTTTTTCGCATCTAAATTATATATTTTTGCAACACTTATGGCTCCTGCAAAATTGTATATTGTGTAAATGTTATTTGCTTGGGTATTGTAATGAATTTCATTTTCATCAAAAGTCATATTTTCTAAATCTACATTTTTAATTTCAGTAAATAGTTCTACTTTTCCAAAATTACAGGTTGGGCATATATATTTTCCAACATGTGAATATTGGTAATATTCATACTCAAGTTTTGTTTTATCAAATGGACAAAACTTACCTTCTCCCGCTTCTTTTTGCTTGATACTTGCGTTTTCGTATTTTTCTACACTAAAATAATATACATTTTTGTTTTCTTTATTAGCTTGTCCAAGTCTTGCTACATTAGGGTCATCATTGTTTAATATTAAATTTCCATTGTATGTTTTTAAAAAGTTTTCTATTTTTAATATTAAACTCTCAACCTCTCCATTTCTGTCTAATTGATCTCTAAAGAAATTTAATACTAATAAAGTATCTAAACGAATTTTCTTAAAAACAATAGGAACATAACTTTCATCAACTTCTAAGCAAATGTAGTCAGCTTTTATTTTTCCTGAAATAGTACAGTTTTTTATTAAAGTGGTAATAATACCTGTTTCCATATTATTTCCTTCTTTGTTGCTAACTACTTTTTTCCCATTGTTTTCAATAATATATCTAATGCAATTATTAGTTGTAGTTTTTCCGTTTGTAGCAGTTACGGCAATAACTGGGCAATCTATTTTTAAATATTCTAATATGTTAGGATTTAGCTTTTTTACTATTCGTCCCAACATGTTTCCATTATCTTTTTTTAGTATTTTGCATAATATTTTTGCAAAGAAATTTAATACTTTTGCTATTAAAATAGTTAATGAATTATACATAATACTTCCTTTCTCGCTTGTAGAGCAGATTTGAGCATGAAATTTCTGCTTAGAGGACCGTCCCCTTTTTTAAGACGAAATTTAAGCATTTTGCCTATTTTCTAGGCAAAATCGATTGTTGTTAAAGGACCGTCCCCAATAGAAATTTGTTTTTCTTCTCCTGTTTGTAAATTTTTAATTGTTGCGGTTTTTGTTTCTATTTCATTATCACCTATTGTGATTACATAGTTTGCTTTCTTTTTGTCTGCATATTTGAATTGGGCTTTTATGCTTCTTCCCATTATGTCTTTTTCTGCATATATGCCTTGCTGTCTTAAATTTTTCACTAATTTTGTAGCATATATATTTGCTTCTTCTCCTATATATGCAACAAAAATGTGCATATTTTTTTCTAGTTTTAAGTCAGGATTATTGTTTTTAAATACATCTATTAGTCTTTCCATTCCTGATGCAAATCCTATTGCTGGTGTTTTTGCTCCTCCTAGTTCTTCTACTAAGCCGTCATATCTTCCTCCACCTAGCACTGTTAGTCCATCTAGTTTTGAAACAAATTCGAATACTGTTTTTGTGTAATAGTCTAATCCTCTTACTATATTTGGATCTATTTTGTATTCTATTTCAAGTTTATCTAACATATTTTTTACGTTTTCAAAATGCATTTTGCATTCTTCGCATAAATAGTCTAAAATTTTAGGTGCATTTTTGTTTAGCTCCTTACATTTTTCTTCTTTGCAGTCTAGTATTCTCATAGGATTTTTTTCGAATCTTGTTTTACATGTTTCACAGTAGCTTTCTAAATTTGGTCTTATATATTCTTTTAATGCTTCTATATATTTTTTTCTACATTCTGTGCAACCAATGCTATTTATGTTTAGTTCTATATCTTTTATGTTTAAACTTTGAAATAGTTGTTCTACCATTTCTATTGTTTCTACATCTGCCATATATGATTCTGTTCCAAATAATTCTGCTCCTAGTTGATTAAATTCTCTTTGTCTTCCTTTTTGAACATTTTCATATCTATACATTGGCATATGGTACCATAGTTTTAATGGAGATGGTTCACTTGATAGTCCATTTTCTATATATGCTCTTACAACTCCTGCTGTTCCTTCTGGTCTTAGTGCAACTTTTCTACCACCTCTGTCTTCAAAGCAATACATTTCTTTTTGTACAACGTCTGTTGCTTCTCCTACTCCTCTTTGAAATAGTTCTAAGTTTTCTATTACTGGTACTCTTATTTCTTTATATCCATAGTTTTCAAATATTTCTTTTGCTTTACTTTCTATATATTGCCATACTTCGCTTTCTTTTGGAAGTATGTCTCTTGTACCTTTTAATTTTTGTACCATTAATTTTCTCTCCTTATTTTATTTTTATTTATTACGTTTTACATCGTATACACTGTCTATTTTTCCTAATTCTCTTTGAGCTTTTACTAGGCCATTTATATCTTTTACTTCTATTGTTAATTCTACCATAGCAATTTTTTCTTTACTTGCTTTAGCAGAAACACCTACAAGTTTTGTGTTTGTATTTCCAATAACTTTAATAACATCTGATAAAAGTCCTTCTCTATCATTAGCTAATATAGTAATATCTACATTGTATGCACTTGCTTTTTGTTCATCCCAATATACATCTATTATTCTGCCATCATCTTGCAATAAGTCTTTAACATTTGTACAATTTTTTCTATGTACAGTGACTCCTCTACCTCTAGTTATATATCCTATTATTTCATCTCCTGGAACAGGATTACAACATTTTGATATTCTTACTAAACAATTATCTATTCCTTTTACAATAATTCCAGTTTTAGATGATTTTGTTTTAGGAGTTGCTACAAGTTCTTCTATTTTTTCTTCTACATTTTCTTCTTTATGATATTTTCTATATTCCTCTAATGTTCTTGCAATTATTTTGTTTGCAGTTATAGAACCAAATCCAACAGCTGCATACATATCTTCCAATGTTTTAAAAGCATATCTTTGTAGTGCTTGGTTATAATATTTTTGCACAAATAGTTCTTCTTCTGACATTCCTATTCTTTTTATTTCTTTTTCTATTAAGTCTTTTCCTTTTGCAATATTTTGTTGTTTTTCATTTTTCTTAAACCATTGGTTTATTTTATTTTTTGCAGAACTACTTTGTACAAATTTAAGCCAATCTCTACTAGGACCTTTACTGTTATCATTTGTTATAATATCTACAATATCTCCGCTTTTTAATTTAGTTATAATTGGCATCATTTTACTATTTATTTTACAACCAACCATTTTATTTCCTACTTCTGCATGTATCATATATGCAAAATCTATAGGTGTACTTCCTTTTGGTAAAGTTTTTATTTCTCCTTTTGGAGTAAATACATATACTTCATCTTCAAATAATTCTGTTTTTAAAGTTTTTAAGAATTCTTGAGGATCTTGCATTTCTTTTTGCCATTCTAAGCTTTCTCTAAGCCATGCAAGTTTGTCCTCAGTAACAGTAACATTTGCCTTTTTTCCTTTTAAAAAGCTTGATTCTTTATATGCCCAATGTGCTGCTATACCAAATTCTGCAACTCTATGCATATTATAAGTTCTTATTTGTACTTCAAATGGTGTTCCATTTGGTCCTATTAAAGTGGTATGTAAAGATTGATACATATTAGGTTTTGGTACTGAAATATAGTCTTTAAATCTTCCTGGCATTGGTGTATATAATTCATGTACAACACCTAAAGCTGCATAACAATCTTTTACTGAATTTACTAATATTCTAAGTGCAAAAAGGTCATATATTTGGTCTAAAGTTTTGTTGTCTCTTTGCATTTTTCTATATATTGAATATAGGTGTTTTGCTCTTCCTGTTATTTCTCCTTCTATATGTTCCTTTTTTAAATTTATTTTTATTTCTTTATTTATTTCATCAATAAATTTTAATCTTTCTTCTCTTTTTTTATCAATACCAGCTACTAACTCTCTAAATTCTTCTGGATATAAATATTTAAAAGCTAAATCTTCTAGTTCCCATTTTAGAGAGTAAACACCTAACCTATTTGCAAGAGGAGCATATAGTTCCATTGTTTCTTTAGCATTTGCTATTTGTCTATCTCTACTTAAAAATTTAAGTGTTCTCATATTGTGAAGTCTATCTGCTAATTTTATTAGTATAACTCTAATGTCTTTTCCCATTGCTAGGAACATTTTTCTATAGTTTTCTACTTGTTCTTCTTCTCTACTAACATAATTAATTTTTCCAAGTTTGGTTACTCCATTAACCATATCTGCAATTTCTTGGCTAAATTCTTTTGCAATATTTTCTATTGTTACATCTGTATCTTCTGCTAAATCATGCATTAATGCTGCACAAATTGTTGCATCATCTAACCCTAAAGTAGATAATATATATGCAACTTGCATTGGATGTATTATATATGGTTCCCCTGATTTTCTCTTTTGGTCTCCATGATGAGAAACAGCATAATTGTATGCTTTCATTACTAATTTTGAGTCTGTTTTTCTATTATGCTTTTTCATTTCTGTTATTATGTCTTTTATTGTAATTTCTTTATTTTCTGACATATATATTACCCCCTATCTGTATTCTTATTTAAATACTTTTTCTTATATCTTTTAATGTAATAGAAATATTTTCAGTGTTTCTAAATTGGTTTATTCCTATATTACCTACTATATCTACTTTATCCCCTATTTGAAATTGGTTTGTTAAATCTCCCATATTAAATCCTATTGCATCTATATATGAATTTCCATCTAATAAAATTAATTTTAAATGTTTACCTTCTGACAATGCTCTTATAGAATCTATTTTTAAGTTTTTATATATAATAACTGGTAAAGTATTTCCTTCTCCATAAGGTTCTAAAACTTCTAGTTGTTTTATTTTTTCTATATCTAAATCTTTTGAAATTATTTGATAATCAATTAAAAGTTCTGGTTTTAATTCTTCTATTTTTGAATTTCTAGCATATTCTTGAACTTTTTGCTTAAAAATTTCAAAATTGTTTACATTTAAGCTAAGTCCTATAGCCATGCTATGTCCTCCAAAAGCAGTTAAATAAGAATCATTATTTTTTACTGCTTCATGCAAATCAAATCCTTTAATACTTCTTCCTGATCCTTTTCCATTTTCGCCTTCAAAGCATACTAATATACTTGGTTTATATGTTAAATCTGTTATTTTAGAAGCTACAATGCCTATAACCCCATGATGCCAACCTTCTTTTCCTATAATTACACAAGGTTCATTTTTTTCTTTTTCTATTGCTTCTAAAGCTTGATTATATATATTTTTTTCTATATCTTGTCTTTCTTTATTATAATTTTCTAGCTTTGTTGCTAATTTTCTAGCCTCTATCGGGTCATCTGTTAAAAATAAATTTAAAGCATCTTCTTGATGTCCCATTCTTCCACAAGCATTTATTCTAGGTGATATTCCAAAAGATATAAATGTTGAATCTATTTTTTTATATCCAGAAATCTCTATAAGTGTTTTTAGACCTATATTTCTTGTTACAGAAACTAATTTTAATCCTAGTTTAGCAATAACTCTATTTTCGTCTTTTAATGGAACAATATCTGATATTGTTCCAATGCAAGCTATATCTATATACTTAAGCCACTCATTTTCTGCTATATTTAATTTTATACTAAGTGCTTGTATTAATTTAAATGCAACTCCGCATCCAGCTAATTCTTTAAAAGGATAATTGCTATCTTTTCTTTTTGCATCAATTACAGCTACTGCATTTGGTAGTTCTTCTGGAACTTCATGATGATCTGTAATTATTATATCCATTCCTAGTTCTTTTGCTAGTAATGTTTCTTTTATAGCAGTTATTCCACAATCTACAGTTATTATTAAATTGTATCCTTCATTTGCAATTTCTTTAATTGCAGTTTTGTTTAATCCATAGCCTTCGTCTAATCTATTTGGAATATAAGTTCCAATTTCTATTCCTCTATCTTTCATGTATCTTTTTATTATAGTTGTGCTTGTAATTCCATCGGCATCATAATCTCCATAAACAATAATTTTCTCTTTATTATTTATTGCTTTAATAATTCTTTCTATAGCTTGTTCCATATCTGGTAACAAAAAAGGATTATGAAAATCTTTTCTTGTTGGATTTAAAAAAACTTTTATTTCTTCATCTTTAAGGTTATATTCAACTAATCTTTGTGCCACTATATTATTTACACCATATTTATTAGCTATACTTGCAATTTTGTCTTCATCATTTTCTTTCAATCTCCATGTTTTAATCATATATTTCTCCTAATTTTACTTTACAATATTTTATATCATTTATGCGTATTTTTCAATGGAAAGAGCATAAAAAATAATAAAATCCAGTTATATAAACTGAATTTTACTCATATTCTTTATCTAAACATTGATTTAAATATATTTTACTTAAAATTTTTAATTCATTTTTATTAGCATCTGAAAGTTCAAAAGAATAAATTTTCTTTGGATCTGCCATTAATATATATCTTATAGCTTTTATAGTTGTATCAGTTACCCCCATAGCTCCTTTATCTTGTCTTCCACAATTTTCACATTTAAATCCGCTATCTTTAAAGCTAAAATAGCGTATATTTTCTTTTTGATTACAACATATACATTTATCTATTACAGGTCTAAAACCTAGTATTCCTAATAATCTTATTTTAAAAATAGATAAAATAAAGTCCATGTTTTTTTCTGTTTCTGATAACATATATATTGTGTTTAGTGTAAGTTGTAATATTCTATATGTATTCTGATTTTCGTCTGTAACATCATTTACTATTTTGGCAACTTTGCTTGCATAAGTAAGCTTGTCAATATCTAGTCTCAGATTATAAAATATTTCTATTGGTTCACACGAATTTATATGATAGCTTCCTGCACCTTTATATATTAAAAAATCTCCAAAACACAAAAATTGGGTACCTGCCATAAGTGTACTTTTGGGTCTTCTTGCTCCTTTAGCCGCACATCCTATTTTTCCTAAGTCAGGAGTAAGAAGGGTACACATTCTGTCATAGTCACCCAAGTTATTTTGTGATAAAATTATTCCTTTAGTTTTTATAATTCCCATCTTTTTTCTTCTTTTTCAACATCCTTATTTTGTAAATAATTTGCTTCAATATCTTGCGTTTCTTTTTTATTATTCATCATTTTGTCTACTTCTAAAAGTTCCAACATTGTATCAATATTTCCTGTTGTTTTAAAAGTATTCCAAGCAATTTGTTTTAACATAAAGCACTCTCCTATTCTTCTGCTTTAAATTTCTTAACTATGCTCATGTCGTTTATCCAATCTTCTTTTACTTTTACCCAAAGTTTTAAATTTACTTTTGTATATAATGTTTTTTCCAAGTCTTCACGAGCATAAGTTCCAATCTTTTTAAGCATATTTCCATTCTTCCCTATTATTATGCCCTTATGTGACTCTCTTAAACAAAAAATTGTTGCTTCTACATCGTAAATTTTTTCCATTTCTTTTGTTTTTCTAGTTTTCATTTTTGTAACTTCCACATAAATGCCATGTGGTACTTCATCTTGTAAGAATTTTAAAGCTTTTTCTCTTATTGTTTCTTCAGCTATTTGTCTTAAAGTTTGATCAGTATATTCCTCAGTATCATAATATGCTGGACCTTCTTTTAAGTTACTTTCTATTTCTTGTAAAATATCTTCTATATTTTTATCTTTTTTTACTGACACTGGAATAATGGCTGTAAAATTGTATTGTTCTTTATACGCATTTATTAAATCTGCAACTTTTTTTCCATCTACCAAGTCAATTTTATTTATTATAAGTATTGTTTTTTTATTACTTTCTTTTATTTTTTGTAATATTTTTTCATCCATGCTTTTTTCTGTAGCATCAACTACATAAAGAACTACATCTACATCAGGAATTGATTTTATTGCATTTTCAAGCATTGTATTTCCTAATTTAGATTTTGCTTTATGAAGTCCTGGTGTGTCCATAATAACAATTTGTGAATTTTCTCTATTTATAATTCCTCTTATTCTTGTTCTTGTTGTTTGAGGCTTATTAGCAACAGCAGAAACTTTTTCACCAACTAATCTATTTATTATACTAGATTTTCCAACATTAGTTTTTCCTACCACTGTTACAAATCCTGATTTAAACTTTTCCATATCTTGCTCCTTATGTCTTTTTTATTATTCTGCTTCTGTTTGAGTATTACTTTCTATTTTTACTTTTGCATTAATTGGACAAATTTGAACAAATGTATTTCCATCATTTACTTTTATTTCGTTTCCTTCTAAATCTTTGTAAACGGTTTTTGAACTACGAGATACTTTTTCACACTTAATAGGAATTGCTTTTCCATTTGTAATATAGTATCCATCTTTTGTTCCAGTTGTATTCATTGTTTGTCTACCTTTATTTTCACCATCATTTAATGTTGAATTAGCAATAAACTCGATGATAATATTTTTAGTAGTTACATTTTCGTTTGTTGTCCAATCTTTTTGCTCTTTAGATTTAGAATATCTTGTGTATCTTTTTGTTTCACTATTATATTTCCATTCTACAGTATTGTAGTCAGAATATGGTATTGTTATATCATAAGCTTCTTGGCCATTTTCTAAATTTACTTCATCTGTAACATAGTTTAAAACACTTTTTGTTTCAGAAGTCTTTCTATATCCTTTACTTTTTGCAATACTTAAAATTTTGTCTGTAGTAGTTACAACATTGTGAGGAGATTTTTTGCCTTTTACTCTCCAAAAATCTTTTGAACTTTGAGAAATTCCATTTATATTATTAACGCCTAATGTTTTTATGTCAGATTCTGCCTGTGGACTCCATCCATAATGAACATATATAGCATCATTTTCTAATGCATAATCTAAGAAATAATGTCTTGAACTTCTTATAGGGCCTATTTTATCTAGATTAACACCTTTAAATAATGCCATTATTCTAGATTCTCCACCTTCAACAATAATTTCATAAACCATATAAGCATCATTTAACCCTGCTTGTGGCATAGCATCTTTATTATTGTCTATCATTACAGCAATTGGTCTATCATTTCCTTTAAAAGTTTGAACCTTTGGAAGTTCAGCAACAATTGTATTATTTCCACTTTGTTCTTCATTAATAACTTCTGTACCTAAAAATGTAGAATTATTACCTTGAGATTTGATATATAAAATTGCACTGCAAACTGCTATTGCAATAACACATAGTATAATGACAACTGTTAAAACTACTTTTTTCTTCATATATTTCCTCCTAAATTCTAAAAATTGTTAGTCCATAAACTAGAATAACTATAAGTGGTCCCATAAAAGCTCCAAATACAATTTCTCCTAAATTTCTAGTGTCATTAAGTCTATTTCCTGCTACTAAGATTGACAATGCTAAACTTAAGCAAAAAACTACTGGACTTTGTGTGTTTATCCATATTGCAGTTAATATTGCAAATGCTAATGCTGTTTGCCCACTTGGAATAAATACTTGTTTTGTAGGATTTTTATGTTTTCTATAATTTGATGCTGCTTTAACTGCAATTATTCCTATTACAGTTAATATAATTCCAACAAAAGCTAAATGTGTTGGTGAAGAAATCATTTGACTAAATACACTTTGTCCCATTTTTGTAAGTTCAGTTTCTCTAAAAAATAGGAAATATGCTACTACAATATCATTACAAGCTGCAAGTACTACCGCTCCTGCTGCTACATCTTTTGCAATTTTAGCTTTTGGATGATATGTATCAACATACAAATCTACTACTGTTTCTACTGCAGTATTTATCATTTCAGCAAATATTACAAAAAATACTGCAAAAGTTAAGCATAAAAACTCTGCGGTTGTAAAATTGTAAAATAAACTAAGAACCATAACAATAACGCCAATAATTAGTTGTTTTTTTATGTTGCTTTGTGTTGTTGCCGCATATACAATTCCATTAACAGCATTATTGCAAGCCTCTATAAAATTATGATTATAGAGCCTTTCATCCTTTTTTTTCATATATTATTCTCCCCTTGTTATATGTAATTTGTTTAAAATTTCATCTTCTTTTGCTCTCATTTGTTTTTTATCTTCTTCTACCATATGATCATAACCCATTAAATGATAAAAACCATGAACTACCATATAAGCTAATTCTCTTTCAAAACTATGACCATATTCTTCTGCTTGCTCTTTAACTTTTGGAATAGATATAACAATGTCTCCAAGCACATCTTCTACTTGATAATTCTGTTTTAGTAAAATTTCTATTTCCTCTCTTTGAAACATAGGAAATGACAAAACATCAGTTGCTTTATCTATTTGCCTATATTTTTTGTTTATTTCTTGAATTACTTGTGGGACAGTTAAAGTTATACTAATGTATAACTTTAACCCATTTAATTTTTCATTTTCAAAACATGCATCTACAACTTTATTTATAATTTGTTCATATTCTAAATTTTCGGCTATCCCTTCATATTGAATTTCAGCATGCTGTTCCATCTACTATGTCCTTTCTAATTTTATATTTTATACTTATATATTTATTTGATTTGTATTTTCCTGTTTTGCATGAATTTTTTGCCTCGCGCATATCTCCTAATTTTACTAATCTATTTCTATAGAATTGCAAAATTCTGAAATACTTATCATTGTATTTTTCTAATTTTTTCATATCTTCGCGAATATATAAAATTTGCTTTTTAATTTCATAATTTTTTAAGCTTTTTTCTTTTGTAGCTTCTAAGGCTTTGCATTTTTCAGCAAATTTAGCATATTGATTTTTTTGCTCTGGCTTGTCCCAATATATTTTTACTGCTAATAATTTGTTGTTATATTGTTCAAACATTCTAAGTAATAGTTGATATGCATTTTCCCTTTTTCTTGGAATTTTAGTATCTACAATTAAATTTCTTGTATCTTTTAATAGTTTTACATAGCATTTTTCTGCTACAACTAATGGTAAACTATGTACAAATAACTTTCTGCTTATACCTAATAAAATCATTCTTTTATCTAGCATATCAACTTGATCAAGCTTACCAACTTCATAAGTTTCAAATAAGCTACATTGTTTAATAAGCTCTGGATCTGTTATTCCTTTAAGAGTTAAAATATTTGTTATATAGTCTTCTAATGTATCAAATATTTTGTCATACATTTCGTCTTTTTGCATTGGAGTAAGTCTTTCAGATAATTTCATAGAATAATGCTTTAATAATCTTTTAAAAATTTGATCCATTTCATAAGTATATATTTTTTCATATGTTTCTTGTAATTTATGCTTTTGCATTTCTTTAACATTGTTGTAATCTAGTTCTAATAAATATTTTTGTTTTCTAAGTTTATATTCTAATTCGTCTGTTTCTTTTAAGTGAATTACATTGTAATATTTAGAAAGGGCATCTTTTTCAAAATCTGTTGCTGTTCCAGCTTTAACCCTTTTATATATTGTATCCATTACATGTTGATCTATTGCTTCTAAATATAGTGAATAACTTTCTTCAAATTTTTTAGTAAATAATTGCTTTTTTTCTTCGTCTTTGCAATCTAATTGTTGAGTATAATTTTTTATCATTGTACTTCTTTTTAGTCCAATAAGTAAATTATTAATTCCTGTTCTTGTAGGAGTTAAAAATTTTGTGAATGTATTACTTAACTTTGAAAAAAATGTTCTTTTTGTATCATAAATTCTTAAACTTTTTTCTCTTGCTTCCATATATACCACCTTTCAAAACACTATTTTCTCTTTCGTTCCTATTTCTTCTATGACTTCATAAGTAACTTTAACTTCATAATAGGTACCTTTTTCTACTATTGATGTATTCTTATTTACAATTTCTCCTGAAATTAAACTGTTTAATTTTTCCTCTGCAATTTTTTGTCCTTGGAGCTTTGCTTCCTCATTTCCGTAAGAAACTTCAGTTTCAGTTACTTCATAATTGGTATACTTTATCACTTCTATCGGTAAATAAAAATTAGAAAATAGTTTTATTTTTTTATCCATATACATTGTATCATAATTTTCGTATTTTGAAAGAGTTTTATACAAATTTATTTTAAAATTATTAAATTTTATGGCATATTTATTTTCAAAATTCCCCGTTTGCTCCCTTTTTATTTCTTTTTTCGATATTTTTTCAGTTTGTGAATACATTACCTTTGCTTTTACAGAGCCATTCGCATTTACATAATTTTTCCCTGTATATTTTCCTTCCATCCAACCAGCAATGAGAATATCTCCTTTTTTTACTTGATCTCCCTCTTTAACCATTAAAGTACCGTTTTGTGCACTAATTTTAGAAATTACAGCATCTTTACTAGCCACTACATTGCAATAATCATTCTCATCAATTATTTCTGGTTTACTATCTGCTTCTACGATTTTTACAATAGCATTTGTACCATCTATTTCTATGCCTATCCAAGCAATATCTTCTCTTTGGTATCTTATTTTATTAATTATTTCTTCTTTGTTTATTTTGTTTTTCATTACACCTATTTTTAAACCATCTTCTTCTAAAGTTTTAATTATTTCATTTGCATCAATTTTTTCATTTCCAGTTATTTCAATATTCCAAATAAACTTTGAAAGAATATAAATTGCTATAACTATTAGAAATAAAAATATAAAAAAAAGTTTTCTTTTTTTATATTTTTTCATAACAAATGGAAGACCTTGTTTATTTTTTATTTTAATTTTGCAACCGTGTTTTTTAGCTATTTTAGCAGCATTTTTAAAATCTCCAGCCCCTATTTTTGCATATAAAATGGTACTTCTAGTTCTTTTTATTCCCCATAAAAAAATATTTTTGCTAATACAATTATTTATAAATCTTTCTACATAATATCCTTCTAATTCTATATTTAAGTATCCAAATAAAAAATTAATTAGTATTTTTAAAAACATTAATGTTCTCCTTTTAATTTTTTTGCTATTCGTATTTTTCAAAATCAACACTTTCAATATTTCCTGTAATTATTAGGTCATCTTTTGTCATTTCATTCATTAAAAGTTCAAATCCATTTATATTAATTATTCCTGTACTCATTTTTATCCTAATAAAAAAGTCTTGGTATTCTAGTACTGATTTATAATTTTCAATTAGCATTCTATCAAAACCTAAAATTGTTACTTTAGGTATATTTGAACTTAATTCTTCTGGAATATCAAATAATTTATCAAATTTTCCCATATTTACCTCGCAAATTCATCTAAACTTTTAAGTTCATAACCTTCACTCTTTATCTTTTTTATCATTTCATCTAATATGTTTACATTATCTTTTGATGTAGAATGAAGTAACATTATTTCACCATTATGTAAGTTATCTAGTATTTTTTTCTTTCCATATTCTTCTCTTCCTTGCTTATCTTCATCCCAGTCATCATAAGCAAAAGACCACATTACAGTTGTGTATCCTAAAGTATTTGTATAGGCAACTGTTGCTTCACTATATTCGCCTTTTGGAGGTCTTATATATTTCATTTCATAATTAAATTTTTCATATATTTCTTTGTGTAATCCCATAACTTCTTCTTTTATTGTTTCATTGCTACATGATGGCATACATTTATGATTTACTGTATGATTTCCAACTATATGACCTTCTTCAATCATTCTTTTTATTGTGCTCTCACTTGTATTTACATATTGCCCAGTTATAAAGAAAGCTGCTGGTACTTTATTTTCTTTTAATATATCTAATATTTTTTCTGTATATCCACCTTCATACCCAACATCAAAAGTAAGGTATATGTATTTCTTTTCTGGGTTTCCCATTGCCATTCCATTACATTCATCTATAATTCGTAAATTTTCCTTTCCTAAGTCTGGTTGTTCATGATTTTTTCCTCTTTTTATTCCCCACTCTATTTTCTTTGTACTTAATGTTGAGTTACTATTTGTTACTACAGTTTGAAAATTACTGCTAATTCCTGCGACAAAAATTACAAATAGAATAAAAAATAATAATGAAACTACTACAATAATTTTTATTAATGTTTCATTACACCATGAGCAAAAGTTTTTCATATAATTTCCTCCTCACCGTAATTATATGATTTTAATTTATATATATACCAAAAAGCAGAAAAGCTTATGCTTTCCTGCTTTTTAATGTATTTTCTTTAACTTTATCTGTTTCTTTAGTTGCTATTTGTATATCTATTGATTCTAGTTCATATAATAAGTTATTTACTTTTACTTTATCACTACTTAATTTTTTAAATATTTCCTTGCGAGCCTTTAGGTTCTTTTTATATGCTTCTTCTTTTATAATTGTATTAAATTCTTCATCATAATTTTTTATTGTTTTTTTCTTTTTGCTTATTTTGTTTATTATTTTTTCAAAGAAGCCCTTTTTTTCATTTGTAATACTATTAGTTAATATATATGCTTTTTTAATTTCTTCTTCTTTTATTAAATCACCAATGCTTACATATTCGTTTAATAGTTCTTTTTTTTCATTAGAATTATATAATTGTTGCAATTCATTTATTATTTCTTCTTTTCTATTACATATATTAATATATTCTTCATCATTTTTTAATTTTGCCTTCATTTTTTCTTTTATTTCTTTTAAATTAGTATCTTCTATTTTCAATTAATATTCCTCCTTTTGTATTTTAACCACCTATCTTTAATTGTTTTGCATAAAAAATGGTACAATTTTTAAATACTATTATAGGTGGTGAATTTATTGAAAAACATTTCTAATAAGAGAAAGTACAGTGATGCTCTTAACCATAAACTTAATGCAACTGGTAAATATATTTATCTAAAGCGTAAAGAACTTAATTATTCAAGACAAAAGTTGTCTGATGAGTTAATATTTTTAGATATTGATATATCTACCCAAGCTATATACGATATTGAAGTTGGCAAACGTACAGTTTTAGATTATGAGTTGTGTGCTATAGCTAAAGTCTTAAAAATTTCTGCTGATGAATTACTTTTAGATTTCAAGACTCGTTTAGAAAGTTGATAATTTAATTTTTTCTTACTTTTTAGTTCTGTTTTTTATTTTCTTATTTGACGTTATTTCGTTTTATTTTTCCTTGTTCATAAATTATAATATATATGTATATGGTTGTCAACTCTTTTTACAAAAATTGGTATTTATTTTTGTATAAAAAAAGACATGCAAATTTTATAATCTGCATATCTTTTTGATTTATCTCTTTTTTCATGCTAAGAGCTTTCTCACTATTTTGGTGACACATTGAAGTTTATACTCGTTACATTTTAATTTCCATAATAACTATCTATTAGCATTTTCTTTATTTCTGTAACTAGTGGTACTCTTGGGTTTGCTGATGTACATTGATCTTCAAATGCTCTATCTGCTAAAGTATCTACTTTAGCAAGCCATTCTTTTTCATCTATTCCCGCTTCTTTAAATGATTTTGGTATTCCTATATCATCTTTTAATTTATTTACTTCTTTAATTAATGAATCTAGTCCTTCATCATCTGTATAAGCTGGGAAGTTCATTCTTCTAGATATTTCTGCATATTTATGTTTTGCTACATAATATTCATATTTAGGGAATGATACAAATTTTGTTGGTATATTTTCTCCATTATATTTTATAACATAAGGTAATAGTATTGCATTTGTTCTACCATGTGGAAGGTGGAATTCTGCTCCTATTTTATGTGCCATTGAGTGGCATACTCCTAAAAATGCATTTGTAAATGCCATTCCGGCTATTGTACTTGCATTATGCATTTTTTCTCTTGCATATTTATTGTTTCCGTCATTATATGCGTCTCTTAAATTTTTAAATACAAGTTCTGCTGCTTTTTCTGCTAAGCCATCTGTATAATCTGATGCCATATTAGATACATAAGCTTCTAAAGCATGCGTTAAAACGTCCATTCCTGTATCTGCTGTAATTTTCTTTGGCAAGCTCATTACTAAGTCTGTATCAACTATTGCTACATTTGGAGTTAATTCATAATCTGCAAGTGGATATTTTTTGTTTTTTTCTTTATCTGTAATTACTGCAAATGAAGTTACTTCTGAACCTGTTCCTGAAGTTGTTGGTATTGCTACCATTTGAGCTTTTGTTCCTAGTTTTGGGAACTTGTATGTTCTTTTTCTTATATCCATGAATTTTAATTTCATACCTTCAATGTCTGCATCTGGATGTTCATAAAATAGCCACATTCCTTTTGCAGCATCTATTGGACTTCCTCCCCCTATTGCAATTATTACATCAGGATTAAAATTGTTCATCATTTCTACACCTTTTTTTATTGTATCAAATGATGGATCTGGTTCAACATCTGAAAATATTTGTGAATGAACGTATTTTTCTCTTTTTCTTAAGTAATATAATACTTTATCTACATAACCTAAATCTACCATTCCTTTATCTGTTACTATAAAAGCTTTAGATATATCTGGCATTTTTTCTAAATACTGAAGTGAACCTGCTTCAAAATATATTTTATTTGGAACTTTAAACCATTGCATATTAACTCTCCTTTTTGCTACTCTTTTTACATTTATTAAATTAACACTAGAAACATTTGATGTTGTTGAGTTTCCTCCAAATGTTCCACAACCAAGTGTTAGTGATGGCATATTTGTATTATATATGTCTCCTATTGCACCATGTGTTGATGGTGAGTTTACAATGATTCTTCCAACTTTTACTTTATTTGAAAATTCTTTTATTACGTTTTCATCTTCTGAGTGAATTACTGCTGAATGTCCCATTCCTCCAAATTCAATTAATTTTTCTGCTAAATTAATTCCTTCTTCTGAGTTTTTAACTATATAATATGCTAAAACAGGGCTTAGCTTTTCTTTTGAAAATGGATATTCTATTCCAACTCCATTTTCTTTTAAAACTAATACTTTTGTTTCTTTTGGAACTTCTATATCTGCCATTTTTGCTATATTATATGGACTTTTTCCTACAACAAAACTGTTTAATTTGTCTTCATCAAACATTTTGTCTCTCAAATTTTTTGTTTCTTCTTCATTTAAGAAATAGCATCCTGCTTGTTTCATAAGGCTTTCAAATTCTTCATGAATTTCTTCATCTACAATTACAGATTGCTCTGAAGCACATATCATACCATTATCAAAAGATTTTGACATTACTAAATCGTTTACTGATGTTTTTAGTTTGGCTGATTTTTCTATATAACATGGTACATTTCCTGGTCCTACACCTAGTGCTGGCTTACCACATGAATATGCAGCTTTAACCATGCTAGTTCCACCTGTTGCTAAAATTAAATCTACATCAGGATGGTTCATTAGCATATTTGTTGCTGTAATTGATGGTTTGTCTATCCATAAAATACAATCTTCTGGAGCACCAGCTTTTACTGCTGCATCTCTTAAAATTTCTGCTGCTTTTGTGCTACACTTTTGAGCACTTGGGTGAAATCCAAATATTATTACATTACGAGTTTTAGCTGAAATTAATGATTTAAACATTACTGTTGAAGTTGGATTTGTAACTGGTGTTACACCTGCTATTATTCCAACTGGTTCTGCTATTTCTTCGTAACCTTCTTCTTCATTGCTTGATATTGTTCCAACTGTTTTATCATATTTTATACTATGATAAATATATTCTGTTGCAAACATATTTTTAGTTATTTTATCTTCGTATATTCCTCTTTCTGTTTCTTCTACAGCTAATTTTGCAAGTTCCATGTGGTGTTCTTCTCCTGCCATAGACATTGCTTTTACAATTCTATTTACATCATCTTGAGATAATTTTAAATACTCTTTAGATGCTTTTTTAGCTCTTTGTACTAAATTATCTATCATAGATTTTATTTCTTGCTTTTCTTCCTCTGTAATTTCTCTTCCCATGTTTCCTCCTTAATATAAGTTTTTTCTTTTATTTTATGCTCACATTATATAAATAATTATATAAAAAAGCAACTGTTTATTTTAATTTTTTCGCCCAAAAAGGGGCGTCCCTATTGGGTTTAGTTATCTATCAATTTCTTCTCTTTCTCCATGAATTTTTTCTTCTGCAATATTTATCCATGTAATAAAAAGATCTATATTTCTTCCATGTTCTTCTTTCTTAGCTTTTTTGTTTTTTAGCATTTCTTTTAATTCTTTTGCATTTTTTGGAGTTCCTATTGCTAAAGCAAGTTTTTCTTGGTTTTCATCAAATTCTGATTTTACTTGCTCTCTTTCTTGCTCTATTCTTCTTTCTTCCATTAGTTCTCTTACAGTATATGCTCTATTTCTTACACCTTCATCTATTCCACTTATTTGTCTTCCTAAATAGTTCATTTGATCTAATAAACTTTCCATTTGTTGTAATATTTTTAAAGCTTCTTCCATATTTTTTACTTCCCTTCTTATTTCAATAATTTCCACATTCCTTTTTGCTCTGGTAAATCTTTAAATGTCATTTGCTCTTTTGTTACTGGATGAACTATTGTAAGTTTATATGCCCATAAACAAATGCCCGTTCCAGCTCCTCTTCCGTGGTATTTATTATCTCCATAGATTGCGTGCATTCTACTAGATAGTTGTACTCTAATTTGATGATGCCTTCCTGTATGTAAGTTTATTTTTAATACAGATAAGTCTTGTTCTTTATCATATTTTAACACTTCATAGTCTAGTATTGCTTGTTTTGCATTTTTCTTAGTTGGTTTTACTACATAACTTGTGTTTTTCTTTTCGTCTTTCCACAAATAGTCTACAAGTGTATCTTTTTCTTTCTCCATTTTGCCATTACATATTACTAAATATTTTTTTTGAAAAGTTTTATTTCTTACTTCTTCACTAAGTCTTGATGCCGCTTTTGAAGTTTTGGCAAATACCATAACTCCTCCAACTGGTCTATCTAGTCTATGTACTAAACCTAAATATACATTTCCAGGTTTATTGTATTTTTCTTTTAAGTATGCCTTTATTAAGCTTAGCATATCTTCATCTCCAGTTTTGTCTGCTTGTGATGGTATGTTTACTATTTTTTCTACTACTATTATGTGATTGTCTTCATATATTACTTTTAAATTATTATTCATTTTCTTTTTACTCTTCCCATCTACCATATATTCCACATGGAAGTATTAGTTTTGAATTTGTCATTGGAAGACCTATTTCTCCATTACTAAACTTTCCATTTACTTTTTTTGGTATATTCATTCTTAATAAATTTTCTAAAACCTGACTTGATATTCCTGTTGTATATGAATTTATTAAGAAAAATAATGGCTTATCTGACAATACATTCATACATAGTTTTACTAAGTCTGCAATATTTTCTTCAAACTTCCATACTTCACCATTAGCTCCTCTACCATATGATGGTGGATCCATTATAATTGCATCATATTTGTTTCCTCTACGTATTTCTCTATTTACAAATTTAACAACATCATCTATTAAAAATCTTACAGGTCTATCTTTTAGCCCTGAAGATGCTACATTTTCTTTTGCCCATTCACACATTCCTTTAGAACTATCAACATGACAAACAGAAGCTCCTGCTTTTAAACATGCGACAGTAGCTCCTCCTGTATAAGCAAATAAATTTAATACTTTTATTTCTCTTTTGCTGTTTTTTATTTTGTCCATCATCCAATCCCAATTAACAGCTTGTTCAGGAAAAAGGCCTGTATGTTTAAATCCCATTGGTTTTATATTAAAAGTTAAATCTTTATATGTAACTTTCCAAGCTTTTGGCATTTGTTTGTTATAACTCCAATTACCTCCACCTGTTGAACTTCTGGTATATTTTGCATTTGCCTTTTTCCATTTTTCTGGAAAAGTTTTTTCTTTCCAAATTATTTGTGGGTCTGGTCTTGCTAAGAAAAAGTCTCCCCATCTTTCTAATTTTTCTCCATTTGCCATATCTAATATTTCATAATCTTTCCATTTATTTGCTACTTCCATTTTTCCTCCATTATAATGTTTCTAGAACTTGTACAAACTGATATAACATTGCAAATAATACTGCTTGTACAACTACTGAACATATTACTAAACCAGTTAATATTTTTTTATTCATAACTTTCCCCCTTTATAATTATTGTTTCTGTAATAATTATATTCAGGGTTTTAATTATATATTACTTAAATCGTCCTTTATTTTTCGAGCTAATTCTTCATTTATTCCTTTTACTTTTGTAATTTCATCTATATCTGCTTCTTTTATTTTTTGTACACTTCCAAATTTCTTAAGTAATAGTGCTTTTTTAGTTGTTCCTATTCCTTTTATATCATCTAAAGCAGATTTACTCATTGATTTATCTCTTAAAAATCTGTGATATTCTATTGCTGTGTCATGAACAGTATCTTGAAATTGTGTAATTAAATTAAATATGTCCTCTGATACTTCTATTTCTTTTCTTTCTTCGTCTATTAAGGCTCTTGTTCTGTGTTTGTCATTTTTTACCATTCCAAACACCCTTATATTTAACGGTTTTCCACAGTTTATTTCCAAATTGTGGATAGCATTTAAAATTGCTCTTATTTGAGTTATACCTCCATCAGCAAATATAAGGTCTGGTAATTTTCCAAATCCCTCATCTTCTTTATCTATTGAATGCTTAAGTCTTCTTTCTACTACTTCTTGCATACACCTAGGATCATCTTGCTCAAATACTGTTTTTATTTTAAATCTTCTTGATAAGTTTTTCTTAATAACTCCATCTATCATAACGCACATTCCTGCAACCATATAAGTTCCTGAAATGTTAGATATATCAAAGCATTCTATTCTTCTTGGAAGTTTATCCAATTTTAGCTGTTCTTTCATATCTACTATAATATGTTGATTACTTTTTTGCTTATTTTTTAAAGTAATTTCTGCATTATTTTCAGCCATTTCAACTAGTCTTAGTTTTTCTCCTTTTTGAGGAGCTTTTATTTCAACTTTTCTTTCAGCCATTTGTGTAAGCCATAATTCTAAAAGTTCTCTATCTTCTATTTCTTCTTTTATCATTATTTTATTTGGTAAAAAACTTCTACCAACATAATATTGTTTTATAAAATCTGAAATAATTTCTTTATCTTCTTCATCATTTAAACCTTTTAAGAAGAAATGATCTCTTCCAACCATTTTACTATTTCTAATATAAAATATTTCTATACAAATTTCATATTCATCTCTAAAAAGACCTATAACATCTATATCATTTTCAGATATATTTGAAACTTTTTGTCTTTGAGATATACTTTTTACTGCATTTATTTGATCTCTTATTTCTGCTGCTTTTTCATATTCCATTTTTATTGCAGCTTCATTCATTTTTTGCTTTAATTCTTTTTTTACTGGTTCTATTTTTCCTTCTAAAATAGATATAATTTGAGCAATTTGTTTATGATATTCTTCTTTTGTAACATAGCCCATACAAGGTGCTAAACATCTTTTTATATGATAATTTAGACATGGTCTATCTTTATATTTAAAACTTTTACATTGTCTTATTTTAAATTTAGATTTTATAAATTCACACATTTCCTTTGCTGCACCTGAATTTGGATATGGTCCAAAATATTTTGCTCCATCATTTAGCACTTTTCTTGTCATATATACATCTGGGAAATCTGCTTTTACATTTATTTTTATATATGGGTAAGTTTTGTCATCTTTAAGAAGAACATTAAATTTAGGCATATTCTTTTTTATCAAGTTACACTCTAATACTAAAGCTTCGGCTTCATTATCACAAACTATATATTCAAAATGGTCTATCAAGGAAACCATATTTTGAATTCTTTGAGTTTTTTTATTTTTCCTAAAATATTGAGTTACTCTTCTTTTTAAAGAAATTGCTTTTCCAACATATATAATCGTGTCATTTTTATCATGCATAATATATACGCCAGGCTTATTAGGTAACTTTTTAAGTTCTTCTTCAATATTAAACATTTTCTCTTTCCTTCCCACAAAAATTATAGCATAAAAATAGCAAATTTTCAATTATTTTCAATTAGGGACGTTCCTTTTTCGAAAAAAGAACGTCCCCTATCAAAAATGGACATATTATTTTAAGTTGTTGAATATATTTTGGTATGAAAAATTTTAAATGTTATTTTGTTTCTTTAAAAAGAAATATTTTGCCAATTTTATTTGTATTATTTACAATAAGCTTGTTAATATTTTCTAATAGTAATTTGCAAGCAACTAAAGCTGGGCTTAATTTATGGGCAAATTCAGTTGTTCCATCATTATTTCCTTTTTTAGTTGCAACTGAACTTTTAAGTTATACCAACATTGTTAATTTTATTAGTAGAAAATTAGATAATCTTATGAGGCCTATTTTTAATGTTCCTGGAAGTGCTGCTTATCCATTTATACTTGGAATGATTAGTGGTTATCCTGTTGGGGCTAAAGCTGTTTGTCAAATATATAATGAAGGTTTATGTACTAAAAAAGAAGCAGAAATAATGCTTGCTTATACTAACAATTCGGGACCTTTATTCATTATAGGTACTGTTGGAATTTCTATGTTTGGAAGCACAACAATTGGATTACTTCTACTTTTTACACATATTTTAGCTTCTATTTCTGTAGGAATTATTTTTGGAAAAATTATTAAAAACGATACTGTTGAGCTATCGCATAAATTCACAAAAATTAATAGTGCAAGGGTTTCTTTTTCTACTTTAGGTGAAGTTTTAGGAAAAAGTATTTTAAATAGTATAAAAACCATTTTAATGATTGGTGGATTTGTAGTTATTTTTTCTGTTATTATATCTATTTTAAAAAATTCTGGTATATTAGATATATTTACTCAAATTATTAAAGTATTTTTAGGTAATTTTGAATTTATATCTTCAATAATTACTGGTCTTTTAGAATTAACAAATGGTTTAAATGCTGTTTCTAATATACATATAAAAAATATTTCTATAAATATATTAATTTGTGCTTTTTTGCTTGGTTTTGCTGGCATTTCTATAATGCTACAAATATTAAGTGTAATATCTAAAGAAAAACTTTCTATAAAGCCTTATATTTTGGGGAAATTGCTTCAAGCAATTTTAGCTACAATGTATACTTTTGTACTTTTGCAAATACCTATTTTTAATTTTAATTTATAAAAAACAAAACAACTTACAAACTGAATATTTGTAAGTTGTTTTTTATTTGGTGGCGAAGAGGAGATTCGAACTCTTGACCTGCCGGGTATGAACCGGATGCTCTAGCCAACTGAGCTACTTCGCCATTAACTAAGACAATACTTATTATATAATATAATAATAAGTATTGTCAAGATTATTTTTGTTTTTTTGTAATATTTTTTATAAATATAGGGCTACACGGAAACCGAA
>CALXKR010000007.1 GCA_944388895.1 uncultured Clostridia bacterium | reverse complement strand
CCAAAGGCTCAACGCCCTCCTCCTGGCTGACTGCCGAATCCCGGGAGGGAACAACAGCGGAGTCAGCCGCGAAAGCGCTCATAGAGAACGAGCAGACGATGACCAGAACCATGAAGATAGATGCGAACCGTTTGATAATGCTTTTCATCATAATCATCCTTTCGAATACCATGGGTTGATAGACGGACAAATGCTCTCTCTTGTTTATTACTATATGTCCTGAAAAAATCCAGAACATAAAAGTAACCATACAAAAATGTACATTAACATAATAGCACTTATTTGCTACTATTTCACCCAAAGTGGAATTATATGGAATTAGTAGGAAGGTTTAGGAATTAATGAGATAGGCAGAAATATATGGATGATAGGGAAGTAATAAGAGAAATTATTGTTGAACTAAATCACTTTAAGTTTAGAAGGTCCTCAATTTCTTATCAATATTTAATCGATGCAATATATCTTGTGGTAAAAGATAGAAACACAATGCGAGATTTAAAAAAGTATGTTTATTTGCCAATTTCTAAAAAATATAAAACTAAACCGGAAAATGTACAATGGAGTTTAAGCAAACTAGTTGATTTAATGTACATGAATACTCCATCCAAAATAATTTATGATTACTTTAAATATTTTATGGATGAAAAGCCAACACTAAAATTTTTTATTGTTTCAATAGCAAGAAATGTTTATGAAAAATTAAATGATAAATATATTTATTATTAAACCCAATAAAGCTTTAGTATAAAAATTATTAAAAAGGGGTAATTGAAAATGACAAAAGATTTATATGCAACAATAAGTGTTGCAAAAAGTAACGATAAGAAAGATGTAAAAATTTATAAAATTGAAGATGAAAAGTACGGAATTGAAATTGTAGCTAAAGAAAACGGAGAAGAAAAGATTAGTAAAGTTGAAAATTTAACAAAGGATGAGAAGAAAATAGAAAGTGTTTTAGAAACTTTAGTTTTAAGTGTACAAAATTTTACACTACTTGAAGATTTTGCATATGACTTTAGAGATTAGATAACAAAATTAATTTTTTCAAAGCATATTTAATATATGCTTTTTTTATTGCAACAAAAATAATTTTATGATATTATAATATATGTCTTAATTAGGAGTAAATAATGAACGAAGAAGAATATATGAAAATAGCGCTAAATGAAGCAAAAAAAGCATATAATAAATTAGAAGTTCCTGTAGGAGCTATTATTGTTAAAGATGGAAAAATAATAGCTAAGGCATATAATGAAAAAGAAAAAAGAAAAGATACAACAAAACATGCTGAAATATTAGCTATTCAAAAAGCTAGTAAAAAGTTAAAAACATGGAGACTTTATGACTGCGATATGTATGTGACATTAGAACCATGCAGCATGTGTGCAGGAGCTTTAATACAAGCAAGAATACGTAAAGTTTATATTGGAACAATGGATGAAAAAACAGGAGCTTGTGGTTCAGTTCTTAATTTATTAGAAGACTATAAATTTAACCATAAGGTAGAAGTACAATATGGTATTTGTAAAAATGATTGTGAAAAAATATTAAAAGATTTTTTTAAATACTTAAGAAAAAGTAAAAAATAAGGAGAGATACCGAAGTGGTCATAACGGAACTGCCTCGAAAGCAGGTGGCTGTCTTTTGATGGCTCGTGGGTTCGAATCCCACTCTCTTCGCCAATGGAGGAACTATGAATACAGAAAAAAGAGAAAAAATTAAATTAGCCATAATGTTAGGCTTAATTATTATTGCTTTTGGAATAGCAATTAGTATAATGTTAAAGTATAATCAAGAGGGCGAAGCAAATATGCCCTTCAACTTATCTGAAATTATTGTTATAAGTAGTGCAGAAGGTAAAACCAAAACAGAAAATCCAGATAATTTAAAATGGAATTTAGACATAATTCAATATAATGATATTTATTTACAAATATCTAAAAACAATAATTATAATAAGAATTCATATATTGAAAGTGTAAGTATAGAAAATTTTCATTTTACAGATCCAAAAGTAGGAAATACTAGAGTATATATGCCAAATAGCACAGAAAATGGTTTATTTTCTTACGAAGATAACTACTTAATAAATAGAACATTAACTTTTAATGGGGCAGAAACAGATAATGCAAAAACTTTAGAAATTTCTAGTCAAGGTGGAAATGTTTTGTTTAGAGTTGCTAATACTGAAGTTGGAGAATATATTTCTAATGATGATGCTGAAATTACTCATAATGGAACATTATTAGCAAAAACAGGAGTGGCATTAGAAGACTTGAAAATTAATATTTCTTTTGATATAGTTATTAATACTAATATATCTAAATATAGAGGAACAGTTAATTTAGAATTACCATGTGGAGATTTAATCACACAAGGTACATCTCAATTAGATAAAAAAGATTGTACAGATATTATTTTTAAAAGAGAAAACTATTGATAATATTTTATAAATAGTATATAATGTCATAAGGTATGAGAATGTTTCTTTATAGAGGATATTCTCAATAAAAGGCTATGAATCTTGTCAGGACCGGAAGGTAGCAGCAATAAGTAGATTCTTTTATGTGGGGGTATCCTCTATGAAGAAAGGTTTTTATACCTTTATTTTAAATTATGGAGGCCTTATATGGAGTATACAGCTTTATATAGAAGATTTAGACCAAGAACTTTTTCTGAAATTGTTGGTCAAGAGCATATTACTACTACTCTTAAAAATCAAGTAATTGCTGATAGAGTTGGGCATGCATATCTTTTTACTGGATGTAGAGGATGTGGAAAAACAACATCTGCTAAAGTTTTATCTAGAGCTGTTAATTGTTTAAATCCTAAAGATGGAGAGCCTTGTAATGAATGTAGTATTTGTAAGGCAGCACTTGAAGGATCCCTTACAGACATAGTAGAAATGGATGCAGCATCTAATAATAGTGTAGATGATATAAGAGCAATTAGGGATGAAGTAAATTTTTTACCAACAGTTGCAAAATATAGAGTATATATAATAGATGAGGTACATATGCTTTCACCAGGAGCTTTCAATGCATTACTTAAAACTTTGGAAGAACCACCAAAGCATGTAAAATTTATTTTAGCAACAACAGAACCTCAAAAATTACCAGCAACTATTTTATCTAGATGTCAAAGATTTGATTTTAAAAAGATTTCAGAAGAAAATATTGCTAAAAACTTAGAGAAAATTTGTTTAGAATGTAATACACCATATTCTGAAGGAGCTCTTAATTTAATAGCCGAACTTTCAGAGGGAGCAATGAGAGATGCTCTTTCAATATTAGAAAGATGTTCTCAAGCAGAAGATAACAATATAACTGAAGAAAAAGTAAAAGAACTAGTTGGAATTCCTAAACTAGAGTATGTATCTGGAATTCTAAAAGCTATTTTAGACTATGATGTAGAAACAAGCTTGAATATTACTAATACAATTATATTAGAAGGAAAAGATTTAAATAATTTTTTGTGGGAAATAGTTAAATATGCAAGAGATATTATGATATTTAAAACTACTAAAACAGCTTCTAATATATATTCAGAAGAAGATAAAAAAGTAATAAATACTTTATCTGAAAAAGTAGAAAAAGATAGATTACTTAATATTATTTATACTTTATCAGATTTGGAAAATGAGCTAAAATGGTCATCACAAAAAAATATAATTTTTCAAGTAGGAATTATGCGTTTGTGTAGTAAAGAAAATATGACTCTTGGAGAAAGAATAGAGGCTATTGAACAAAAACTTGCTTCAGGAAATTTAACTTTTGCAAAAACAAATGCAAATATGGACAGAAAAGTTCAGACACAATCCACAACTAGCAAACAAAATGTGGATAATGTAGTTGCTAAACCAAAAACAACAAGTGCCAAAAGTGAAGATTTTTGGATAAATGTTATAAATACTTTAAAAGAAGAAAGAAAAGCTATGCTGTATTCTAATTTAGCAAATACAAAAGCAATACTTTTAGATGATATGACTGTAGGAATAGAATTTTTAAATGGTCTTACAAGCTTTGGAAAAGCAGTTATAGAAAGACCAGAAAATATGAATGAGCTTAGAAGACTTGTATCTTTAGAATGTAAAAAAGATATGAGAATTAAAATTATAGATGCAAATGATAAAAAGTCAAGTGAACAAAATGAAAATAAGCTTGACTTAGGTATAGATATAAATTATATAGATGGATAGGAGGAAAATATTATGGCAAGAGGTGGATTCCCAGGAGGATTTCCAGGAGGGTTCAATATGAACCAACTTATGAAACAAGCAAAAAAAATGCAAGAGGAGATGGAAAAATCTCAAGAAAATTTAGCAAATCAAACATTTGAAAGTACAACAGGTGGAGGAGCAGTATATACTAAGGTAAATGGAAGTAAAGAAATTTTAGAAATAAAAATTCAAAAAGATGTAGTTGATCCAGATGATGTAGAAATGCTACAAGATTTAATAATTACTTGTGTTAATGATGCACTTAAAAAAGTTGATGCAGCACAAGCTCAAGAACTTGGAAAATACAATATACCAGGATTAAGATAAGAGTAGAGGAACATTAATATGTCGTATTATTCACCATCAATAGAAAAATTAATAGAATCATTTAAAAAATTACCTAGTATAGGTGAAAAAACTGCTGTAAGGTTAGCTTTTTATATGCTTAATGCTAGTGATGAAGAAGCAAATAAATTTGTTCAAAGCATTCAAGAAGCAAAAAAGAATTTAAAATTTTGTTCAAAATGCTTTAATATTTCAGATACAGATCCATGCCCAATATGTTCAAATGCTTCTAGAGACCAAAGCAAAATTTGTGTTGTAGAAGATGTAAAAGATGTTGTTGCAATGGAAAAAACACATGAGTTTAAAGGCTTGTACCATGTATTACATGGATCTATTTCTCCGATGGATGGAGTAGGACCAGATGATATTAAAATAAAAGAGCTTTTAGCAAGGCTTATGGATGGAAGCGTAAAAGAAGTTATACTAGCAACAAATCCTAGAGTTGAAGGAGAAGCAACTTCTATGTATATTGCAAAACTAATAAAACCTATGGGAATTAAGGTAACTAGAATAGCACATGGAATTCCAGTAGGTGGAGATATTGAATATACAGATGAATTTACCTTAGGAAAAGCATTAGAAGGAAGAGTAGACTTATAAAATAGCATATGTACTAGATAAAAGAATTAAATTATACAAAATAATCACCCATATATATTATTATATGAGTGATTTTTTTGTGAATAATTTAATCATTTAATATTATTTTACAAATGTCTTCAGTAGAATGTTTTTTAGCCATTAATTTTGAACGAATCTTCATATGCTTAATCTTTTCAGGGTTAGCTAAAAGCTCAGATACTGTTTCATCTGGATTTTCAGTTTTTCTAATCCAAACCGCAACACCTTTTTTTTCTAAGAATTCAGCATTTTCTACTTCTTGACCAGGAATTGGATTAATTACAACAATAGGAAGGCCAGAAGCTAAACTTTCTGTAATTGTAAGCCCACCTGGTTTAGTAACAACTAAATCAGATATACTCATAAGTTCTGGAACTTCATTAGTATATCCATAGACCTGCACATTAGGATTTTGACCTACTAATTCCTCAAATTTTTCTTGCATTTTTTCATTTTTACCAGATATAGCAATAATTTCATAATCATCTTTTATATTATCTATAAAGGCTTTTAGAATTTTTAAAGTTTTTTCTTTTCCGAGTCCAAATTCTCCACCACCAAAGAAAAGAATAGTTTTTTTGTTTAAATCTAAATCGAAAGAAGATTTGATTTCTTTTCTATTAAAATGTTCTAAAAATCTATTAGAAAGTGGAATTCCAGTCGCATGAATTTTTGAACCTGGAACACCTTTTGCTATAATTTCTTTTTTCATTCCTTGATGTGATACAAAAATATAATCAATATATTCATGTCCTACTAACCACTGATCATGAGATGCAAAATCTGTCATTATACTTGCTAATTTGCAATTTACTTTACCTTTACGTTTTAAATATGCAGTCATTTGACTTGCAAAAGGATGAGTAGAAATAACAATATCAGGATTAAATTCTTCAAATAATTTATATAGCTTAATTGACATTATTCGATTAGCACTATTACTTATATGTGACATAGCACCTTTTTGAGAATGATTATATATTTCGCCCCAAGCCCAAGGAGCTTTTTTAGCCATTTCTTTATATGCAAGAGTTGTTACTTTATCTAAACCTTTATTGATGTATTTTACACAATCTACCATATTAGTTTCAACATCTTTATAATTTTCATCTATATATTGCTTAATGGATTTTGCTGCAGATAAGTGCCCTCCTCCATAAGAAGCATAAAAAATTAAAATTTTCATAAATTTACCTCACAATCTTTATATCACATTATATGAAATAAATCAATTGTATATTTTATAATTTTTTGGAAAAAATAGTTTAAAATACAATATAATATTGGAGGAAAGATGGGAAAAATTAAAAATAAACTTTATGATTTTAAAGATAGGTTAAGAGATAGAAAAATGCTTACAATAGTTGTTACATTAGTAACAATTATTATAGTATTAGCAATAGTAATTTATAAAAAACAATTAGATTTTAGAAATTTAGCTGAAAATGGATACAATAATGCTTTTTATCAATTAGTAGAATATGTTAATCAAACAGAAGTAATGCTTGCTAAATCTACAATAAGTAATAGTGCAAAACATGGTGCTGAAACATTAACAAATGTGTGGAAAGATGCAACACTAGCACAAAGTTACTTAGCAAGACTTCCAATAGGTTCACAAGAATTAGAAAATACACAAAAGTTTTTAAACCAGGTAGCAGAGTATAGTTATTCATTAGCTAATAAAGCCATAAATGGAAATGAACTTACGCAAGAAGAGTTAGATAATTTAACAAGCTTATGTAATTATAGTAAAGATTTAAAAAATACACTTAATCAATTAGAGGTAGATTTATATTCTGGAAATATAAAATGGGGAGAATTAGAGAAAAAAGGTGGAAATGTTCTAGAACAAGAAGCAAGTAACTTATCTCAAAGCAGTTTTGGAAGTATGGAAGAAGGACTAAACCAGTATGCAGGGTTAATTTATGATGGTGCATATTCAAATCATATGACAAACCCAGAAAGAGTAGGACTTACTGGCGATGAAATAGATGAAAATAATGCTATGAATATAGCAAAAGAATTTATTGGAGCAGATAAAGTAAAAGAAATTACTTCAAATGGAAAATCACAAAATGGAAATATAGAATGTTATAGTTTTAATGTAAGTGTTGAAGAAAATGAAAAATTTGCAATACTAGTTTCTGTAAAAGGTGGACATATTGTATCAATGAATTCAAATAGAGATGTACAGTCAGAAGCAATTTCACCAGAAGATGCAGTAAAAAAGGGAGAAGAATTTTTAGAATCAAGAGAATTTAAGAACATGAAAGCAACATATTATATGAAATTTGATGGAATAATTACTGTAAATTATGCATATGAACAAGATGGGATAACAATGTATCCAGATTTAGTAAAAGTAAAAATTGCTTTAGATAATGGAGAAGTTTTAGGATTAGAATCTACAGGATATTTAAATTCACACAGAGAAAAAAGAGATTTACCAGAAATAAAAATTTCAACAGAAGAAGCTAGAAAAAAAGTAAACAGTAAATTAAATGTAAGCTCATCAGGATTAGCAGTTATACCAACAGAGTGGAATACTGAAGTGCTTTGCTATGAGTTTAAAGGAACTACTGGAGACAATGATTTTATTGTTTATATAAATGCAGAAAATGGAGAAGAACAAGACATTCTTATGATTATAAACACACCAGAAGGAACATTAACAGAGTAAGGGGACGGTCCTCCCTTTTTACTCTGTTTTTTGCTATTTTTAAGGATTTTTCAGTATTTAACCACCTAAAAAAGGGGACACTCCTAAAAAAGAAAAAATCTTAAAAAAACCTTTATATTACTTGTAAAAATGACTTATATAGCATATAATTAACGAGAAAATAAATTTTAACAAAGAAAGAGTTGTGAATAAATGAAAATAGAAGAAATTTTAAATGCTACAAAAGGAAAACTTATTTGTGGAGATATAAATGAAAAATGTGAAAATTTTAAAAGAGATACAAGAGAAATTGAAAACGGAGACGTATATATAGCTTTAAAGGGCGAAAAATTTGATGGAAATGATTTTTATTTAGATGCCATTAATCGAGGAGCAAAAACTTGTATATTAAGTAAAGATGTTGAACCTTACAAAGATGTTAATATTATTAAAGTAGAAGATACAACAAAAGCACTTCAAGACATAGCTAAATATAAAAGAAGCTTGTACGATATTCCTGTTGTTGCAGTAACTGGTAGTGTAGGAAAAACAAGTACAAAAGATTTAATTGCATCAGTAGTTTCACAAGGATACAATACTTTAAAAACGCAAGGAAATCTTAATAATACAATAGGTTTGCCACTAACAGTACTTGCCTTAAAAAATGAAGAAGCTATGGTTGTTGAAATGGGAATGAATCAATTTGGCGAAATAAGTAAACTAACTAATATTGCAAAGCCAACTATAGCAGTTATTACAAATATTGGTACAGCTCATATAGGAAATTTAGGCTCAAGAGAAAATATATTAAAAGCTAAGCTTGAAATTTTAGAAGGTTTGCAAGGAAATACTGTTATTATTAATAATGATAACGATTTACTACATAAATGGGCAACAGAAAATGAAAACAAATATAACATAATTACTTATGGAATAGAAAATGAAAGTAATTTTATGGCAAAAGATATAAAATTATTTGAAAACAAAAGTGAATTTTATTACCAAAATAAATTAGTAGAAGTTCCTGTAGGGGGAGAGCATTTTATACTTAATAGTCTTTGTGCAATTGCAGTTGGAAATGCTTTAAAAATACCATTAGATAAAATAATTAACGGAATAGCTAATTTTGAATTATCTAAAAAAAGAATGGAGATGAATACATCTAAAGAAGGTGCCATAGTAATAAATGATACATATAATGCAAATTATGATTCTATGAAAGCTGCTATAAAATATTTAAAAGAAATAAAAAATAGAAGAAAAATTGCAATTTTAGGAGATATGTTAGAATTAGGAGATTATTCAAAAGAATTGCATAAAAAAGTGGGAGAAGAAATAGATAATAATATAGATATTTTAATTACTGTTGGAAAAGAAGCCGAAAACATAGCAAATAATGCAAAAGCAAAAGAGATATTTATGTTTAAAACAAATGATGAGGCAATACTAAAATTAAAAGAAATTATTTTAAAAAATGATGCAATTTTAGTAAAAGCTTCAAATGGAATGCATTTTAATGAAATTGTTAATGCTATAGTTTAAGAAAGGAGTAAAAGTATGAAAGTTGGTATTATTTATGGAGGAAAATCCTCTGAACATGAAGTGTCATTAATTTCAGGAAAAAATGTAATAGACAATTTAAATAAGAAAAAATATGAAGTATATCCAATCCTTATAGAAAAAGATGGAACATGGACACAAAACAATAAAAAAATAAAAAATATTATAGAAACTTTAAAAAGTATGGATGTAATTTTTCCAGTATTACATGGGCTATATGGAGAAGATGGAACTATTCAAGGAATGTTAGAATTGTTAAATATACCATATGTAGGATGCCATGTTTTAGCTTCTAGTGTATGTATGGATAAAATATACACAAAATGTATTTTAGAAAAAGCAAACATAAATCAAGCTAAATACATTTATATAAAAAATGAAAATACATATATAAACAATGAGTTTGAAGAAATAACTCTTCAAAATGATGAGATTATTGAATTAGTACAAAATGAATTAGGTTTCCCTGTTTTTGTTAAACCATCTAATTCTGGATCATCTGTGGGAGTTACAAAAGCTAATAATGGTCCAGAATTAATAAAAGCAATACAAGAAGCCTCTATATATGATAAAAAAGTATTAATTGAAGAAGCAATAATTGGTCAAGAAGTTGAATGTGCAGTAATAGGAAATAATGAAATAAAAGCTTCAAATGTGGGTGAAATATTATCTGCAGAAGAATTTTATTCATATGATGCAAAATATAATAATGTGCAATCAAAAACAAAAATTCCTGCAAATTTAACTGATGAAAAAATAGAAGAAATAAGGAAGCTTGCAATAAAAGCATTTAAAGCAGTAGATGGAACAGGATTAGCTAGAGTAGACTTTTTTGTGCAAAAAGACTCACAAAAAGTTTATTTAAATGAAATTAATACAATGCCTGGATTTACTGAAATTAGTATGTATCCAAAGTTATGGAATTATGAAGGCATTACATATTCGGATTTATTAGATGAGCTAATTCAATTAGCACTAAAAAACAAAGTAGGTAAAGATTAAAATATATTTAATTTTGAGAAAGAATTGTGAATAAAAATGGAAAGAGATATTGAAAAATTAAAAAAAAATTTAAGCAAAAAAATAGGAAAAGAGCGTTTTTTACATAGCATAGGTGTTATGAATATGTGTGAAGAATTGGCCATTTGCTATAATGCTGATGTAAACAAAGCAAAACTAATAGGACTTATGCATGACATGGCAAAAGAGCTATCAAAAGAAGAAAAATTACAATATGTAAAAGAAAATAATATACCTCATACAAGTATAGAATTGCAAGCTTACGAAATATTACATGGAAAAATTGCAGCAGATATTTGCAAAAAACAATATGGTTTTGATGATGAAATGTGTGAGGCAATAGCAATTCATACTACTGGAAAAGAAAATATGACTATTTTAGAAAAAATACTATTTATAGCTGATAAAATTGATAAAACAAGAAAATATGAAGGGGTAGAAGAAATTAGAAAATTAGCATTTGAAAGCTTAGATAAAGCAATAATAAAAAACATAGACGCTACTTTGATAATTAATATTCAAAAAAATAATCTTATTTTAGAGGAAAGCATAAAAACTAGAAATTATTTGCTTTTAACTAGTGAAAATTAAAAATATATGTGATATAATGTAAATACCATTTTTATGGAGGATGTTAAATGAATTTTAAAGATTACTATAGTATATTGGGATTGGAGTCAAATAAGGCTACTGCAAATGAAATAAAAATAGCATATAGAGAACAAGCAAAAAAATATCATCCTGATATAAACGGAGGAAATACAGACTTAGAAGAAAAATTTAAGGATATAAATGAAGCTTATAAAATATTATCAGATAGCAAGGCTAGAAAAAAATATGATAGAAGTTGGTATATTTATACAGAAAGAAAAAAGAGAGTACAAAGCAAAAAAGTAGAAGAAAAAAAGACATTTAAAGAAAAATTATTGACTATATTATTTGGAATAACCTCTAATAAGGTAACCAAGAAGCAAGAAAGAAAAATAACGGTAGATGGAGAAAACATTGAAACAGAGGTAAATGTTAATATAGTGGAAGCTTTTAATGGAGTAAATAAAAAATTAAAATTATTAGCTGTTGATGGAAAAACAAGGACATTTAATTTGAATATACCTGCTGGAATACAAAATGGAGATAGAATTCGTTTTGTAGGGCAAGGAAAACCAGGAAAAAACGGAGGAAAAAATGGGGACTTGCTTGTAAAAATAGATATAAAAAACACTAAAGATTTTAAATTAAAAGGAGCAGATATTTATAAAGAAATTAACATTTTTCCATGGGAAGCAGCTTTAGGAAATAAAATAACAGTAAACAGTTTAGATGGAGAAATAGCATTAGTTATTCCTAAGGGAACACAAAGTGGAGAAAAATTTACTGTTAAAGGTAAAGGATACAAAATAGGAAGAGGTCAAAGAGGAAACTTATATATTATTACAAAAATTATAGTTCCTAAAGAATTAACAGAAGAGGAAAAAGAACTATATTTAAAACTTAAAAATTTAAAGAAAGAAAAAGTCAAAATAGGTAGTTAAAAAACATTGGTTGACATATTATTGCATTTGTAGTATAATAAAAGAGTCAACCAAAGAGAAGAAAGAAGAGGTGCAATGATGACTGAAGAATTTCAAGGTAAATATTTTAGTATAACTGATCCTCAAGGGGTAAATACAGTTATATATAGAATTAATAAAACAGCCAAGGAATTACAAAAACAGTATCCTAAATATACTGTTGAAAGGTTAGTGTACTCTGAAGAAATAAATGGGGCTACTAAGAAAAAAACATTCTTTGTAGATTATCCAGAGCCAGAAGGCGAAGATTTAGTTATATTATCTTTTGGACAAGAAAAAGTTGTAGTTAATATGGGAGTACTAAAAGATGATAAACTAAAAATTTCAAAAAGACCAATACCGGTTAAATTTGATACTATTTATTCAGAAACACCAACTGAATATAAAAGCTTTAGTTATACACCAAATTTACAAAGACCAATAACAATTATAGACCCAGAAACAACAGAAGAGGTTAAACCTAAATTATATATAGATAACCAAACAAATGAAGTTAAAGGAAAATGTAAATTAAAACCATATAAATCTTATTTCACTTTTGAAATAAGATAATAGAAGGAGGATGTACCAGTGGAACAAAAAGAAAAACCAACTGTAACAGCGTCAATGCTTACCCCAGTATTAGAAAAAGGAGAATTTTTTAGAGGTAATGCAGATATAAATGCAAGACCAGAAGAATTAGTTACAATTGGTCTTGAAATACAAGTAGGAGACTGTGCTAGAGATGGAATTATGCCACCTGCTAGTAAAATGAAAGAAATTAGTGCTAATCGTTCAAGAAGAGAAATGTTATCAGGAAAAATTAGAAAAGATAACGATAGAGCAGAATTATAAAATTAATTAAAACCAATGAGAAGGAATGGTTATGGAAAATAATTTTAGAACTTTTATAAATAAAAATTTAAAATACATAATATTTGCTGCAATTTTATGGATTATTGGAGAAATATTTTTAATTGCACCAATTGCGTGTACAATTAGTGAGAGCTATGTTGATGGAATGTTCGATATAGCTCACTTTTTGCAGTATTTAGTTATAAATATGATGTCATTTAATAGTATAACTAAAGTATTTGATGCAAAAGTTATAGGAGCTTTTGGAAATTCTACATTATGGTTTACTATTATATTACTTATTGCAATTGGAATAGGTGCTTTTAAAAACAGAAATAAGACAAAATATCAAAATATAGAACATGGATCTAGTGACTGGAGCCAAGGTGGAGAACAATACAAAGTACTTAGCAAAAATTCAGGAATTATACTTGCTCAAAATAATTATTTGCCATTAAATAAATTAGGAAATATAAATGTACTAATTGTCGGTGGCTCTGGATCTGGTAAATCATCATCTTATACAATACCTAATGCACATCAATTATTAGGTTCATATATTTTTACAGATCCTAAAGGGGAAATATATGATACAACTGCAGGATATTTAAAAGAACATGGTTATGAAATAAAAATATTAAATTTAGTTAATCCTAGAAGTAGTGATAGTTATAATCCACTTCAACATATTCAAAATGAAATAGATGTAGATGTTATAGCTAGTACTATTGTAAAAGGTCAAAAAGCTGAAGGAAGCGCATCTGACCCATTTTGGGATAATATGGCTGAATTATTATTAAAGTCATTAATTTACTATTTAATTGCTACAAGACCTCCAGAAGAACAAAACTTAGCTAGTTGTGCTGAACTTGTTAGAGCAGCAAATAGTAATGGAGGAAGTAACTTACTTACAGAGTTAATGAGTCAACTACCATATGATCATCCAGCAAGAATGAACTATAAATCAGTAGAAATTGCTTCAGATAAAACTTATAGTTCAATTTTAAGTACATTACAATCAAAACTTGGTAAATTCGATTCAAAGGATATTGCAGATCTTACTTCAACTAATACTATTGACTTTGCTGAAATTGTTACGAAAAAAACTGCACTATATGTTGTATCTTCAGATACACACACCGCATACGACTTTTTACTTACTATATTTTTCTCACAAATGATACAACAGTTATATGATTTTGCAGATAAAAATGGTGGTAAATTACCAATAAAAACTTTCTTTATACTAGATGAGTTTGCTAACATTGGACAAATACCAGACTTTGATAAAAAAATATCTACCAGTAGAAGTAGAGGAATATCTTTTAGTGTTATTCTTCAAAACTTAGATCAATTAAAATCTATATATGAAAAATCTTATGAAACAATTATTGGTAACTGTGATACACACGTATTTTTAGGAAGTAACTCATTTGCAACAGTTGAGTATTTTTCAAAAGAATTAGGAGAAAAAACCATTACTCACAATAGCAAATCAATTAATAGAAATAATGTTGATGTAAGGACAGGATTTAGTGAATCTGATCAAATTATGGCTAGAGCATTAATGACACCAGATGAGCTAAGAAGAATGGACAATAATGAATGTATTATTTTTGAAAAGGGATTAAAACCAATTAAAGCCAAAAAGTTTTGGTATTATCAAACTCATATGCTAAAAGATTTCAATAATACAAGAATAGATCATAATGATTATGAATGTGGAGAAAGAGGTAATTGGAGAAAATATAATCCAAATAATCCTTATACTGGTAATGAAAATAATGAGCAAAAGCAAGAAGATGTAAAAATAGAATCTTTAGATGATTTATTTGAAGATTCTACACAAGAAGAACCAAATAAAGTAGAAAATTTAAATTCATTAAACAATATAGAAAATAATCCAGTTCAAGCGTCTGTACTTCCTGGTTTTGAAGATGAAACTACAAAACAATTACAAAATACATCAGATGATGAAATAGATATTCAAAAAGAATTAGAAGCTAAATTTGATGAGTTATTTGGTCCAATAAATAATAATAATAATTAAATAAAAAACATGTTATGAATATATCATAGCATGTTTTTTTGTACTAAATGGTCACATAATTGAATATAATATTAAATTTTAATAAAATAGGTAATTATGAAAGGATTAAAAGTGAAAATAAAAAATTATTATATTAAAGAGTTTAATGAATTAGATTCAACACATAAATATGTAAAAGATAATATAAAAAGTTTAGATGACAAAACAATTGTAATTGCTAATAAGCAAACTGATGGAATAGGAACTCATGGAAGAACATGGTATACAGGAAATGATAAAAATATAGCAATGAGTATTTTATATAAACCTAATTGCAATATACAAAAATTACATACCCTAACAATAGATATTGCAAATTGCATAAAAAATGCAATTAAAGAATTATATAATATAGAATTAGAAATAAAAATACCAAATGATTTGCTTCTTAATAATAAAAAAATATGTGGAATATTAACTGAAATACATACAATTTCAGAAAATGTAAATTACATAATTATTAGTATAGGTTTCAATGTAAATGAAATTAATTTTAATAATGAGATTTCTGAAAAGGCTACATCTTTAAAAAAAGAATATAAAAAAGATTTTGACAAGGATGAAATTATTCAAGAAATTATAAAAAAATTAGAAAAGGAAATTATTGAAAACTTGACCAGTCAGACTAATGAAAAATTAAAAAAATATTAATAAAATATAAAAAACAAATGCTAGAGGTATAAATGAAAAAAATAGAAATAATAGGCAGAGGAAAATATATTCCTCAAAAAAAGGTAGACAATACATATTTAAGTAAAAAATTTAAAATAGATAAAAATCAAATATATGATTTAACTGGAATAGATAATAGATGGTATGCGGAAAAAGAAACTTTAGAAGATATGGCTTATATGGCAAGCATACAAGCTATAAAAGATGCTAATATTAATGAAAATATGATTGACTTAATTGTTGTAGCAAGCTCTTCTACAAGTAAAATAATGCCAGGAATTTCTTTTTTAATTCAAAGTAAATTAAATGTACAAAGTTGTATGTGCCTGGATGTTTTAGGTGGATGTAATGGATATATTAATGCATTAGATATAGCTAGAAACTATATTGCAATAGAAAAAGCAAATGTAGCTTTAGTTATAGGAGTAGATAAACTTTCAAAAGTTATAGATGAAAAAGATTATTCAACATCTATATTATTAGGTGATGGAGCAGGTGCAACAATAATTGCTAAAACAGATAAAAATAAATTATATAATTCATATATTCAAAGTAAAGGTCAGGAAGGCGATTTACTTGTATATGAGGCAAAAGATAAATTAATTATGCAAGGAAAAAAGATTTATAAATATGCTGTAAAAGAAGTTCCAACAGTAATACAAAAAGTATTAGATATGGAGAATTTAAACTTAAAAGATATTAAATATATTTTACTTCATCAATCAAATCAAAGAATAATGGACGCAGTAGCTTGTAGACTTAAATGTGATAAAAATAAATTTATAACTAATATTAAAGAAGTCGGTAATACATTTTGTGCAAGTATACCAATTGTTTTATCAGATATAAATTTAGAAGAAGGAGATAAAATAATGCTTGTAGGATATGGTGGAGGTATGAATACAGGTTGCATAATATTAGAATATTAAAAAGGAGAAATATATGAAAAATGTTTTTTTATTTCCTGGACAGGGAAGTCAATATGTAGGAATGGGAAAAGACTTTTATGATAATTATGCTGAGGCTAAAAAAATATATGATTTAGCAAATAAAGTAACAGAGATGGATGTTAAAGGATTATGCTTTGAAGCAAGCGAGGAAGAACTAAAAAATACACAAAATGCACAAATTTGCATTGCAACAACCTCACTTGCCATATTATCAGTGTTAAGTTCAAAAAATATACATGCAGACTATGCTTCTGGACTTAGTTTGGGAGAGTATGTAGCACTAGTGTATGGTGGATTTTTAAAAATAGAAGATTGTTTTAAACTTTTAAAAATGCGTGGATATTATATGCAAAATCTACTTCCAAAAGAAGAATTTGCAATGTGTGCAATAATTGGTCTAGATTCAAAAAAGATAGAAGAAGTGTGCACTAGTCTTAGAAATGAAGGAAATTTTATAGTTCCAGCCAATTATAATTATCAAGCACAAACTGTAGTGTCTGGAAATAAAAAAGCAATAGAAATTGCAAATAGTTTATTTAAAGAAGCTGGAGCCAAAAGAGTTATAGAACTTAATACTTCTGGACCATTTCATACAGAAAAATTAAATGAGGCAAGTAAAGAATATAAAAAAGATTTACAAAAAATAGAATTTTTAAATGGAAACAGTGTAAAAGTTATTAAAAATATAGATGGAACTTTTTACACAGCAAGTGACAATTTTGTGGATATCTTATCTAAACATATTACTAGTCCAGTAAGATTTGATAAAGCATTAAAAGTATTTAGTGAAAGTAATATAGATAATTATATAGAAGTTGGACCAGGAAAAGCTATGACAGGTTTTGTAAAAAAAGAGATTAAAGAATCAAACTGTTTTGCAGTAGAAAATATAGAAAAATTTAACGAGTTAGTAGGAGGAATGAAAGATGAGTGAAAATAAAGTAGCAGTTATAACAGGTGGAACTAGAGGAATAGGAAAAGCAATAGCAAAGATTTTTGCACAAAATGGATATAATTTAGTAATTAACTATGTTTCAGAAAACACAGATATAGAAAGCCTAGAAAAAGAAATAAAAAATAATAATGAAATATTATTTGTAAGAGCAAATGTAAGCAAATTTGATGAAGCAGAGAATTTAATTAAAAATGCTATTGAAAGATTTGGAAAAATAGATGTATTAGTAAATAATGCTGGAATAACAAGAGATAACTTAATTTTAAGAATGAAGGAAGAAGATTTTGATAGTGTTATTGCTACAAATTTAAAAGGAACATTTAATGTAACTAAAAATGCAGTTTCATATATGATGAAAAAAAGAACTGGAAAAATTGTAAATATTTCTTCAGTAGTTGGAGTTAGTGGAAATGCAGGACAATGCAATTATGCAGCTTCTAAAGCTGGAATCATTGGTTTTACTAAAAGTATAGCAAAAGAGCTTGCTAGTAGAGGAATTTTAGCAAATTGTATAGCTCCAGGTTTTATAGGAACAGATATGACAGAAGTATTAAGTGACGCTGTAAAAGAAAATATAAATAATCAAATACCATTAAAAAGAATGGGAAGTCCAGAAGAAATTGCAAAAGCTGTGTATTTCTTAGGAGGAGAAGAAAATACATATATAACAGGTCAAGTATTAAATGTTGACGGCGGAATGATTATGTAAGGAAGGAGAAAAAAATGGATAGAAGAGTTGTTATAACAGGATTAGGAGCAATTACACCTATTGGAAATAATGTAGAAGATTTTTGGAATGGAATTAAAGAAGGAAAGTGTGGAATTGATACAATTACTGCATTTGATGTTTCTAATTTTAAAGTAAAATTAGCTGCTGAAGTTAAAAATTATAATCCAGAAGAATTTTTAGATAAAAGAGCAAGTAGAAGACTAGATAAATTTGCTCAGTTTGCAATTATTGCAGCAAGGGAAGCCATGAAAGATAGTGGTATAAATAAAGAAAACACAGATATGGAAAGAGTAGGAGTATTTATCGGTTCAGGAATGGGTGGATTAGATACTATAGAAAAAGAAAATAAAGTATGTTTTGAAAAAGGCTATGATAGAATTTCACCAATGTATATACCTATGGTTATTTCAAATATGGCTGCTGGAAATGTAGCAATAGATTTAGGTCTAAGAGGAGAATCTTTTTCTATTGCAACAGCTTGTGCAAGTGCAACTCATTCAATAGGAGAAGCTTATAGAGCTATAAAACACGGATATCAAGATGTTATATTTACTGGCGGAACAGAAGCATCAATTACTCCAACAGGAATAGCTGGTTTTACAAATATTAAAGCATTGAGCCAAGCTGAAGACAAAACAAGAGCAAGTATTCCTTTTGACAAAGAAAGAAGTGGATTTGTTATGGGAGAAGGTGCTGGAGTAATTGTTTTAGAAGAACTAGAACATGCTAAAAAAAGAGGAGCTAAAATATATGCTGAACTTGTAGGGTATGGAGCTTCTTCAGATGCTTACCATATAACATCACCTGCACCAGATGGTGAAGGTGGAGCAAGAGCAATGAAAAATGCTATTAGTGATGCTCATATAGAGGCTAAGGATATAGATTATATAAATGCACATGGGACTTCAACACATTTAAATGATGCTTGCGAAACACAAGCTATAAAAACAGCACTAGGAGAAAAAAGTAAAACAGTAATGGTAAGTTCTACAAAAGGTCATACAGGACATTTACTTGGTGCAGCTGGTGCAGTAGAAGCGATTGCTTGTATTAAAGCTATAGAAGATGAATTTGTTCCAGCAACAATTAATTATAAAGTGCCTGATGAAGAATGTGATTTAGATATTGTTCCTAATGAAGGTAGAAAGCAAAAAATTAATTTTGCAATGTCAAATTCATTAGGATTTGGAGGACATAATAGTTCAATTATATTTAAAAAATTTGAGTAGGAGTTTAGATTTATGGAATATAAAGATATTAAAGAAATTGTTAAGGATATGGGAGAATCAAAAATTGATGAATTAAAAATAGAATTCCCAGACGGTACAAAAATTAGTATGAAGAAAAATGACATAAAACAAAATTTAATATTACCAGAAGAAAATAATGTTAATATTAAACAAGAAAATACTAAAACTTGCGAAAAAAATATTAATGAAAATTATAAAGAAATAAAATCACCTATGGTTGGAACTTTTTATAGTAAATCATCTCCAACAGCTAAACCTTTTGTAAAAGTAGGAGATAAAGTAAAAAAAGGCGATGTTGTTTGCATAGTAGAAGCAATGAAACTTATGAATGAAATAGAAAGCGAATTTGATGGAGAAATTGTAGAAATATGCAAAAATGATGAAGATATGTGTGAATATGGAGAATGTTTATTCAAAATAAAATAATTATTGAGAGGTTTAGTATATGTTAGATATAAATGAAGTTATGAAAATTATACCACAAAGACCACCATTTTTAATGATAGACAAAATAGAAGAATATGTACCAGGAGAAAGTGCAGTAGCTTATAAAAATGTATGTATAAATGAACCACATTTTGCTGGGCATTTTCCTGGAAATCCAATAATGCCAGGAGTTTTAATAGTTGAAGCTTTGGCACAAACAGGGGCAGTTGCTATTTTATCTAAAGAAGAAAACAAAGGTAAAAATGCTCTTTTTGGTGGAATAGACAAATTAAGATTTAAAAAACAAGTATTACCTGGAGATACACTTAAACTAGAAGTAAAAATTATAAAACAAAAAGGTCCAATTGGAGTTGGAGAAGCTATAGCAACTGTAGATGGTAAAGTCGCTTGCAAAGGGGAACTTACTTTTGCAATTGTATAATTTTAATAAAAGTTTAAATTTATAAATGAGGAGAAAATCGTATGATACGAAAAGTACTAATTGCCAATAGAGGAGAAATTGCAGTAAGAATAATTAGAGCTTGTAGAGAAATGGGAATTGCTACAGTAGCCGTATATTCAGAAGCAGATAAAGATGCTTTACATGTAAAACTTGCAGATCAAGCAGTTTGTATAGGACCTGCAATTTCTAAAAAAAGCTATTTAAATGTAAAAGCTATATTAGAAGCTTGCTGTTTAACTGGTGCAGATAGTATTCATCCAGGCTATGGATTTCTATCTGAAAATGTAGCATTTGCAAAAATGTGCGATGAAATGGGAATAAACTATATAGGTCCTTCATATGAACTAATTGAACTAATGGGTAACAAATCTAAGGCAAAAGAAACTATGAAAAAAGCAGGAGTTCCAGTAGTTGAAGGTTCAGAAGGAAACGTAGAATCTTTGCAAGGTGCAAAAGAAATAGCTAGTAAAATAGGTTATCCAGTTATTATGAAAGCTGTAAGTGGTGGTGGCGGAAAAGGAATAAGAATTGCAAATAGTGAAGAAGAACTTTCTAGATATTATGATGTAATTCGTCAAGAAGCCAAATCTGCTTTTAATGATGATAGTATATACATAGAAAAATATATAAAGAATCCAAGACATATAGAAATTCAAGTAATTGCAGATAAACATGGAAATGTAGCACATTTAGGGGATAGAGATTGTACAGTTCAAAGAAAAAATCAAAAAATGTTAGAAGAAAGTCCATCTGGATATATTGATGATAAATTAAGACAAAAAATGGAGAAAGTATCTGTAAAAGCAGTAGAAAAAATAGGATACACAAATGCAGGAACTATTGAATATTTGGTAGATAAAGAAGGCAATTTTTATTTTATGGAAATGAATACAAGACTTCAAGTAGAACATCCAGTAACAGAAATGGTAACAGGAGTTGATTTAGTAAAAGAACAAATAAATATTGCATCTGGTAAAAAATTATCTAAAGAAATTAGAGAACTAAATATAAATGGACATAGTTTAGAATGTAGAATAAATGCAGAAAATCCAGAAAAAAACTTTATTCCTTGCCCTGGAAAAATTACAGGGTTACATATTCCAGGAGGAAATGGAATTAGAGTAGATACTGCAATATATCAAGACTACATCATTCCACCAAATTATGATTCAATGATTGCAAAATTAATTGTACATGGAAAAAATAGAGAAGATTCTATAAATAAAATGAAAAGTGCACTAGGAGAATTTGTTATTGAAGGAATAACAACTAACATAGACTTTTTATATAAAATACTTGAAAATCCAGAATTTATAAAAAATGAATATGATACATCATTTATAAAATAATGAAAGGAAAACATATGGTTATTGATAAAATAAGAAAAGTAACTTCTTTAGAAAACAATGTAAATTCAAAAGCTTCAGACAAAATGGTAGGCAAATGGATAAAGTGTGATAAATGTAAAGAAATATTATATAAAGAAGATGTAAAACAAAATTTAAGTGTATGTCCAAATTGTGGAAAGCACTTTAGATTATCAGCTAGAAGAAGAATAGAACAAATAATAGACGAAGGAACATTTGCAGAAATGGATGCAAACTTACATACTTCTAATCCAATAAACTTTCAAGGATATGAGCAAAAAGTAGAACTATTGGAAGAAAAAACAAAAATAAAAGAAGCTGTTAAAACAGGAACAGGAAAAATAAATGGAATAGATGTTGCAATAGCAGTAATGGATGGCAACTTTTTAATGGGAAGTATGGGAGAAGTTGTAGGAGAGAAAATAACAAATTTAGTAGAACAAGCTATTATAAAGCAATTACCAGTTATTATATTTTGTGTATCTGGTGGAGCAAGAATGCAAGAAGGAATAGTTTCTTTAATGCAAATGGCTAAAACATCAGCAGCACTTGCTAAATTATCAGAAGCTAAGTTACCATATATAAGTGTATTAACAGACCCAACAACAGGAGGAGTTACAGCAAGTTTTGCTAGTCTAGGAGATATCATTATAGCAGAACCTGATGCACTAATTGGATTTGCAGGGCCAAGGGTAATAGAGCAAACAATAAAACAAAAATTACCAGAAGGATTTCAAAGAGCTGAATTTTTATTAGAACATGGATTTATTGATTTAATTGTAGAAAGAAAAAATATGAAAAATATGTTATATAAAATTTTAAAATTTTTTGATTAGGGACGTTCCTTAATCAAAAATAATTCAAATAACTAATTTTATTGTTTTCTCCGTGTTCCTTGCTATTATCCCTAAAAGGGGTTCCAAACTGCGCGTCCTTACTACGAAAAAATAAAATTTGTTATTTATTAAAGTAAATAATGATATATAAATTTTTGATTAAGGAACGTCCCTAATCAAAAAAGAAATGAGGTAAAATGGCTAAACAATTAAAAGAATGGGATAAAGTTTTAGAGGCAAGAAAAGCTCAAAGACCTAAAGCTTTAGATTATATAAATTATATGTTTACAGACTTTATAGAATTACATGGAGATAGACTTTACGGAGATGATAAAGCTATAATTGGAGGAATAGGCTTTTTGGAGGATATTCCTGTAACAATAATTGGTGAACAAAAAGGAAAAACTACAAAGGAAAATATGGAAAGAAATTTTGGAATGCCAAATCCAGAAGGCTATAGAAAAGCTTTAAGACTTATGAAACAATCAGAAAAATTTGGTAGACCAATTATTACATTTATAGATACTCCAGGTGCTTATCCAGGACTTGGAGCTGAAGAAAGAGGACAAGGAGAAGCAATAGCAAGAAATTTATTAGAAATGGTAAGATTAAATGTTCCAATAATTTGTGTTGTTATTGGTGAAGGATCTAGTGGAGGAGCTTTAGCAATAGGAGTTGGAGATAGAATCTTGATGCTAGAAAATTCTATATATTCAATTCTTTCACCAGAAGGGTTTGCAAGTATATTATATAAAGATTCTAGTTTATATGAAAAAGCGGCTAAAGAGATGAAAATAACAGCCAAGGATTTAAAAGATTTGCAAATTATTGATGAGATTATTAAAGAAGATAATATTTTAGAAAATACTAAAAAAGTTATTTTAAAGAATTTAAAAGGGTTAATGAAAATAGAGAAGAATAAATTAATAGAAGATAGATACCAAAAATATAGAAAAATAGGAAAGGGCGTTGAATATGATTTTAAAGGATAAAGTAATATTAATAATGGGCTTAAGAAATAAATGGAGTATTTCTTTTGGAGTAGCTAAAAAAGCTTATGAAAATGGTGCAAAAGTAATATATACTTATAATAAAGAAGAACCAGAAAAAATGGAAAAACTTACAGAAGAAATACCTGGAGCAAAAGGATATAAATGCGATGTTTCAAGTGATGAGAGCATTGAAGAATGTTTAAGTAAAATAAAAGAAGATTATGGAAAAATAGATGGAATATTACATAGTATTGCACATGCCAATACCGAAGATTTAAGAAATGATTTTATATACACTTCAAGAGAAGGATATTTACACAGTGTAGATGTAAGTAGTTATTCATTAGTAGCTATATGTAAATATGCTATTCAAAAAGAATTATTAAATGATAATGGAAGTGTTATAGCTCTTTCATATTATGGTGCAGAAAAAGCTGTTCAAGGATATAATGTAATGGGAGCTGCTAAAGCAGCACTAGAAGCATCTGTTAGATATTTAGCTAGAGATTTAGGAGTAAGAGGAATTAGAGTAAATGCAATATCAGCAGGACCAATAAAAACATTATCAGCCAAAGGAATAAAAGATTTTAGCTCAATATTAGATGTTGTAGAAGAAAGAGCCCCTCTACATAGAAATGTAAATATAGAAGACGTAGGAAATGTATCTGCATTTTTATTTAGTGATATGTCAAATTCAATTACAGGTGAAACAATACATGTTGATGCAGGATTTTCAAGTGTTGGCGTTTAAAAATAATTTTATATTAAAATAAGTTTTAAAATATTTTAAATTTAATTAAATATTTTAAAACTTATTTTTTTATAAATCTATTGCAGAACTTTTGTTTGTATGATATAACTTATAAGAATAAAAAAATATAGAAGAAAGGAGAAATAATTTAATTATTTTATTATCAATTTAATAATTAAATTATGTGTAAATAAATGAAATTTGTGCATATAGCAGACGTACATTTAGACTGCCCATTTAAAACAATAAGTGATAGAGCAGATTTAGGTGTAGAAAGAAGATTAGAGCAAAGAAATGCCTTAAAAAAAGTAATTAATTTTATTAAAGAAAATAATATAGAATATTTATTTATTAGTGGAGATTTATATGAGCAAGAATATATTAGAGAAAGTAGTATTTGTTTTTTAAATAATTTATTTAAAGAAATTCCAAATACTAAAATATATATTACTCCAGGAAATCATGATCCATACATTAAAGATTCATATTATATGACATATAATTGGAATAATAATGTAAAGATATTCACACAAAGAGTAGAAAAAGTGGAAAATGATGATGTTAATATTTATGGATTTGGATTTAATAATTTTGAAATGCAAGAAAACAAATTAAATGAAATAAATATTCTTGATAAAAATAAAATAAATATTTTAATTACACATGGAGATTTAGTAGATTCGATATATAATCCGATGAATAAAATAGAATTAATAAATAAAGGATTTGATTATGTTGCATTAGGTCATGTGCATAAAAGAGATGATTCAAGTAATATTGTATATCCTGGTTCACTAATATCTTTAGGTTTTGACGAATTAGGTGAGCATGGAATGATTGTTGGAGAAATTATAGATAACAAGTTATATAAACAATTTATTCCAATTGATGAAAGAAAATTTATTGAACAAGAAATTAATGTAACAGATATTTTTTCAGAGGAAGAATTAATTGAAAAAATAAATAATATTAATACAGAAAATAATTTATATAAAATAAATTTAATTGGATATAGAAATTTTCCAATAAATATTAATATTAAATTAATTAAAAATAATATTATAAAAATAAAAAATAATACAAAAATAAAAATAAATATTTCAGAAAATAATTATACATTAAAAGGAATATTTATAAAAAAATTAAATGAGAAAAAAAATAAAAATGAAATTGATGAAAATACTTATGAAAAAATACTAGAATTAGGTTTGCAAGTTCTAGAAAAAAATAAATAAATTAAAAATATTAAAAAAAATAAAATTAAAAGTATTAAAAAACAGGTTTTTAAGTTGTATTTTCTATTTAGTAAAATTCAGTTATTCAGGTTACATAATTGCAAAAAACATAGAAAACAACAAATCATAAAAATTGTCAAAAAAACACAAAAAATGTTGAAAAAGTTAAAATGATATTTAAACTTTTAATAAGAATAAGGAAGAAAAGGATAAAATAAATTTTTATGCAGAAAAAGAAGTATAAATGAAAAGTATAAATATTTCTTGGGAAATAAGTATTTGAGGCATAAAAATTATTAGTAACTTGAAAAAAAGTTGATCAAAAACATGGTAAACATAATATCAAAAAGCGTATAGCAAATGATTAAATAAAAGATAATTAAAAGTAAAATAAATACAACAAAATGACTTAAAGACAAAAAATACAAAAACAAATGAGAAAGAACGAATAAAAAATATAGATACAAGAATTTATATAAAACATTTATTTAATTAAAAAAATAATATATAAAAGAAATAAATTGTATAGAAAAAAATAAATAAAATTAAAAAAATAAAATAAATGGAGGAAAAAAATTTGGAAATAAAAAATATTAAAATTAATTCTTATGGAAAATTAAAAAATAAAGAAATTAATTTTGAAAAAATAAATATTATTTATGGAAAAAATGAAAGTGGAAAATCTACATTATTAAATTTTATAAAAAATATTTTTTATGGAATTTCTAAAAATAAAAATGGAAGAGAAATTTCAGATTACGAAAAATATTATCCATGGGATGGAGAAAATTTTTCAGGAAAAATAAAATATAAATTAGATAATAATAATATTTTTGAAATTTATAGAGATTTTACAAAAAAGAAACCAGAAATATATAATGAGCAAAAAGAGGAAATTTCAGAAAAATTTAAAATTGACAAAAAGGCAGGAAGTCAATTTTTTGAAGAACATACAGGAATAGATGAAAATGTGTTTATGTCAACAGCATTAACTATGCAAAGTGAAGTAAAGATAAATGATGCTGAACAAGGAATTTTACTTCAAAAAGTAGCAAACCTTTCGGAGAGTGGCATGGAAGACGTGTCATATAAGAAGGCTTTAAGTACTTTAAATAGTATGCTACTTAATGAGGTAGGAACTACTAATAGTAAGGAAAGACCTATTAATATTGCAAGGGAAAACATAGAAAAGTACATATTTGACCTAAAGACAATAAATGAAGTAAAACAAAATAGATTTAGTATTGAAGAGCAAATAGGTGAGGTAAAGGAAAAAATTGACATAGAAAGTGATAGAAAAAAATTACTAGAAAAAATAAAAGAAATATTAGAAAAAAATAAAATAGAAAAAGAAAAAATAAAAATAAAAAATGATTTATTAGAAGAAAATAAAAACAAAATAAAAAATTTAGATAATGAAAAAGATAATTTATTAAATAAAATAAAAAATTATTCTAAAGAAAATATAAAAAATGATAAAATAAAAAATAATAAAAAAATTAATATTTTAATTTTTGTTTTATTAATTATAATAAATATAATTAATTTTGTATTTATTAAAAATATAATTATAAATTTAATAATAATATTATTTATCCCAATTTATATTGTTTATTTATTTTTAAAAACAAATAAAACAAAAAAAATAGAAAAAATAAAGTTAAATAAAATACAACAAGAAAATAATGAAATAGAAAAACAAATGGAAATATTAGATGCACAAATTAATTTGCTAGAAAAAACAAATAATGATATAGAAAAAGAAATAATTGAAATAAATAATAATAATTTAAAAAATATTAATTATGAAAAAAATAATTTAATAATTAAAAATAATTATAAATATACAGAAGATTATATAAATGAATTATTTAATTCTAATATTGAATTATTATTAAATAATAATAAAGAAAAAATAAATGAATATAATTTACTATTACATAAATTAGAAATAAATAGAGAAAATATAAATCCTGAATTAGAAAAATTATTAAATATTGAAGAATTATTATCAATAGAAAAAGAAAATTTAAATAATTTAGAAAAAAGAGCAGAAGAATATAATTTGACAAAAGAAATATTAGAAGAATCTTATGCAGAAATGAAGAAAAACGTTTCACCTAAATTTAATAAAAACTTATCTGAAAATATTGAAAAAATATCAAATGGAAAATATAAAAATATTTCTATTAGCGATGGAATTATGGTTGAGCTAGATGATGGTAGATATGTTCCAGCACATAATTTAAGTATTGGAACAATAGAGCAAATATATTTATCTTTACGTTTATCTGTAATGAATGAGTTATCTAAAGAAAAATTACCAATAATGTTAGATGAGTCTTTTGCATATTATGATGATAAAAGATTACAAGCGGCATTAGAATTTTTAAGCAAAGTAGAAAATCAGGTAATTATATTTACATGCACAAATAGAGAAAAAGAAATGTTAGATGAAATGAATATTCAATATAATTACGTAGAATTATAAAAAATAAAAAAATCGATAAATTTAAAAATCGATTTTTTTATTTTGCAAAATTAATTTATTATTTTATGCATATTTTCTTTACTATTTTTTCCATGACATTTTTCTATTTTAACATCATTGTTTAAAGTTACAACTGGCCTAAAGTTTAAAGTTAAAGTTTGAGATTGATTTTTAGAGTTATAAAGGCAGTAATTTGAAATAGTAGATTTATTTTTAACCCAATATAATCCAAATTCTGCTCGTTTATATATTAATTCATCTAATTCGTCTACAAAACGTGAAGAAATTAAGAAACCTAAAGTAGAATTATTATTGTTAAAAAATATATCAAAATATTTACTAGTTTCATTACTATAATCAGAAAAATCATTTGGCTCTAATTCTTTATTCCAGGCAGAAATTGTAAAATTATAGTTTGCATTTAATAAATCTGTTTGATTAACTATTGAGTTTTGAACACTTAATCCTAAACTTGCTTCAGGTAAAGTAGAACCTAATTCATAAAAATAAATTTGAGGATAATATTGGTTTAAGCTATCATCTATCTTAAATATGTCACCATATTTGTGATTATTTAATGTAAAATTACGGTAATCATAAGATAAATGAGATTCTATATCTTCAATAGCTAAGTTTTTGGCTTGTCCTTGATTACTGCTATATAAATCTTTGCATACTTGGTTAACTAAATATACTCCATTATTATATCCCTGATATCCATTTAATTCTATAC
>CALXKR010000006.1 GCA_944388895.1 uncultured Clostridia bacterium | reverse complement strand
TTTTTGATTAAGGAACGTCCCTAATCAAAAAAGGAGATACATATATGAATTTAGCTGAAATTAAATCTTATGCTTTAGAAAGGCATATACCAATTATTATGGATGATACTTTAGAAGTAATTAAAGATGTAATGAAAGATAAAAACGCAACTAAAATATTAGAAATAGGAACAGCTGTTGGATACTCAGCGCTTTGCTTTGCAGAGTTTTTAGCAGAAGGTGGAGTTATTGATACTATTGAAAGAGATGAAGAAAGAGTAAAGGAAGCAAAAGAAAATATTAAAATTTTAGATGCTAATAAAAAAATAAACATCTTTGAAGGAGATGCAGTTGAAATACTTCCAACTCTTAATGAAAAATATGATATGGTATTTATTGATGCTGCAAAAGGAAAATATCCATTTTTTCTACAAGAAGCATTAAGATTATTAAAAGATGATGGAATTATTTTTGCAGATAATATTTTATATAAAGGCTATGTTATGAGCGACTATAACAAGCATAAGCAAAGAACAGCAGTTACACATTTACGTGAGTACATAAAGTTAACAACAGAAAATCCAAATCTTAATACTAAAATATTAGAAGTAGGAGATGGATTGGCTATTACTACTAAAAATAAATTTGAAAATTAATATTAATAAGAGGTGTTTTTATGAATTATAAACGTTATGGAAATGATATTGTTGTAAGAATAGATAAGGGTGAAGAAATTATTAAAGAAATGCTAGATGTTTGCAAAAAAGAAAATGTACAATTAGCAAACGTAAATGCATTAGGAGCAACTGGAGAATTTGAAATAGGATTATTTCATACAGATATAAAAAAATATGAATCAAAAAAATATAAAGGAGATTTTGAAATAGTATCTTTTACTGGAAGTATTACTACAAAAGAAGGTTCTTTATATAATCATATTCATATGAGTGCGGCAAATGAAAAAAATGAAGTAATTGGTGGTCATTTAAACTATGCTATTGTAAGTGCTACTTGTGAAATGTTCATTCATGTAATAGAAGGAAAAATAGAAAGAAAAATTGATGAAAATATAGGATTAAATTTATTTGAATTCTAATAAAGGTATTTCCCAAATTATTTGGGAAATATTTTTTTGCTGTAAAAAAATTTTTAATATATACAATAAAACAATTCATAAATAATTGACTAGAAAAATCAAAAATGATATACTAAGAAAGTATAAAATAAACAAATGGAGAAGGATAATTATGAAGAAGAAAAATGCAATAATTTATGTAGTTTTAATTTTAACAATCTTAAGTATTGGACAAATTTTTTATGGAACAAAAAGTTTTGCTAGTAGTGCAACTGTGGCAGCAAATCAAACTCAAGAAGACCTGGCAAAAGAACAAGAAAAAGAACGAAAAGCAAATAAGTATTTAGAAAGCTTATCTATAGAAGGTTATGAACTATTACCAACTTTTAATAAAAGTACATTTGAATATACTGTAATAATTCCAAATGATGTTACAACTTTAGAAATAGAAGCTAAGCCAGAAGTAGAAGGAGCAATAGTTAGAATTTCTGGTAATAAAAATTTAACTAAAAAAGAAAATAAAATCACTGTTTCTGTAACAGCTATTAACGGAACTGTTAGATCATATACTATTTTAGCAATAAAAGAGCCAGAAGTTAATTTAAAATTAAGTTCATTGCAAATTGATGGAATTGATTTAAATCCTCAATTTAATGAGAATACTTATTTTTATACTTCTTCAATAGAAGATACAGAGCTAACATCTTTAAATGTAACTGCAAAAGCAAATGATGAAAATGCTAAGGTAGAAATAATTGGTGCTAATAACATTCAAGATGGAAATAATTTAATAAATATAATACTAAGTAATGATGATGAAACTACAGTTTATCAAGTAAACCTAGAAGTAGATATGCTAGGCGAAAAAGAAAAAGAAGCAGATAATGTAATTACTAGAATAAGAAACATTATGAAATATGCAACTATTGGTATAGCATCTCTTGTAGCTATTATTATTCTTACAATTATTATTTCTATTATTGTTCATAAATGTAGAAAAAAAGATGATGAAGAAGATATTGAAGGAACAAAAAGACCTAAAAAGTCTAAAAAAGCAAAGCATGAAAAATAGAATAGAAAATACTAAATAGATAAAAATAAATTACATAGGAGGAATATTATGATTAAAAAAGTAGCAATTCTTGCAAATGGAGGAGACGTAGCAGGATTAAACCCAGTAATTAGAGCAATTAAAAAATCAGCAGAGGCAAATGGAATAGAATGCTATGGATATATAGATGGTTATAGAGGACTAGTTGAAAACAAATATATTAGGCTAGATAATAGCCCAGTAGCTTCTGGAATATTAACAAAAGGTGGTTCAATAATTGGTTCATCTACTAATACAATAGTATTTAATTACAAAATTGAAAATCCAGATGGAACTGTAGAATACAAAGATTTATCAGATTTATGTATAGAAAACTTTAAAAATGCTGGTTTTGATTGCTTATTTACCTTAGGAGGTGATAGTACTCAAAAATCTGCAAGAGATTTATTTGTTAAAGGAATGAACGTTATAGGAGTTCCAAAAACTATAGACAATGATGTTGCTTGTACTGAAATTACATTTGGATATAATACAGCAGTATCAGTTGCAACAGAAGCTTTAGATAGACTTCACACAACAGCTGAAACTCATCATAGAATAATGTGTTTAGAGGTTATGGGAAGATATGCTGGATGGATAGCACTAGAATCAGCAATAGCAGGTGGAGCAGATGTTGTGCTAATACCGGAAATTCCTTATGACATTAATAAAGCAGCAGATGCAATTAAACAAAGAATTGCTATAGGAAAACAATTCAGTGTAGTAGTTGTTTCAGAAGGAGCTATGCCAAAAGATGGTGAAGCATCTACATATGTATCAGATGTAGACAGTAAAACAGGAATAAGTGTTAAATTTGCAGGAGCAGGGGAAAGAGTTGCTAAAGAATTACAAAGACTTACAGGGCTAGAAGCAAGATGCACAACACTTGGCTATATGCAAAGAGGAGGAACTCCTTCTGCATATGATAGAGTTCTTTCAACAAAATATGGTGCAAAAGCTATGGAACTAGCACTAGAAGGAAAATTTGGAGTATTAACTGTTATTAAAAACGGAAAACTAGATAGTGTACCATTAGAAGATGTTGTTGGCGAAAATAAAGAGCTTGGTGCAGTTGAAGGTGGAACCAAAGAGAGCAATGTAAGATTAGTAACTAAAGATTCTGAATTATTAAAAACAGCAAGAGAAATAGGCATAAGCCTTGGAGACTAATAAATAAAAAAGATAGGAAGATGATTTATGGATTTTAAAGGACTAATAGCAGAAGCTATATCAAATGTAACAAATATAAGTAAAGAAGAAATAAAACAATTTATTGAAATTCCAAAAGAAGAATCAAATGGAGATTATTCTTTTCCATGTTTTAGACTTGCAAAAGAGCTAAAAAATTCTCCAGTAAATATAGCAAATAATATAAAAGAAAATATAAAAATAGATGAAAACGTAATCTCAAAAATAGATGTAGTAAATGGCTATCTTAACTTTTATGTTTCTAAAGAAAACATAGTAAAAACTGCTATAGATAAATTTGAAAGTCAAAAAGAAGAATATGGTAAATCAAATATAGGAGAAGGAAAAACAGTACTAGTAGAATACTCTTCTCCTAATATTGCTAAACCATTTCATATAGGACATTTGAAGACCACAATTATAGGACATGCTTTATATAATATATACAAATCTCAAGGTTTCAAAACTTTAGGATTAAATCATTTAGGAGATTATGGAACACAATTTGCTAAACTTATAGAAGCATATAAAAGATGGGGAACAGAATATGACTTTTCTGAAAATGCAATAGATAAGCTTGCAGATATGTATGTAAGAATAAATAATTTATGCAGTGAAGATGAAAATGTACTAGAAGAGTGCAGAGAAACATTTAAAAAATTAGAAGATGGAGACCAATATTGCACAGAATTATGGAATAGATTTAAAGAATTAAGCTTACAAGAATTTAATAAAATTTATGAATTACTTGGAATTAGTTTTGATTCTATGAATGGAGAAGCATTCTATTCAGATAAAATGCAAGAAGTTATAGATATATTAGACGAAAAAGGAAAACTTATTGAATCTAAAGGTGCAAAAGTTGTAAACTTAGAAGATCAAGGAATAGAAACTCCTTGCATTATTCAAAAAGCAAATGGTTCTTCAATTTATGCTACAAGAGATTTAGCCGCGATTATTTATAGATCAAGAACATACGATTTTGACAAATGCTTATATGTTGTAGGAGAAGAACAAAGACTTCATTTTGCACAAGTTTTTGCAGTTGCCAAATATTTAGTAGATAAAAAATATACTGATGGATTAGAACATGTATATTATGGAATGATAAGACTTCCAGAAGGAAAAATGTCATCAAGAAAAGGAAATTTTGTAAAAGTAGAAGATTTATTAAATGAAGCAATTACAAAAGCAAGAGAAATTATAGAGCAAAGAGAAATAGAAAACAAAGATTTAGTTGCTAAACAAGTAGGAATTGGAGCCGTAATATTTGAAGATTTAGCAGAATCAAGAATTAAAAATCAAGTATTTGATTTAAAAGAAGCGCTAAACTTTAATGGAGAAACAGGACCATATATACAATATATGGCAGTAAGAACAAAAAGCGTTTTAGAAAAAGCTGGCTATATACCAGAGGCAAATACTTTAAATGTAAATAAAGCTACAGATGAATCAAGTATTAAATTATTAAAATATTTAATGAATTTTGGAAATATTATAATTAATACAATAGAAAAAAATGAACCATCTATTATTTCAAGATATCTAATAGATGTAGCAAAATCTTATTCAAATTTCTATAATCAAAATAAAATATTATCTGATGACAAAGAAATGCAAGATATTCGTTTATATATTACTTATATGACAAAGGTAGTATTAACTAATGGTCTAAATTTATTAGGAATAGAAGTTCCAGACAAAATGTAAGGGAGAATATATGAAAAAACAAAAGGTAATGTTCATATCTAGTATGCGGAGGACATTTAAGTGAACTTCGCATGCTAGACTTTGAAAATTATGATTATTCTATAGTTACTGAAAAAACAGAGGCAGACAAAGATTTGAATGAAGTTTATCCGGGAAAAGTACACTATTTAGCATATGGAACAAGAAAAACGCCAATAAGATATTTTTTTATATTATTGTTTAATTTGTTCAAAAGCTTATATTTGTATTTTAAATTGCATCCAAAAGTAGTAGTTACAACTGGAACTCATACTGCCGTTTTTATGTGCTATATTGCAAGATTGTTTGGAAGTAAAGTTATATGGATAGAAACTTTTGCTAATAGAAATTCTAAAACACTTGCAGGAAGACTCGTTTACCCAATAGCTAATACTTTTGTAGTTCAATGGGAAGAAATGAAAAAGCTATATCCTAAAGCAGTATGTTGGGGGTGGATTTATTGATTTTTGTAACACTTGGAACCCAGGATAAGAAATTTAAAAGATTATTAGATGCAGTTGAAAATGCAAATATAGATGAAAAAATTATTGCTCAAGTAGGAAGTACAGAATATACATCAAGCAAAATGGAAATACATAAATTTATTTCACAAAAAGAGTTTGAAAAGTATGTAGAAGAAGCAAGAATAATAATTACACATGCAGGTGTTGGGACTATTATTTATGGATTAAAACAAGGCAAAAAAATGATAGTTGCTGCAAGACTTAAAGAATATAAAGAACACGTAAACAATCATCAATTACAAATATTAGAAACATTTTCAAAAGATGGATATATTATACCTTTAGAAGACTTTAGCAATTTAAATGAAAAAATAAAAGAAGCAGAAAATTTTATACCAAAAAAATTTATTAGTAATAATCAAAATTTTGTAAAATCATTAGATAATGAAATTGCAAAATTAACTAAGGAGTAAAATGAACCAGAAAAAACAATTAATGAAAAATACAATTATAATAGCAATAGGAAAATTAAGTACACAAATAATTTCATATTTATTGCTACCACTTTACACAGCCAAATTAACACCATCTGAGTATGGAGAATATGACTTTGTTTGTACATTATCACTATTTCTTTGCCCAATAATTACACTTCTTATGGAAGAATCAATGTTTAGGTACTTAATAGATGCAGAAAGTAAAAGTCAAAGAAAAAAGATAATTAGTCAAACAATTATTTACACTTTAGGTGGAACTGTACTATTTACTATACTTTCAGCCTTTATTATGGGAATTTGGACTGATTATAGTGCAGCGTATATTACAGCTATTATAACATTTGTAATATCTAATATACTAATTGGGTTAAGTAATGCCCTTGCAAGAGGTCTAGGAAAAATTAAATTATATTCTATATCAAATTTTATCTTAGGAATATCAACAATAATATTAAATATAGTATTTATTTTAGGAATTAAAGCAGGAGCAGAAGGACTTTTATGGGCTAATACAATAGCTAATACATTTACAGCAATAGTAATATTTGCAATATTAAAATTACCAGCATATTTTGGAAAACTTGATAAGACACTTATGGTAGATATGATAAAATACTCAGTGCCACTAGTTCCAAATAGCATATCATGGAGTATTATAAATATGTCAGATAGATTGATACTAACACAAATGGTTAGTTCAGCAGCAAATGGTATTTATGCTATGGCAAGTAAATTTCCTAACATTATTAATGTATTATATGGATATTTTTATACTGCTTGGAAAGAATCAGCAGCAAAAATAGTAAAACAACAAAACAAAAACGAATATTATAATAGTATATACCACGATGCAAAAAGATTTTTATATGCAGTTACAATTTGCTTAATTGCTGTTATGCCATTTGCTTTTCCGATATTTATTAATAAAACTTACAATGAGGCATATATATACATTCCAATTATTATGATAGCAACATATTATTCAAACTTATCAAGCTTTTATGGAGGAATATTTTCAGCATATAAAGATACAAAAATAATGGGAACTACAACCATTGTTGCAGCAATTATTAATTTAATTATAGATTTAGCACTTGTAAAACATTTTGAAATATATGCAGCTTGTTTTTCAACATTAATAGCAAATTTGATAGCATATTTTTATAGAAAGAAAAAATTAAAAAAATATATAAAATTAAGAGAATTAAAATGGAAAGGACCAATGCTATTTTTATCTATAATTCTTCTAGCATATTATGCTAAGTATATACCAGGAATTAGTGAAAATGTAATTGCCATTTGGAGTATAAATGTTATTTCTTTAATAATTGCAATATTATATAGTTTGGCAAATAATTGGAAATTTATAAGTAGCATATTAGGAGCAATAAAAGGAAAATTAAAAAGAAGTTAGAGAGGGAACAAAATATGAATAATGCATTAACTAAAAAGGGCAATAAAAAGGGATTTAATATATTTGGATATGATAAATGGAGTATTTTTCAATATTTTATAGTATACAGCTTTTTAGGATACATAATAGAAACTTTATATGGATTATTCACTAAAGGCGTTATAGAAAGTAGACAAAGTATGCTATATGGGCCATTTTGTTGCATATATGGATTAGGTGCAGTATGTTTACTATGTATACCTGAAAAGGCTAAAAAAAATAATTGGACACTTTTTATAGCAGGATTTATAATAGGTTCTGTAGTTGAATACATCATAAGTTGGATTGGGGAATGCATATTTCATATTAAATGGTGGGATTACTCTAATTTACCACTTAACATAAATGGAAGAATATGTATACTATATTCAATATTTTGGGGATTTCTTACAATAGGACTAAATCAAATAATAAATCCAACAGTAGACAAAATAATAAATAAGATTCCTATAAAAATATTACATATACTTACAACTATATTAATTATTTTTATCTCCATAGATTTTTTTATTACAGGTTTTGCACTAAAAATGTTTTCAACAAGAGTAATTTATAACTATAATTTAGAGGTTCAAGGGGAAGAGGAATATTATGAAAAATATTTGAATATGTATCAAAATAATGAAGGACTAAGAAACTTCGTTGATAAATATTTCTCAGATGAGAAAATGTTAAAAACATTCCCGAATGTTAAATTTACGTTAAAAGATGGCAGTATATTGTGGATTAAAGATGTTTTAACAGATATTCAGCCATACTATATAAAAGTATTTTAAAATTAGGAGGATATTATAATGAAATATTTTGGAACAGATGGAATTAGAAGAATTGCAAATACTGAACTTACACCTGAATTAGTATATAAAGTAGCTAAAGCAGGAGCATATGTTTTAGCAAAACATGCTAATCATACACCTACTATTTTAATAGGTAGAGATACAAGATTATCAGGAACATTAATAGAAAGTGCAATGACAGCAGGATTTTTAAGTTATGGAGCAAATGTAAAATTACTAGGAGTTATTCCAACTCCAGGAGTAGCTTATTTGACAAAAAAATTAAAGGCAGATGCAGGAGTAGTTATTTCAGCATCACATAATACTTTTGAATTTAATGGTATAAAATATTTTAGTAATAAAGGAATGAAAATACCTGATAGTATAGAAGAAGAAATAGAAGAAATTTTAGATTCAGGAAAAATAGAAGAACTAACTGCTGAAAGTAGCAAAATAGGAGTTGCAGAAAATAGAGAAGATTTGCTTGATGAATACTTATACTTCTTCAGAAAAAATTTCGAAGATGAATTTGAAGATTTAGATAAAGAAAATTTTACTGTAGCAATAGATACAGCAAATGGAGCTACTTCTGTTATTGCAGACAAAGTATATACAGCATTAGGAATTAAACATTACATTTTAAATAATACTCCAAATGGAACAAATATAAATGAAAACTGTGGATCAACTCATTTAGATATGCTTAAAAAATTTGTTACAGCAAATCATTGCAATTTAGGAATAGCTTATGATGGTGACGGAGATAGATGCTTAGCAGTTGATGAAAATGGAAATGAAATAGATGGTGATATTATAATGGCTATAATATCTAATAATCTAAAAAAAGAAAATAAACTTGCTAAAGATACACTAGTAGCAACTGTTATGAGTAATTTAGGAATGAGTAAATATTGCAAAGATAATGGCTTACATTTAGAACAAACAAAAGTAGGGGATAGATATGTATTAGAAAATATGCTTCAAAATGGATATAACCTAGGAGGAGAACAATCAGGACATATCATAATGCTAGATTATAACCCAACAGGAGATGGAATACTAACATCACTAATGCTTTTAAAAGTAATACTTAAAGAGAAAAAGAAAGTATCAGAATTAGCAAAAATTATAAAAATATATCCACAAATTTTAATAAATGCTAAAGTTAGTTCAGAAAGAAAGCAAAATTATGACAAAGACCCTAAAGTGCAAAGTAAAATTCAAGAATTAGAAAAAGAATTTGCAGGAAATGGCAGAATATTAGTTAGACCTTCAGGAACAGAACCATTAGTTAGAGTTATGATAGAAGGCGAAAATCAGGAATATATAACAAAAAAAGCAAATGAATTAGCAAAAATAATAGAAATGTAATAAAAATGTAATATATTCTTAATATAAAAACTATTGAAAAATTTATTTAAATGGTATATTATTTAGTAAACTGAAACAAAGGAGGAATAGCTATGCCAATTATTGATTTTACAAACCCAATATATGTTGTTGTAGCACTTGTACTAGTACTATTGTGTGCATTCTTAGCAAATCAATATAAGAAAAACACTATACCATGTATTGTTTTACTTGTATTTTTAGCTATATTAGTATGTCATACAATTGAACTATCTGCAATATCAGATACAGCAAACATAGCAGCTTTTGCAATTTCTATTGCTGTTGACGAAATCTTTATATTTGTTTCATTCTTAATGTTCTTATGGTTAGATAAGATACAAGTAGAAACAAATAAAGCGTCAGCTTCTAAAAAGTCTAAAAAGACAAACAAAAAAGAAGAAAAAGTAATAGAAAAAGATGGTTTAGATACACTTTGGAAAAAAATATAATGAAAATAAAAATTTTCGAAAGTTTTTAATCAATTTCCTTTTAATAGGAAGTTGATTTTTTATGGAAAAATATGAGATGCATATTTACTTAAAAAACATTAAAATAATTGAAATTTTGAATAGAAAAAATGCGTCAAAAGGTTGAAATTCACATAATATAATGGTATAATTATAAATGCAAAAAGGGAGGAATAAAAATGAAAGAAGTTATTAGAAAAACTAAAATCGTAGGTACTATAGGTCCTGCAAGCGAAAGCGAAGAAATGTTAACAAAATTAATGAAAGCTGGATTAAATGTTACAAGAATTAACTTTTCACATGGTGGATATGAAGAAAATGCAGTTAAAATTGAAACAATTAAAAAAGTTAGAAAAGCTTTAAATAGACCAGTTGCATTAGTATTAGATACTAAAGGACCAGAAATAAGAACAGGTAAATTAGAAACAGGTGACGAAAAAGTTACTATAGAAGAAGGACAAACATTTACTTTTGTTCATGATGATATAATTGGTAATAATACAAAAACAACAATAAGCTACAAAGATTTATATAAAGATGTAAAAGTAGGATCAAAAATATTAGTTGATGATGGAGCTTTAGAATTTGAAGTAACAGCTATAGAAGGACAAGACATAGTATGTAAAGCTTTAAATACAGCAAGACTAGGTTCAAGAAAAACAATGAATATACCAGGTGTTAAACTTGAATTACCAGCATTAGCACAAAAAGATATAGATGATATAACAAATGGTGTAAAAGCCGGATTTGACTACATTGCAGCATCATTCATAAGAAGAGCTGACGATGTTATGCAAATAAGAAAACTATTAGATGATAATGGTGGACAAAAAGTAGGAATTATTTCTAAAATTGAAAGCCAAGAAGGAATTGACAATTTTGAAGAAATTCTTGAATTATCTGATGGTATAATGGTAGCTCGTGGAGACATGGGTGTTGAAATACCAATGGAACAAGTTCCAATTGTACAAAAACATATTATTAAAAGATGTAATGAAGTTGGAAAACTTGTAATTACAGCAACACAAATGTTAGAATCAATGACTTCTAATCCAAGACCAACAAGAGCTGAAGTAAGTGACGTTGCAAATGCAGTATATGACTTAACAGGTGCTATAATGCTTTCAGGAGAATGTGCTATGGGTAAATATCCTGTTCAATGTATTGAAGTAATGGACAGAATATCTAGAGCAATAGAAGGAAATATCAACTACTGGAAAAGATTTACTAATAAAGGTTGCACAGCAAATAAAGACAATTTAAAAGCTAATATTGCATATTCAGCATGCGTAACAGCAAAAGATGTTGAGGCAGATGCAATTATAGCATACACTAATACAGGAGATACAGCAAATATATTAGCAGGTTTAAAACCAGCTTGCCCAGTAATTGCTATTACAGATGATGAAAAAACATTTAATAAATTATCTGTAGTTGCTAATACTTACCCTTTATATGTAGAAGCTCAAAAAGATATAGATAGTACAATAGAAAAAGGTATATTACAACTTGAAAAAGATGGAATATTAGAAAAAGGTGATAAAGTTGTTATTGCTGGAGGAAATAAAATATTACCATTAGAAAAAGATAGCCAAGTTATTGGTGGAATAATGAATATATAATTCATATTTATATATGAGTAAAATAGAGTAAATTATAAATTTACTCTATTTTTTGTGCAAAATTCTACTTTATTAATAAAATGTTAAATTTATACAAAAAAAGACGAAAAAACTGTTGAAATTATTGTCAAAATATGTCAAAATATATATGTAAAATAAAAAAAGGGGAGTAAAAATATGGAAAAATTTGAAACTAAAAAAGAAGATATAAAAAAGCTAAGAGAAAAAGAGTCAATATTTGTTAATCAAACAGAAAATAGTGAAAAAATTGTTAACAAGTTTTATAAATTTTATAAATATAGAGTTAAAAGAGCTGACTTTTATTCATTTTTAATTTGTGGAATATTATTAATTATTATTGGATTTAACTTTTTATTTAAATTAGACATTTTCTTTGGAGGACTAATAGCTAATGTGATAGTAAGCTTACTATTAGTAGCTTTAGGAGTATGTTTTATTATAACTGCTTTTAAACCTCAAAAATATGACAAAAAAAGAGCACAAAAAGTTTATGATGAGGATATTTCAAATATAGTTAATGATTACTATTTTGATGATGAAAGAGTAACTGTTATTAATAAATATGGAGAAACTAATAGAGTATATCAATATTTAGAAGCCATATATGAAGCTAAAGACTATTATTATATATTTACATCAAAAACAAGCGTACATATTATGCGAAAAGATTCTTTTAAAAAAGGAACTGAAAAAGAATTTCATAAATTTATAAAAGAAAAAATGGGAAGACATTACAAAAAAAGATGCATTAGAAGAAGGGAAAAAGAAATCAAATAGAAAAACAACCTAGAAATTAGGTTGTTTTTATTAGTAATATTTTAATCAGAAATATTGTCTAAACAGTTTAAAATTATATTTTCTAGTTTTTGGGTATCAAATACAGATTCAATACAAGCATTAAGCATTTCTGTAGGAGACACTTTTTTTATTTCTAAATAATATCCGATTCACATAAGCTAGTTGTCTAATAAACTCTCTAGTAGTTCTGCCGTTACCTTCTCTAAATGGATGCAAAACATTTAGTTCTGCCATATAATATGCAAGTTTTTTAGCAAAATCTTCTTTGGATAAATTTTTAAAATTTTCTCTATTTAACTTATTCAAAAGTTCTTTTAATTGATCTTCGATATATTCCCATTTAGCAAATCTAAAACTATCTTTTGCGATATCTTCTGTTCTTATTTTTCCAGCAAAAGGATATATATCTTCAAATAAAAACTTATGAATAGATATAAAATGATAAATATCAAAATTACCTATTTGTTTATTTTGTCTTAATTCATAAAGTTTAAGTAAAACTAACTTTCGCTCTATAACAGAAAGTTTATTATTATCATGAATATCCAATTTATTTACAAGAATATCACTATTAGGATAGCAATATATTGAATTAACTGCCTCATATAATTCAAACATTATAATTCTCCTTTTATAATTCCTTTTATAGCTTGATCCATATTTATTTCATTACTAGAATATTTTTTTAACATATTAACATCTTCATCTGTTACAAACATATTCTCAATAGCTAAATCGTTTTTTAAATTTTCAACATCTAAATTAAATTTTTCTTCAAAATTCATACTTTTCTCCTTTAACCACATAAATATATTATACCATATTTTGAAGAAAAAATCAAATTAGATTATATAAAATTAGTCTTTAAAGGTTGTTCTTTTTTAGGATAATCTAAACCTGTTTTTTTAGCAATATCAATACTGTTTAAAAGCCAAGCCATATTGTTTGCAAGTGTTCGCATAGTTTGCATTCCTTCTAAATCTTTTTTTACTTCATCAGGGGTAGTTCCATGAACCTGGTTCCAATACTGAGAAGTAACAATAAACATACTATTCATAGAAAAATATTTGTTAATTTGATCAAAAGCAGCAGTTGCACCACCTCTACGACAACTAACAATTGCACAAGCAGGTTTGTATTCAAATAAATTTCTTCTACCATAAAAAGCTCTATCCATAAATGATGTTAATGCACCAGAGCTAGATGCAAAGTGAACTGGAGAGCCAAATACAAAACCATCAACTGATGCAGCTTTCTCTATAAAATCATTAACAATATCGTTTCTAAAACATTTGCCAGTTTTTAAACATGCAGAACAGCCAATGCAACCTGCAATAGGTTCTGTTCCAATCCAAAAAATTTCACTTTCCAAGTTACACTTTGATAAAGTATCAGATATTTCCTTTAAAGCAGTATATGTACAACCATATTGGTGTGGACTACCATTTACTAATAATACTTTCATTTTTATTTCCTTTCTATTTACGTTTTAATATTTATGAAAAGCATTATAATAAAAGCTTTTCTTTATAATATTTATATTATACATTTTTAAAATAATTATGAGAAGATTTTACAAAAAATATATTTGAATTTTTATCAACCTGATTATAATATGGAACATAAAAATTATTTTTAAATAATAAATCTAAAAAAATAAAAAACAAAAATACAATTATAATGGATAAAATAATAAAAATTAATACATTTTTGGTAGTAGAATATTCACAAATATTATGTACTTTTTGCATATTAAACGCCTCCTATAATCATAAAAAGTAAAAATAATCTTTTTATATAATATGTTGATAGAAATAAAAAGGGTTCAAAAAGTAACAAAAAATATAAATTGACATAATATATATCAAGGAGGAAAATTATGTGTAACAGCAGAATGAATAATAATATGAATAATTGGAATGGCATGATGCAAAATAGTGATAATTGCAATATGAATAACTGGAATAATATGATGAGAAATACAGATATGTGTGAATGTGGATTTGATGATGATTCTCCATTCCCAGATAATTATATGTTTGGTCAAAGTTATGTTCCAATTCAACGTATGACAACAACTTTTAAACCATGTGTAGGACTAAAAATGGGAACAATTTTTCCTGAATTAGTAAGTCCTTATGAACCATGTCAAAGTTTAGAAGAAGACAATTTCCTAAGATGTTCAAATGAAATAAAGGAGGGATGCAATCATGAGAGATAATTGTAATTGCAATTGTACTTGTACTTGCAAAGAAAATAATAACAACAATAGTTGTTCAAGGGAAGAAATGTTAAATGAAGTTAGATGCTATAATTTTGCAATAACAGAATTAGCACTATATTTAGACACAAATCCTTGCGATACAAGAGCTATAGCTCTTCATAAAGAATACTGCAAATGTTATAGGGACGCAGTAGATAGATATCAAAAAATGTATGGCCCTCTTTCAATATATTATCCATGTAATAGTTGGCGTTGGCTTGAAAATCCTTGGCCATGGGAAGGAGGTAACAACTAATGTGGAGTTACAATAAAACATTACAATACCCTGTAAAAATAAAACAAAAAGATCCAAGATTAGCTAAGTTTATTATTTCTCAATATGGTGGTCCAGATGGAGAACTGGCAGCTTCATTAAGATATTTGTCACAAAGATTTGGTATGCCAGACCAAAAGGCAAAGGCTATATTAAACGATGTTGGAACAGAAGAGCTACGGACACCTTGAAATGGTAGGAGCAATAGTTCATCAATTAACAACAGGAATAACTGCAGAAGAAGCAGAAGCAGCAGGACTTGGAGCATATTATACAGATCATGGGGTGGGTTTGGAATCTATCCAAAAAGAATTTAAATAAATAATTGATTAAAAAAATCAAATAGTTCTTTTTCATGAACTTTAAAAAATAAATTAGAATTTTGCCTTCCGCAAAATATGTATCGTATAAAAATTGTATTATCTTTTTCAGAAATATAATAAATAATTCTATATTTTTCACAGATACGTTCTCGAAACTGCTTGTCCGAAAGTTCGGGGACATATCTACCAATATAAGGCGAATCTTGTAAATCATAAATTGTGTCATATATTTGATTAACTATTCTACTTGCATAATTAGAAGAAATATTATATGAGTAGTCATATATATCTGTAATTGCAGACTTTGCATCATCCGATATTATTATTTGCATATTTCGCCTCCAATTCATTAATGTGTTGTCTTAATTCTTCTAATGTACAAACTTTACCATTTTTAATATCATCTTCACTTTCTTGAAGTTTGGCAAAGAAAAATAAATCATAAATAATATCATATAGAGTATTTTCTTGTACATTTACTTGATTTAAAGTTTTTTTCATAAAATCCATTAATATAACCTCCTTTTAATTTGGATTTTTATCTTCAAGCATTTCTTTTAGAGTTTCATAATTAAAATGCTTATCAGTACCAGGAATAATAGTTGTTTCATCTTCGCCATACCTTTTAATATATTCCATCATAAGTTTAAAAACCATTTCTGTTGGTTTTAATCCATCGAAATAATCATCAGGTACTGAATTAACAATATCTATCATTCTTTGTTTTACATCTGGCATATTTGTCAACTCCTTTCTTAAGATTTATAAATAGTATATCATAAAATTAAATTAATTACTACGATTTTAATGTGAAGAATTGGTAAAACTTATACAATATACTAGAAATTCCAATGAATAACAACATCTTGAGTATTTTTTTGCTTGTCTTTTTCTCCAATTTCAATATAATCTATGAAACTATTTACAATATCATAATTAAGTTCTTTAAAATCTTTAAAGTGATTAATTATTTTTTCTTTTTGTTCTTTTATAAATTTACTGTTTAATTCTTTTTCTTTTAAACTAGATAAATCGTTTTGGACTTTTTCTAATTCTTTTTGCTTTGCCGATTTATCAGATAGGAAAGAAGAGTTTAAATCATCAAATACATCTTCTGGAACTTTGCCACTTACTTTGTTTAAATACAGTTCTTTTATTGCTTTATTTATATCTTCCATTTCTTTAGAAAGCATATCTACTTTCTTCTGTAATAACTTAGTTTTATGTAAGTTATCATTTGAAACAAATAAATCATCTGATATATTATCAAAGTTATAAAAAGCTAATATTTTTTCTCTAATTTTTTCGGTCACTAATACTTTTAAATTTTCATAACCAATAGAATGTGTAGTACAAGTCCCATATAACTTTTTAGAGCCTTTACAAGAAAAATAAATGTAGCCTCTATCATTTTGGCATTTATAAAGTTTTGTACCACAATCTATGCATACTAGCTTGTTTGCAAATAGATGTACTTCGCCATTTTTACATCTTCTAGTTTTGCTTTTGAAAATCTCTTGAACTTTGTAAAATTGTTCTTTTGTAATAATAGGCTCGTGAGTATTTTCTACAATAATCCATTCTGATTTAGGCTGATTCTTCATCTTTTTAGATTTGTAGCTAACCTTTCTATTATAACCTTGTACCAAATTACCAATATAAACTTCGTTTTTTAATATTTTGCTAACGGTAGATTCACACCAATAGTCAATATTTTTGCCTTGATTTTTAAAATGTATTCCTTGTGATTGTTTATATTTTGTAGGTGTTAAAATTCCTTTATCATTTAATATTTGAGCAATTTTAGTAACACTATTTCCTTGTTCATAAAGGTTAAAAATCAATTTAATAACATCAGCTACTTCTATATCAACAACAAGTTTATTTTTATTTTCTGGACTTCTTTTATAGCCATAACATACAAAAGAGCCAATATGTAATCCTTGTTTTCTTTTACTATCAAATGTTTTTCTAATATTTTCTGATAAATCCTCTAAATACCATTCATTAACTAAACCATTAATTTGTCTTGATTTTTTGTTTCCTTTGTCTAAAGTATCAACATGATCTACAGGGCTTACAAATCTAATATTCCACTCAATAAATTTATTGTGTAAGTATTTTTCTACGATTTCCATATCACGAGTAAATCTGCTTTGTGTCTTACAAAGTACAATGTCAAATTTATGGCTTTTAGCATCTTCTAATAACTTATTAAATTCAGGTCTTTCACTGTCGATTCCAGAATAGTCCTCATCACAGTAAATGTTATAAATATCCCAACTCCTTTCTATTGCATAATTAATTAGCATAGATTTTTGATTTTGGATACTTTCGCTTTCATCGTTTTCATGAAGCTTGTCATCATCTTCACGAGAAAGCCTACAATAAATTGCCACTTTCATAAGTTTACCCTCCAATCGGTAAACTATTCATTTTTGTATATCTATTATATCAAAACAAATAGTATATGTTAATGTTCAAGCAAATTTTTTATTAATTTATTTAATATTGTTTGTACAGCTTTTTCTTGTTTTTCCTTATTTTCATTTTTAAAAACTTCTTTTACTTTTAAATTTATTTGCTTTTTCACGTAAATCACCCTTTCTTAAAGTTATTCGAAAGGGCATGGACACTATAACTAAAAAGTCTTCTATTATATATACATTATTTATGAAGCCAAAATTCTCCCCAAATTCGAAAAAAATTTTAATTTCTTGAAATCAAGCACGATTTATGGTAAACTATTATTATAAATTTATCTGGTAATATCCAGTTTATATAGATGTAACTAATAAACAAAGTTGTTAAATTAGGAGGTAGACTTATGAGTATTAGCAGAATATTAAAAAAAGTTGCTGAAAAAAGTAATGGTAAAATGCGTATAGTAAAAGTGCCACCAGAGAAAAGACCTACTGCAGAATCTTTAGAAAAATTGGAAAGAGAAATTGGTGCACAAATTGATGCAAATAGAGCAATGGAACACAGAAGTTATATCAATGCTAGTAAGAAATAAGTTAAACTTATAAACAATAATTTGTTAAGGGGGCAAACATAATGAAAGTATTTTTTGAAGATTCATTACGTTTATCATTGTTTTACAAAAATAAAAAAATGAATATTAGTAAAGCTGAATTATCTTCAAAGTTATCTAAAGTGATAAGCTTTCCTGAAGCTATTCTATTATTATGTCGGTTACCATATATAGAGTGGATAAAATATGATAAAGCTGAGCATAGCTTAACTTATCGATTTAGGAATGCTGTTATATCATATGATAGATTAATTGATAGGTATGAGGAAGATTATGAACAAGAAACTTTGAGTGAAATTAGTGAAGAAATAGAAGAAATATTTGAAAAATATTTTCGGTAAAATACTTTCAGTTGGAAAAGGAGTGTTAGAAACGACACTCCTTTTTATGCATAATAAACATTAAAATCTTTTATATACTTTTCAAAATCAGCAATATATATTTTTAAAATTGGTATGTACTTGCTCAAGATATTTGCTAGATTTTTTGAACAAACTATATGCAAATTTTCTATATATTTTCTATTTTCTCTACAAAAAGTCATTAACTTATAAATCTTTTCACAATCAATGAATGGCAAAAAAGTAATAAACTGTTTATTTTGGGTTTCATAATCACAAAAATACCACTTACTAATAAAAGAATTATGATATCCTAATTCATCTAAAATCTTTCTATAATCTATTTTAAATTGTTCACTAAATAAATATATCCAATTTTCAAAAGAACATGAAAAAATAATAAATTGATTTGAACCAAAGGCATAATCTTTTATATTTATCATATTCATATCTTCAATAAATAAAATAGCTTGTTTATATTTTTGTTCTTTTTGAAAATCATAAATAATGGAATTGCAAAATCTTTTACTACTTTTCTTTGAAATATAATATACTAAGTAATCATTTCCATTAAATTTTATGCTACCGATAAATGGTCTTGATTGTGTTCTAAAATGAGTAAAATCTTTTAATTCAAAACTAGGGGTAAATTCTATACCATTTCCAATAAAAAGACTTGCTAAAAGGCTAATAGTAGTCATTCTTTTTACATATTCTTTTTTGTAAGATGGTTTTGAATATATATAACCCAACTCTTTAATATATTTTTTACCAACTTGTCCTAACATTAGATACTTAGTTTTATATCTTCTTAAATAGCCTTTATCAACTAACCTTTTTACAACAACTTGATAATACTTTTTATTACCTAATAAATATTTTATATTTGTACTTAATACAATCTTAAATCTATAAACAAATAATACAATATTTTTTTCATAATCTTTCACATAAATTACCCTTTCTAAATCAAACTATAATAAATCAAATAATTTTTTTAATAATTAATCCGTAAGTGTACCCGGCTAGGTTGGCGATATGGCTATCACCAACCTAACCACCACACAAGAAACTGTCGTTTTTAACATCAAAAAAACACTTATTTTTATTAAAATATCAATCATCTTATAAGGTAGTAGAAAATGTCGTAAAATTAACCTTTGAAAATTTCAATAACTCCCATATTTCTAAATACAATATATGGAAAATACAAAATGAATAGTTACCTAAAAAATTTCCTTTAGGATAGATAACAAACACACACCACATGGATTAGATGTATATCCACAATCAGCAGCAGGAGTCGCATTTAATGCAAATGCATTAGCTTGCAAAGGAGATCCAATAGCAAATTTACAAGAAGATTTAGCAGCAGAACAAAAAGCTAGAGCTACTTATGAAAAACTAATTAACCTTTGCAAAGATAACCCAGATGTAATAGAACCTCTAAGATTTTTAAGAGCAAGAGAAGTAGTACATTTCCAAAGATTTGGAGAGGCATTACGTGGTGTTCAAGATAAATTAGCTGAAAAAAGAATGTATTCAATAAATAATCATATAATGAATATGAATCAAGATAATACAAGATGTTAATATTAAGTCCACCTAAGGGAGGACTTTTCTTTTTTATATATTGACAATTTGTTATATAATTTTGTATAATAATTTCATAAAATAAAAGAGAAAGAAGGAACAAGAAAATGAACGATATATTAGTAATGGGACATAAAAATCCAGATACAGATTCAATATGTTCTAGCTTAATAATGGCTAATTTAGTAAAAAAATATGGAAAAGATGCAAAAGCTGTTAGATTAGGAAATATAAGCAAAGAAACTGAATTTGTATTAAACTTTTTAAAAATAGAAGCACCAGAACTAGTAGAGAAAGTAGAAGAAGGACAAAAATTAGTATTAGTAGATCATAATGAATTAGCACAAAGTGCCACCGGCAGAGAAAATGCAAAAGTTTTAGCAGTGGTAGATCACCATAGAATAGCAGATTTTTGCACAATAGAACCTCTATATTATTTAGCAAAACCATATGGTTGTACAGCTACAATATTATTTGAACAATATAAAGCTTTAGGAATAGAAATCAATAAAGAAATAGGAACTTTAATGTTAAGCGCCATAGTTTCAGATACACTATTATTAAAGTCACCTACATGTACAGAAACAGATATAAAAGCCGTAAAAGAATTAGAAGATATTACTGGATTAAAAGCTAATGAATATGGATTAGAAATGCTAAAGGCAGGAACAGATTTAAGTACATATTCTAGCCAAGAAGTTATAAATTTGGATGCAAAAGAATTTTGTGCAAATGATAAGAAAATTGTTATTTCACAAGTCAATACAGCAGATATTGAAGATGTATTTTCAAGAAAAGAAGAACTTGAATTTGCTATGGAAAAAGAAATATCAGATAAAAAACTTAATTTATTTATGTTTGTTATAACAGATATAATCAACACAAATTCAAAAATTATTGCTCTTGGAAGCGATAAAGAATTGGTTGAAAAAGCATTTGATAAAAAATTAGATGAATTTGACTCAATGCTACTTGAAGGAGTAGTATCAAGAAAAAAACAAATAGCTCCACAAATTTTAGAAGCTGCAAAATAATTTTTAATTTGAAATGTACCTTAATGAAAAATACTTTCAATTAAGGTACATTTTTATTTTATATAATAAGAGAAAAATAATATGTCGAAATATGTCGATAAGTTTTTCTTGACATACCATAAAATACCAATTATAATATTATTACAATTTGAATTTCAAATTGTTTTATTCTCATACAATAATCAGTCAGATTATTGTTATTCCCAATTATATTTTATATTTTTATTTTATTAAAAGGAGGTCTGCCTATGATTTTTTTTACTAAACAAAAGATAAAATTATTGTTTTGTTTTTTACTTATTCTAGGAACAAGTTTTACTATTTATTTAAACACAAACAAAAAAGGCTTAACTGTTAGTAAAACTATTACAAATAATAATGAAATTACTAAATTAGAAGTAAAAAGCAGTTTAATTAAAGATAGTGATGTTAAATTATATCAAAAAACTAATGAAGAAGATTTTAAAGAAATTGAGGTAACTAAAGAAACACAGAATTTATTAAAAAAGAAAAATATATTTGAACTAGATACTCAAGATAAGGAAAAACCAGATAATATTACAAATATAAAATCATCTATTGTAGATAATTATGTAATTTTAGATTTTGACAAAGCAAAAGACAATGGAACAAGCTATTCTTATTATTTACAAGAAAATAAAAATAATGAAGAAATTGTAACTGATGTTAAAACAATATATAATGAGTCTGGAATAAAAGGGTATAACTTTATAATAGATAATGAAGAAACAACTCAAGCTGGATATGAAGTAAATAAAAATAACCATGAGCCTATATTAATTTCCAATATTGAATGGGATAAGAATTATTATTTACATATTAGATCCATAGATAACAATAATAATTATTCAGACACATTAACATACAAAATTAACTTACCATCTAAAGGAATTCGTATGCAGTATTTAGATATGAATAACTATCAAGAAATATCTACAGAAGAAACAGTAATAGGAAATATAAATGATGAATATAATGTAAAAGAATATAATAAAAAAATATCTGGTTATAAATTAGTTAAAACAGATGGAGAAGAAGAAGGAAAACTAAAAAAAGAAAAAATAAATATTAAATATTTATATGCAAAAAATGCTAGTCTTGTAATAAAATATATAAATAAACTAACAGGTGAAGAAATTGCACAATCTACACATATTGATGGTTATGAAGGAAAAAGTTATAATATAGAACCTAAGGAAATAAAAGGGTATAAATATAGTAGTGGAAAAGAGCAAGTAAAAATGAAAGCCGGTACACAAATAGTAAATCTATATTATGATGAAATTGGAAATGTTCAAATATCATTTGTAGATGAGAAAACAGGCGAAAATATTCTTCCAGATGAAGTAATAAATAATTTGGTTGGTACAACATATGGAACAGAGGAAAAACAAATTCCAGGATATGAATTAATAAAAATAGAAGGAAACAAAGAAGGAACAATAGCATCTACTACAACTTATATTACTTATTATTATAAAAAGAAGGCTAAAGTTTTAGTAAAACATATAGATATTGATACAAATAAAGAACTAGAAGAAGAAATTTTAGAAGGATATGTAGGTGATAAGATAATAGTTAAATCAAAGAATTTTGAGGGATATACTGTGTATAGTAAAAGCAAAGAAAGTGATGACAAATCAGAAAAAAATATAATTGACGAAATATTAGCAGATGAAGAATATGAAACAATAGAAAATGAAAAAAGTGAAGAAAAAACAAAAGATTCTTTCCAACAATATGATATTATTTTAGATACCAGTCAAAAAGAATACATTATATACTATAAAAAGAAATAAATTTATTGATTAGATAAAAAAGCGCATATTCCAAAAAAATTGGAAATGTGCTTTTTATTTATATAAATTAGTGTAAAAAAGTTTACAAAACGTTCACAAAACTTAATTGACAACATATAAATAATTGGATATAATAAAAAGAATTTTCAAGAGTTTCTTTATCTGAAGCTTCTATTAATAATATTATTTTAGAAGCAAAAATTTCAAGAGGAAGTTTTTATCAATATTTTGAGGATAAAAAAGATTTGTTAGAATATATTCAAAAATCAACAAAAGAAGACTTACAAAAAACATGTAAGGCTAAAATTGATGAAAATGGAGACATCTTTGAAATGTATATTACTTTTTATGATAAAATAATAAATATCATAAAAAATAATAAAAATTGCAGATTTTATAAGATGGTGTTAGCAAATTTAAGAGCTAATGATGGGATGATTTTTGTTCAAGACAATTCAAAATCAGAATTATTTAATTACATATTAAAACATACAGATACTTCTAAATTTAAAAATAAAGATGATTTAGCAACTGTAATAAATATGTTAAATGCTATAACCAGATGGTCTATTATACAAACTGTTCTGTTAAATAGCAATAGTACTGATTTAAGAGAAGACTTTATAAAACAAATAAATTATCTCAAAAATGGAATTTTAAGAAAGGAGAAAAAATGCTAAAGGTATTAAAAAATTTAAAAGAATCAATTTTACTTGTAATAGCAATAATTGTATTGCTATGTGTTCAAGCAGCAGCAGACTTGAATTTACCGGATTTTACTTCTAAAATAGTAAATACAGGAATTCAGCAAGGAGGAATAGAATATTCTGTTCCAGAATTTATAAGAGAAGATACTTTAAATAACTTAATGTATTTTACCGAAAATGATGATGAAATACAAAATAGCTATGAAGCTATTGAAAAAAGTCAAAATAATATTGATAAATATCCAGAACTTGAAAACCAACAAATTTATCAGTTAAAAAAATTATCTAAAGAAGAAAAAGAAGAATTAGAAGACTTAATGGCAAAGCCTTTAATGATTATTTATGAATTAAATGATGAAGAAACTAGAGAAACAATGCTTACTGAAGTAAATTCAAAAATAGATGAAATGTCAGATTCTATTTTAGAGCAAGCAGCCATAGAAGCTATAAAAGAAGAATATAGAAATATAGGAATTAACTTAGATCAAATTCAAAACAATTACATATTTATAACAGGACTTCAAATGTTAGGAGTTGCTTTAATAAGTATGACTTCAGCAGTTACAATTATGTTCTTATCTTCAAGAGTAGCAGCAAAATTAGGAAAGACATTAAGAGAAAAAATATTTAAAAAAGTTCTTACATTTTCAAGAGCTGAAATAAATCAATTTTCAACAGCCTCACTTATTACAAGAAGTACTAATGACGTTCAACAAATACAACAATTACTTACAATGTTATTTAGAGTAGTTGTATATGCACCAATTATAGGAATAGGTGGAATACTTAGAGTTGTCCGTACAAGTACAACATCTATGGCTTGGGTAATTGCGTTAGCAGTCTTTTTAATAATTGCTACTGTATTAATTCTATTTATAGTAGCAATGCCAAAATTCAAAAAAATGCAAGACTTAATAGATAGATTAAATCTTGTTTCAAGAGAAATTTTAACAGGACTACCAGTTATAAGAGCTTTTAACACTCAAAAAAGGGAAGAAGCAAGATTTGATAAAGCTAATAAAGACTTAATGAAAAATAGCATATTTGTAAATAAATCGATGAGCTTAATGATGCCAGCAATGATGTTTATCATGCAAAGTGTAATGTTATTAATAATATGGGTAGGAGGCCATAGCGTTGATCAAGGAATTATGCAAGTAGGAGATATGATGGCATTCTTACAATACACAATGCAAATAGTAATGAGCTTCTTAATGATTTCAATTATATCAATTTTACTACCAAGAGCATCTGTTTCTGCAAAACGTATAAATGAAGTATTAGAAACGGAGCCAAATATAAAAGATAAACCAATAGAAGAACAAGCTAAATTTGATGAAACTAAAAAAGGATTAGTAGAATTTAAAAATGTTTCATTTAGATATCCGGATGCAGAATCTGAAATACTAGAAGATATAGATTTTACAGCAGAACCAGGAAAAACAACTGCTATAATAGGTAGTACAGGAAGCGGAAAATCTACTTTAGTAAATTTGATTCCAAGATTTTATGATGTAACTGGTGGAGAGCTACTAGTAGATGGTGTAAATGTTAAAAATGTTGCTCAAAAAGAGTTAAGAAGTAAAATTGGTTTTGTACCACAAAAAGGTTTATTATTTTCAGGAACAATAGAGTCAAATATTAAATATGGAAAAGATGATATTTCAGATGAAGAAATGAAAAAAGCGGCTTCTATTGCTCAAGCTACTGAATTTATTGAAAATAAAGAAGAAAAATATAATTCTCCTATTGCCCAAGGTGGTAATAATGTATCAGGAGGACAAAAACAACGTTTATCAATAGCAAGAGCATTAGCAATAAATCCTGAAATATATGTATTTGATGATAGTTTTTCAGCACTAGACCTAAAAACAGATAAAGCATTAAGAGATGCATTAAATGAACAAACACAAAACAAAACTGTTATTATCGTAGCACAAAGAGTTAGCACAATAATGAATGCTGATCAAATCATAGTTTTAGAAGAAGGAAAAATAGTTGGAAAGGGTACACATGAGGAATTATTAGAAAATTGCGAAACATATAAACAAATAGCCTTATCTCAGCTATCAAAAGAAGAACTTGAATTGAAAGGAGGTAAGTAGTAATATGCCAGGACCAATGGGAGGACCAAGAGGAAACTCAAAAGCTCCAGAAAAAGCAAAGGATTTTAAAGGAACAGTAAAAAAATTATTAAAAGGATATTTGTTACCATATAAATGGCCAATTATTATAGCACTTATATTTGCTGTAGGAAGTACTATTTTTTCAATAGTTGGACCTAAAATTTTAGGTAATGCTACAACAGAAATATTTAATGGCTTAATGAGTAAATTATCTGGTGGAAGTGGAATAAACTTTGAAGCCATAGCTAATATTTTAATTATGCTATTAGTACTTTATGTAATTAGTATGCTTTTTTCTGCAATTCAAGGATTTATTATGACAAACGTTGCTCAAAAAATAACTTATAAATTACGTAATGACTTAGCTAAAAAAATAAATAAATTACCAATGAAATATTTTGATAAGAAAACAAATGGTGAGGTATTATCTATAATATCTAATGATATTGATATGCTTTCTCAAAACTTAAATCAAAGTATAACTCAAATAATATCAGCAATTTGTACAGTTGTAGGTATACTTATAATGATGCTTTCAATAAGTATAGAAATGACCATTATTGCATTATTAATTTTACCTGTTACAATATTTGTGGTAGGAAAAATAGTAAAAAGATCTCAAAAATATTTCAAATCGCAACAAGACCACTTAGCATATTTAGATGGACAAATAGAAGAAGTATTTAGTGGACATTTAATTGTAAAAGCATTTAACAGTCAAGAAAAAGTAACTAAAGCATTTGAAGAGGAAAATAATAACTTATATCGTTCAGCATGGAGATCACAATTTTTATCTGGACTTATGCATCCAATTATGAACTTTATAGGAAACATTGCATATGTTGGAGTAGCAATACTTGGAGGATATTTAGCAGCCAAAGGAAGAATTACTGTAGGAAATATTCAATCCTTTATTCAATATATGAAACAATTTACTCAACCTATTTCTCAAATAGCACAAATTTCAGGTATGCTTCAAACAATGGTAGCATCTGCAGAAAGGGTATTTGAATTTTTAGAAGAAAAAGAAGAAGTAGAAGAAACAGAAAATCCAAAATCAACAGAAGGACTAGTTGGAAATGTTACATTTGATCATGTAGAATTTGGATATGACGAAGATAAAATCATTATTCATGATTTTAATGCCAAAGTGCATGACGGTCAAAAAATAGCAATAGTTGGACCAACTGGAGCTGGAAAAACAACTATGGTTAAATTATTAATGAGATTTTATGATGTAAATTCAGGCGGAATTTATGTAGATGGAATAAACATTAAAGATTTTAATCGTGGTGATTTAAGAAAAATGTTTGGAATGGTTTTACAAGATACTTGGTTATTTAGTGGAAGTATAAAAGATAATATAAGATATGGAAAACCAGACGCAACAGATACAGAAGTAATAGAAGCAGCAAAAGCGGCACATGTACATCATTTTATAAAAACACTTCCAAATTCATATGAAATGATATTAAATGAAGAGACATCAAATATTTCAGCAGGACAAAAGCAATTACTTACTATTGCACGTGTTATTTTAGCAAATCCTAAAATATTAATACTAGATGAAGCAACTTCAAGTATAGACACAAGAACAGAAATACAAATTCAATCTGCAATGGATAATTTAATGAAGGGAAGAACAAGTTTTATTATTGCCCATAGATTATCTACAATAAAGAATGCTGATTTAATATTAGTAATGGAACATGGAGATATTGTTGAACAAGGAAACCATGAAGAATTGCTAGCAAAGAATGGTGCTTATGCAAGATTATATAATTCACAATTTGAAGAAGGAGAAGAGGAATAACCTCTTCTCCTCCAAAAAATATATTGGTGCGGGCGAAGTAGTTATCTACAACTTTTTAATCTCTTGATGATTGATACAAATATCAATCAATTTACTATAGTGTAACACACTTCTTATAAAATACAATATAAATAACTAAAAGCTCATAAAATTTTTTGTATAATTTGCAATTTTATGTAAAATATGCTATAATTTAATGTAACATATTTTTTGTTGCCTTTGAAATCAATAATTTCGGAGGCACAGTCCTCCGAACAATAAAAGGAGGAACTGATATGACAACATTTTCAAAAATTTGGGATACTGAGGTAAAGAAGCTTGCAGAAGCTTGCGTGACAGAATCTGAACTTGTTCGGCTGATGAGCAAGGGTGAAGACTATGAGCCAAACAAAGAAGAAAAAAAATATCTGGAAAGCATAAAAGGTAAGTACAAGGATATCTATGGTATGTACTATATTTCGGATATGATTCGTCAAGTAGAACATGCTTTGAAATATGAAAGAGAAGAGGCTGCTAGACTTTCCATTGTGAGGATCTATGAGGTGCTTAACAGCCCTAGTTATTTCCAAAATGTTTTCAAAGGGAATGAAGATGTCGAAGAGTGGAAAAACAGAGCTGCCCTTCGAGATGGATTATACAAGCTTATACATGCCTAATTAATTTTTGAAGAATGTGCAACAATAGAGTTTCTGCGAGGGGACTCTTTTGTTGTGTATAGATATTAAAATTTGGTTAAGTCGTTCTAGTTACAATACTACTGCTAATATATACATTCATGTAGATAGAGAACCAAAAAAATTCTGCAATTGTAATTGGGAATACTTTAAATTTTTCGGAAACAACACAAAATCTTCTAGAAGATAAGGAAGAAGAAATCTACTTATAAAAAATTGTTAAAAATGTTAGAAAATAAAAAATCCTTATTAAAGTCACTAAATAAAGATTTTATAAAAATAAAATATTGTGAATATTGTAGAATTTTTTTATAGAACTACAAAATTTTAAAAATTAAAACTCCAAGGTTGGATCTTTCGAAACACTTAGTGTTCTATTGGTGCCGTTGGTGGGACTCGAACCCACATGATTTCTCGCAGCATTTTGAGTGCTGTGCGTATACCAATTTCGCC
>CALXKR010000005.1 GCA_944388895.1 uncultured Clostridia bacterium | reverse complement strand
AATAGTAGCATGGCCTTTTATTCCCATTTTCTTTATTTTTCATTAATTCTGGATCATCTATAACATCAAAAAATGAATCTTTTATAAAATAGAAACAACCTACATTGATTTGCATTTATATTACTCCTTATATTGTTAGAGGCTTACCGTTTCTGGCAAGCCTCATAAAATTTATTCACTCTCTCATTTGTTAGTCGCTCAAAGAGGGGGCGACAAACACATTTATTCACTCTCTCACTTATAACTCGCCAAAGAGGCGGCGACAAACACATTTATTAAAAACAATGATGTTCTTAATTATTATATTAATTATACATAAAAAATATTACAAAATCAATATTTTTTATGTATTTTTTTAATAAAGTTATAGCGTTTATTAAAAAATAGTATTTGCCTAACCTTTTAATTATGCTAACACTCATATATAAAGTATAAAATTATGATGAACAATTAAAAAGCGTCTTTTTAAAATTGACGCTTTTATTATTAATTACATATAAAGTATTTTAATCTTTGTAGCAACATCTTGTTTTTATTAAGCAATTTAATAAATTAAAAATATTAATTAAGGTTGCTACTAAGAATAAAGTTGCTAATCCTATTAATGCTGAAACTAATACTGATCCTGTTACAATTGTTATTGCTAACCCTATTATTGTAGTTACAATTGTTCCTAGAGTAGATATTGCTAAACAAGGTCCATTTTCACAAATGCATCTTTCTTGTTTACAATTAGCAAAAAGGGCAAGTAGCATTAGAAGTATTAATGTTCCAACACCTATACCAAACCCTATCCATAAAGCTGTAACAATTCCAGGAATAAGTGTTGAATAAGATATATATCCTACAACAATTCCTAAAACGGCACCAATTAATAAAGGTATTATACAACCGCAATCATTTTTTCGCATATTATTTCTTCCTTCCTAAGAGTATATTCTGTAATCACTCTTTATATATAATATTATTTTTTTTATAATTTGTTACACGCAAAAAGGATTATCTTTTTTTAGATAATCCTTTTCTAAAGATAAAATATTGTAAATTTATCAAATTAGATAATAATATTACATAACCTTTTCTTTACTATTATTTAATTTTTCCTCTGCCTTTTTTACAGCTTCTCTTTCATCCCAAAAATATTGTACTCCTTTAATTTCTTGATATTGTTCATGTCCTTTTCCTATAAGAAGTATGATATCTCCTTTAGAAGCATTTTTCATAGCATATTCTATAGCTTCTTGTCTATCATCTATGGTAATATATTTACCATGGCTTTTATTAAGTCCAGTTATTATATCATTATTAATTGAGTCAATTTCTTCAAATCTAGGGTTGTCCTCTGTAAGAATAGTAAGTCCGGCATATTTACCAGAAATTTCTCCCATATCATATCTTCTATCTTTGGCACGATTTCCTCCACCACCAAAGATGCAAACTATTCTTTTAGGTTTATATTCTTGTATTGTTACCATCAGATTTGTCATTTCGTCTTCATTATGTGCATAATCTATTATTAGCTTATAATTATTATTTGAAACAGCTAATTCCATTCTTCCTTTTACAGATGCACTTTCCAATGCTGTTTTTATAGATTTACTGTTTAATCCTAACTCATTTGCAATAGTTATTGCACATAAAGCATTATATACTGAAAATTTTCCTGGGATTGCTACTTTAAACTTATCATTTATTTTTCCTGTAGTATTAAAGCCCATTCCTAAAAATTTATCAGTCATTATAAATTTTACATTCTCTGCTTTTACATCAGTATTTTCTGAATAAATTCCAAATTTTATTAGATCACATGTATGATTTTTTAAAACGTTTTCCCAGTTTTTATCATCAACATTTATAATTCCTTTTTTACATTTTTGGAATAATAAACTTTTGCATTCCATATATTCTTCAAAGCTTGCATGTTCATTAGGTCCAATATGCTCTTTAGAAATATTTGTAAATACTCCATAATCAAAAGTAAATCCATCAACTCTATGCATTTTTAGACCTTGTGAAGAAACTTCCATAATAGCATATTTGCAGCCTTCTTCGACCATTTCTCTAAATAATCTTTGAACATCATAGTTTTCTGGTGTTGTATTATGAAGAAGAATTTTTCTTTTTCCTATAAAAGCTCCAATTGTACCAATAAGTCCGGCTTTTTCGCCATTTGCCTCAATCATTTTTTTCAAAATTGTAGAAGTTGATGTTTTACCTGCAGTTCCAGTTATTCCGATAACTGTTAATTCTTCGGCTGGATATTTAAAATATGCTGCTGAAATTTTTGCCATAGCTTCTCTAGAAGATTTTACTTTTATAACAGTTACATCTTCTTTAATTTCTACATCTTTCTCTACTACAATAACTTTTGCTCCATTTTTTATGACATCTGGTATATATTTATGTGAATCTGAATTAGCTCCAATTTTAGCTATATACATATCATTTTCTTTTGCTTTTCTTGAGTCATCTTTTATATCAGCAATGTTAACATCTAAGCTTCCTTTTATAAGCTCATAATCTACATTTTTTAATAATTCTTTTAAATTTGTAATTCTGTATTTATTCAAGATATCATCTACATCTATTTCAGATTCAAATACAGTATGTGATGGACCTTTCATAAACATTTTTCCTGTTTCTTCATCCCAATTTGTTTCTAAAATACCACCAATTTGATGAACTTGTACTTTTCTGTCACATCTTCCTGTAAGAACAGCCGCAACAGTTGCAGTACAACAACCTGTTCCACAACCTATAGTTTCTCCTGTTCCTCTTTCCCACTCTCTCATTTTTATATTGTTTCTATCTATAACTTGTGCAAATGTAACATTTGTTTTATTTGGGAATATATCTGTTTTGTATTCTATAGCTCGTCCATATTTTTCAACGTCCAAATTATCTACATCATCAACAAACATTACACAGTGTGGATTTCCCCAAGATACAGCAGTAATTTTAAAAGTTTTATCTAAAATTTTAACTTCTTGTTCTATAAATTCAGGTAATTTAGTGTTAACTGGAATTAACTTAGTATCTAATACAGGCTTTCCTATATTTGCTTCTATATTTATTGCATAACCGTTTTGAGTGGTTAATTTAACATGTTGAATTCCACCTAAAGTTTCAATTGTTAATTCGTCTTTATCTGTTAATTTGTGATCATATACATACTTGCTTAAACTTCTTAAAGCATTTCCACACATTTCTCCTTCAGTTCCATCAGGATTGAACATTCTCATTCTAAAATCTGCAACGTCAGATTTACAAATTAAAACTAGTCCATCAGAACCGACTCCAAAATGTCTATTACTTATATATTTTGCAAGTTCATGAACATTATTTATATTTTGGTTTATTGCATCAATATATACATAATCATTTCCATAAGCTTGCATTTTTGTAAATCTTGTCATTTAGTTCACTCTCCTTATTTCATAGCTTGCTCTAAATCTGCAATAATATCATCTGCATCTTCTATTCCAACAGATAAACGTAATAAAGTATCTGTAATTCCTAAAGCATTTCTTTTTTCTTCAGAAATTTCTGTGTGAGTTCTACTTACTGGATGAGTAATTAAACTTTCAACTCCACCTAAACTTTCAGCAAATATAACAAGTTTTAAATTTGTTAATATTTTATTTACTGTTTCCATACTATCAACTCTAAAAGATATCATTCCTCCAAAGCCAGTAGTTTGTTTTTTAGTTACAGCGTAATCTTTGTGATCTTCAAAACCTACAAAGTATACTTGCTCAACTTTTGGATGTTTGCGAAGCCAATTAGCAACTTTTATGGCATTTTCTTGATGTTTTTCCATTCTTAATGCTAGTGTTTTTATACCTCTTAGCATTATCCAAGAATCCATTGGGCCAAGTCCTGCACCATATATATACATTTGAATTTCTAGTTTTTGACCAATTTCACTGTCTTTTACAACAACAATTCCTGCTAGTACATCGTTGTGTCCCCCTAAATATTTTGTACCACTATGAACAACAATATCTGCTCCAAGTGTTAATGGTCTTTGGAAATAAGGTGTTAAAAATGTATTGTCTACTACAACTAAAGCTCCTATATCATGTCCAATTTTAGATATTTTTTCAATATCTGCTACTTTCATCATAGGGTTTGTTGGTGTTTCTATAAAAATCATTTTAGTATTTTTCTTTATAGTTTTTTTAAGTAATTCGATATCTGATAAATCTATGCTATCATATTCAATTCCATTTACAGTTAAAACTTCATTTACTTCTCTAAAAGTTCCTCCATAAATATCATCAGACATTACAATATGATCCCCTGGTTTTAATAATGAAAATACTAGTGTAATTGCAGCCATTCCTGAGTTTACAGCAAAAGCTCTAGTTCCTTCTTCTAACATAGTCATTGTTTTTTCAAGTTCTTCTCTTGTTGGATTAACACATCTTGAATAGTTATATGGTTCTTGCTTATCTATTGATTTGTGTTTAAATGTAGCTGTTTGATAAATTGGATAACTTAGTGAACCTGTTTCAGGGTCTGTTCCTAAAGCTCCATGAACTACTTTAGATGCTAGTTTTAAATTTTCCTTTCTTTCAAAATTTTTGTAATCCTTTGAATCTTTCATATTTATTACCTCAGTTTCTAATATTATATAACAGTATATACTTAATTAAGGATATAAGACTGTTTATAAATACATTGGTATTATATACTATTTTAGGAAAAAAGTATATAGTTTATACATATTATTGTTGCATTTAATTGAATTTTTAATAATTCTATTATATAATGTCAAAAAAGTATTACGAAAGAAGGAATATTATGATAAACACTGAAAATAATCCAGAATATTTAAATTCATTTTTGCAATATCAATTAGCATATAAAAATAAATCTCCTGAATCAGTAAATCAATATAATTGTGATTTGACAATGTTTTTAAGATATATGAAATATCATTTTGGTCTTACAAAGGAAAAAGATTTTAATGATATACAAATAAAAGATTTTACATTAGCGCAATTGTCTAAAATAAAACAAGAAGATATTCATGCATTTATATCTTACCTTTCTATCAATCGTAGATGTGGTCCAGCAACATGTGCTAAAAGAATATCTACTATTAGAATATTTTTTAAATATTTAACTATCACTTCTAAAATACTTGAAGACAATCCAGCTCAAAACCTAGAAACTCCAAAGCTTAACAAACGACTTCCTAGATATTTATCTTTAGAAGATAGTGAAAAATTATTATATAATTCATATAAGGATGATGATAATAAAAATAAAGAAAGAGATTATGCAATTATTACTTTATTTCTTAACTGTGGGCTACGTTTATCTGAACTTGTAGGAATTAATATAGCTGATATTAAGTTTGATGATCAAAAAATGAATGTTATTGGTAAAGGTAATAAAGAAAGAACAATATATTTAAATAAATCTTGTATAGATGCAATAAACAGTTATTTAAATGTTAGACCAAAAGAAGGTATAAAAAAAGATAGTAAAAATTCAGATAAAGCCTTATTTTTAAGTAGTTATAAGCAAAGAATTAGCAAACGTACAGTTGAAAATATTGTATCTAGAGAACTTTTGAAAGCTGGTTTAGATACAACGAAATATTCTACACACAAGTTAAGACATACTGCTGCAACATTAATGTATAAATATGGTGAAGTAGACATTAGAGCTTTACAAGAGTTATTAGGACATCAAAGTATATCTACCACTGAAATATATACTCATGTAGACAATGAACAGGTTCGTAGTGCTGTTGAAAACAATCCATTATCTAATTTCAAGATTAAATAAAACCTCTATATTAGAGGTTTATTTATTGCGTTTAATTTTGCTTAAATTGCAGTTCTAAATTAAACTTTTATTATGTAAAATCATATTATAATATATGAAAGGAGGTATATGAAATTTAAAGATTTAAAAATTGGTTTTGCTTTAACTGGTTCTTTTTGTACCTTTTTTAAAACTATTCCCGTTATAAAAGAATTAGTTAAAGAAGGAGCTGAAGTTTTGCCTATTATGTCATATAATGCTTATGAATTAGACACTAAATTTGGAAAGGCAAAAGACTTTATCTCTCAAATTGAAGAAATTACTGGTAAAGAAATTATCCATACTATACAAGGAGCTGAACCTATTGGACCTAAGCATTTAACTGATATTATGATTATTGCTCCTGCAACAGGTAATACAATTGCAAAACTTGCAAATGGCATTACAGATACACCTGTCACAATGGCTGCTAAATCTCATTTAAGAAATGAAAATCCAATTATTATAGCCATTTCAACAAATGATGCTTTAAGTGGTAGTGCAAAAAATATTGGTACATTATTAAATAGAAAACATTATTATTTTGTGCCTTTTAGACAAGATAATCCTATAACAAAGCCTAGATCTTTAGTTTTTGATGAAACATATATTATTAAAACAATTGAAGCTGCATTAAATAATGAACAAATTGAACCTATTTTGTTATGACTATAAAAAGTGGCCATTGTTTGAACTATTTTTTTATTTAATAGTTCATTATGACCACCTTTTATTATTTTTCTTTTTTTATTTTTTCTATCTTCTTTTCAAATTCTTTTTCTAGTTTTTCTGCTTTTCCAACTCTAGATATTATTGAAATGTCTTCAAATATAGAAATTAGCTCTACAAACATTACTATTGCTCCACAAATCATTATAAACATTGCTAGTGATTTAAATGGATTAAAAAGTATTACCATTCCTAATAATCCAGATATTATTGACATAGTTAGTAACATTCCCCAATGGCTGTCATATATATCTCTAATATTTAATGCAATTTGAAGTTTAAAAATGCTTTCTACAATTATCCATATTCCTAATATAATTGGTAAAAGAGCACTTATTTTGTCAAAATTACATACTAACACAAAACCCAAAATTATATAAATAATAGCTTGTGCAAGTTCACTACTAAAAAATCTGTACTCATTTTTAATAGAAAAATATGATACTAGATGTACTAGTCCATCAACTACTAAAATTCCTCCAAATACCATCATAAGAATATTAATTGTACTAATTGGTTTTGCAAACATAAATAAACCAAATGCAAATAAAATAATTGAAAATATAATTGAATTTCTACCTAACTTTCTAATGTATTTTTCCATAAAAACCTCCTTTGTTTTTATATATATTATCACAAAGAAATTAATTTGTGAAGACTTTTATATATTTTTACTATTCATTTTTAAATAAGCTAAAATAAAGCCATTTAAATTTCCATCCATAACACTTTGTACATCTCCTACTTCAAAATTGGTTCTATGGTCTTTTACAAGTGTATATGGGCAAAAAACATATGATCGTATTTGACTTCCCCATGCTATATCCATTTGAACACCTTTTAAGTCTTCAATTTTTTCTTTATTAGCTTTTTCTTTTAATGCTAAAAGTTTAGATTTAAGCATTTTCATTGCTGTATCTTTATTTTGAAATTGGCTTCTTTCTGTTTGACATGCTACTACTATTCCTGTTGGTATATGTGTAAGCCTTACTGCTGAAGAAGTTTTATTTATATGCTGTCCACCAGCACCTGATGCTCTATATACATCCATTTTAATGTCATCTGGATTAATATACACATCAGAATCATCTTTTATTTCTGGTAAAACTTCAACAGAAGCAAATGAAGTATGTCTTCTTCCTCCACTATCAAAAGGTGAAATTCTAACTAATCTGTGTACTCCATGTTCTGCTTTTAGGTATCCATAACTATATCTACCACTTACTAAAAATGTAACACTTTTAAGTCCTGCTTCTTCCCCATCTAAATAATCCAATTCTTCTACTTTAAATCCGTTAGCATTTGCCCATCTAGTATACATTCTATAAAGCATTTCAGCCCAATCTTGTGCCTCTGTTCCTCCTGCTCCTGGATGAATTGTTACAATAGCATTATTTTCGTCATACTTGTCAGATAATAAAGTAGATACTTCTAGTTCTTCAATTTCTTTTTCAAGATTTTTCAAGTTATTTAACAATTCATTTTTTAATTCTTCATCATTATCTATTTTTAATAATTCTATTACATCTTTATTAGAATGTAATTCATTATTAATATTATCTACTAAACTTATTTTCTTTTTTAAATCAGAAATTTTAGCTAAGACTTGAGTAGAATTAGTATTGTTAATCCAAAAATTTTCATCAAGAGTTTGATTTTCTAAGCTTTGTAATTCACTTCTTGACTTTTCTATTGATAGTGACTCTGTTATTTCACTAAATTTTGTTATTAAATCTTGTACATATTTAGCTAACTCTTCTATATCTTGCATTGTAATTCTCCTCAATTTTATATTTATAAAAGCATAAAAATAAAATATTAAATACTTAATATTTTATTTTTTACATAATGTTATTATATCATTAAAAAATCATTTCTTCAATAAAAATATTATATAAGAATTATTATTTATTTTTTTCACAGATAATTTAACTCATATTTTCACATCGTTCTGACTTTCATTTTCTTTTTTTTACATAGTTATCTAAATTTAGTTCTTTCTTAAATTCTTCTTCTGTTGGTAAATATAACTTATACTTTATTTCTCTTGTATAATAATTAACATACATTTGCATTTGTCCTAAATCTTGATGTGTTAAATCCCCTAATTTTAAATCTATTATTACAAAACATTCTCCACTATTATCTGTTGTTTTTTATTTTCTATTTCTAACTCAATGTACCCTTCATTTTTTTCTAGCGTTCTATGAAATTTTATCGCACGTTTTTTTCCATTTTTTCGTTCTACAAAAATTTATAGCACGGATTTTTTTGATTTTCCGTGCTATAAATTTTTGTAGAACGATTTTTTAATATTTTCCGTTTTATAATTTTATTTTAAAAACAAATCAATATATTTTTGGAAAGCAAATACTTGATTTCTACTATATCCAGTTGTTTCTATAATAATATTCTTTTCTTTTAATGCATTAATACATACATTTAAAGTTGTTGGTTTAATATCTACTAACTCTAATATTTTTTTTCTTGAAACAATTGGTTCATCATATAATACATCTAATACTTTTTTAGCATTTTCTGGTTTTACTGGTAAATCCATTATGACCTTATCCATTTCCATTGTAAGTTCAACCACACTTCTAAATTTATCTTTTGCAGTTTTTGATGTTTCTATAACTGCTTCTAAGAAAAATTTTATCCAACTTATCATATCATTATGAGTTCTTACTCTTGATAGCATATCATAATATGTATCTTTATTTCTTTCAATGTAATCAGAAATATATAAACAAGATTTATCAAGCATGCCTTTACTTTGAATATATAATGGTACAAGTAATCTTCCAATTCTTCCATTGCCATCTAAAAAAGGATGTATTGATTCAAACTGATAATGTAAAATTGCAATTTTTATTAAGTCTGGCGTATCAATTTCTTCATTATTTATAAATTCTTCAAAATCTGTTAAACATTCTGCAATTTCAGTATGTGGTGGTGGAACATATACTGCATTACTTGGCATACTTCCTCCAATCCAATTTTGTGATGTTCTAAATTCTCCTGGTGTTTTATGTTCTCCACGAACTCCTTGCATTAATATTTTATGAAGTTCTCTTATTAATCTAGTACATACTGGAAAGCCATTTTTTATTCTTTCTACACCATAGTTTGTAGCTTTTACATAATTTTGTACTTCTTCCCAATCATCTCTTTTTTCTGGGTTAATATCTATTACATCTAATAAATCTTCTTCTACCGTTGTTCTTGTTCCTTCAATTCTACTTGATTTATTAGCTTCGATTTTTACATGCATTTTAATATATAGATCTACATTTGGTATTAATAATGAATATGCATTTAATTCTCCAATTTGCCTATTGGCTTCTGCTAATAGCTTGTCCAATTTTGTGTCGTCCCATCCCCAGTTATAATTTATCTTCCTAGGAATAAATGCTTTGTAATCGTTCATTTTCACATATTCACCTGATTTGTATTCTTCAAGTTTCATTCAATCACCTTCTTTACTAAGAAAAATATTTCACATATATTTTTAATAATTTATTATCAATTCTATCTTCTTCTAATATATCTGGATAATATCTTTTTGTATTTGTTTTTCCTTTTTCTTCTTTTTTCTTCTTCATTAAATTAAAATATTTATTTTCATATTTAATTTCAGGTTTTATAATTTCTCGCATCAAGGCTTCATAATATATTGTGCAATGTATTCTACTAAATTTATCCATAATTTATTACTATTTGCATATTCAACTATGCATTCTCTGATATTTTCTTATACTCCTTATAAGAATCATAGTATTCTCCTATGTAATACATTGCATATGCTCTTTCCATACTTAATTTATAATTATTTCTCATTTCACTATCATCTATATTACTTATAAAATCTTTTAATTTTGAATAATCTAACATTCTTAAAGATTCTTCCATTTCTAGAAATCTATATTTCTTCCTATTCTTGTATATTATCTTTCTTTTATATTTTATATCATCTCTATTTTGTTTTATTACAAACTTAATTCCTTTATTCTTATAATATTGATATTCATTTATATCAAACTCATTATCTTTATCTATTTTTAGAAAATATGGTCTTGGTAAGTCACTTCCTAATATATCCTTAACCCATTGGAAAATATATTGTATGTCTGGATCAGATAAGGAATATCCTACAAATAAAATTGTATGAGTAGAAAGTAAGGATTTTATATATGTTTCAATTAATTTAAAATTTTGAGAATAAGACAAATAATCGTCTTCTTTAAAAACTATATTCCTGTTTTTAAAATCGCCATGCATCTTTATAATCATTTTATTATTTGGTGTATATGGTAAGTCACTATCTTTACTTACCACATCATAAAACATCCCCTTCTGATTAGCCTGCTGTTCAATCAATCCATCATAATTAGTAGTTATAATATGATAAGGATTTAATTCTAACAACTTATCATGAATTTTTTCAAACATATCAACCTTTCTCCTTTCCTAGATGTATGGTAAGTATATCACACTATTTAATTTTTTTCTATCATTATGGACAAATTACTGAATTAAAATGCTTAATATTATTAAAAGTCATTAATAATAAAATCTACTATTTCATTTATAATATCTGATTGAATTGTTTTTTCTAAAAATTCATTTGCTTTTTTTCTTGTTTCTTCTTTATTCTTTACTTCTTCTAAATAGTGGCTATAATAATCAGTACCACATCTTTTCTTGTTTATAGTTTGTCTTTGCTTATATCCTTCTAGTATTTTTAGTAATGTATTACAAATATAAATCTGTCTTTCTCCTGTTTCTGTTTTGGTATCTCCTATATACCATTTTCCTTTGTTATCTTTGTTTTTAGCATAAACATTATGTTTTACTTTTATAATTTTGTTTTCAAAATCTATGTCATCCCAAGTTTTTAATACTTTCAATATATTCCTTATATAATCTCTTGAATAATCATATTTATTGCATAATCCAATGATAAAGTTGTTCAATTGATAACTTGTTATTCCAGATAATCTATATTGCCCTAAATTAGGTTTTAAATATTTTTCTATTATGCTTTTATATGTTCGTACGGTATTATACTTCATATTTTGCTTGTAATCTTCAATCCATAAATCTAAATAATCACTATATGATATTTTCTCATCTCTTGTGTTGCAACCATTATTAACTTTGATATTTCAAATGAATATTGGTACACTTGTCCTCTCTTTCTTATACTTATCATACAAAACCTCCTTTTTTATATTACATTTATAATATTATAATTAAAAGAGTTAGCACAATATCATATGTATACTAACTCTTTTAATTTATTTATTTTACAGTTTTTAAGGTTGACAATTCGTTGACAAAATATAAAATATAATTATCTGCTAACCTCTGTAATTACCTATTTTACTTGTTTCTACCACAGCAATTTTTGTATTTTTTCCCACTTCCACATGAAGTAAAAATTTTTATATTATCAATACTATCAATATTTATAATATTATTGATATTTCTAGGCTTTTTAGGACTAGGTAATTCCTATATTATCTGTATTATTAGTACCATTTTTATTATAAATATTTCTCTACTGTGGACAAATCGAGGACAATGTCCACATCCGTTCACTGATATAATTTTATCATACTTATATATTTTATACAATATTCAGAATTATTTAAATATTGCAATAATTGAAATAAACAATGCCAAAATAGATATTACAAATGCAATTATATTATTATTAATAGCATTAAGACTATTAATATATTCTATATTTTCATCATAAACTTCTTTTATGTTTTTTATTAATTCATCTTTTATTAAATTCGACTTTTCATTTGACAAACCTTTTATATGTTTAAATGATTTTTTATTTAAATTATAAAATTTTTTTTCAGTTAATCTCCTTTTTTTGTTCAATAACCATTTATAATCCCAAAAGTTTACCAAGATTTTTTTTGAATTTAAATATTTACCAATTTTAGATTCTAACTCCTGTTTTTCTATTTGATAAAAAAATGTATAATATAATGGCATTTTAAATTCAGACATTAATGATACCATACTTAATGGGTTAAACTGACTTTTAAAAAATATTTCATCTATTTCAATTCCTTCAAACTCTTCAATAGAATTTATAATCAAGTAATGTTCCTTATCTATAATAAATGATTCTTCCAAAAAAGGCTTTTTGATATATCTCATTATTTTTTCAGTTTGTTTATCTGCCAAATAAGTATATTTTATTGGCAATAAATATTTTTTTGAATAATTCGATGATAATATATCATTTATTTTTTTCTGAAGCAATGTTCTAAAATATTTAAGCTCGGTTTGTATAACTTGAGAATCATCATTTAAGAAATGATCAACATTTAAATAAAATGTTGAATATTTAACTTTTTTTAAATATCTATAATTTTCTAAAACAAATTTGTGTATTATATTAAATTTATCTATACTTTTTTTAAATTTAATCTCATATTCTATAATTGCTTCCTCGTTATTAATTTGCGACCAGGTCATATCTACAGATGAAATCATGCTATCGTTTAAAAATTTTATTTTTGCAAATATTCCGTGACCAGTATGGTCAAATTCTGGCCTAATATAATTGATATTTTTTATTCCTTTTTTTCTATAATTAACATCTATATTAAAATCTTTACATTTTTTTAATTTATAAATTTTCCTTATAAGTTTATTAACTTGATTATTATCAACAACATCGTAAATTGTAGCACAATATATATAAATATTTGAATCAAATTCAAAAATATCAGATAAAGTCTTATCATGATAATTATGATATACTTTTAAAACCTTGTTCTCAAAATCTTTGAACCATTTTATTTTTTTATACTTGTATTTTAATTCCCACATTTAAACCACCCTAAAAAATTATTATTAATATTTTACTATAATTAATTAATATTTACAATAATATACATGTTATCTAATGGTAATTTCTTTTTCATGTTTTTTTATTACTTTCTTTCTATCTTCATTCGTACTAAAAATATAATACTTTTGAGTGGTTTCTATTCTTTTATGTCCTAGTACTTCGGATATGTGTTTTATTTTACATCCGTTTCTTAAACTAACAGTGGCAAAACTTCCTCTTAAATCATAAAACCTACAATTAATTCCTAACTCATGATGGATTATTTTAAATGGATATCTTATAATATCTGTTCCAGAATACGTCCCTTCTTTTCTAGTAAATACCATTTCAATTCTATTATGGTTGGAATTACTTTCTATAACTCTATATTCTACTAACTTACCATATTTATTTCTCACTTCTTCTAAAGAATATCTCTTATACTTTTTGCCATATTCTTTCTTATATTCATTTTGTAATTTTTTATAATTAGATAGTACTAAATACAAAGTGTCACAAATATAAACTTCTCTGCAACTTCCTACTGTTTTAGTTGTCCCTAAATACCATCTGCCTTTTTTCTCATTATCTTTAGCATAGACATTTTTATTTATTTTAATTATTCTATTGTCTAAATCTATATCTTCCCAAGTTAATGCAAATACTTCTCCTGTTCTCATACCTGTATAGCAAGCAGTAAGAAATGCACATGTAAACACTTTATTATTTTTAAACCTATTTAAAATAAGCTTTATTTCCTTATTAGTATAGATATGTCCTACATCGTTTTTTTTAATTCAAATGATAGTACTCTAGGTATTTGTAAATCACTTGCTGGATTATTTTTAATAAATCCAAAATAATATGTTGCATCTCTCAATGAACTTTTTATAACTTTTTGATAATTTCTTAATGAATCCTTTGTAGTTGATGTTTGATATAATTTTAATAAAGCTTGATTAAGAATAAAAGGCGTTAAGTTAGATAATTTATAATTACCTAATTCTTTTTTTATATTACTAAACGATTCTTTATATCTTTTTGCCGTTGAATACTTATAATTTATTTCAAAATATTCCTTCATCCAGTAATCTAAATATTCAGAATATAACATATTACATTCTATACTTGTTACCCCATTAACAAATTCATTGTATGCTTTTTGCCCGGCCATATAGGCTTCATTCTTAGTTCTAAAGCCACACTTTGTTATTTGTTTTCTTTTACCATTCACTTTCCCTGCTTCAAAGCAATATTGATAAACATTTCCTCTTTTTCTAATATTGATCATCTTATCATCTCCCTTTCTTTGACTACTAATATTTTACAACAAAAAAGTGTAGTATTTTTACTACACTTAAAATTATTTTTTTTAAAATTCAAATCCATCAATATCAAATATTTTGTTACATTTATATTTAAAATTGCATTTTTTTAAATTTAAATTAATTAAAACTTGTGTTATTTTTACTATATTTCCACGTTCTCTACATTGAATTTCTAATTTTTTTATCACTTCATATGGTAATTCATTTTCTAATGTACATGAATATGTAAAATATAAATTTTTAATATTATGAATAAACTTATCTTCAGTAATTAAGTTTTCGTCTCTTAATATATTTAATAATAATGTTATAAAATATAATTGGATGCTTGTACATACTTTATAAAAATAAATAATATTTTCTTCTATTATGTCTTTTGTTGCAAATATTAAGTTTTATTAATTACATTTGCATATCCATGTTCTCTAAAATAAAACAAGTCATATTTATGTAATTTAGTTTTATTTTTATCCTCGTTTTTTAACTTTATTTTTTCAGAACTCCAATTAAGTTTATCAGCACAATTTAAAACATCCACAATAAAATCATTACAAAACATTAAAAAATTATAATCAATTTGTATATTTAATTTTTTCTTTTTTTCATTCTATCACCACTACTTTATAAGTATCATAATTGTTTAGAAATTCATTTGCATTTTCTTACATTATCTTACTATTTCTATATTAAAATATTGTTCTTGAAATTCTGTTAAAGCTATTATAGCATCATTTGAATATTTTTTTTCATTTGGAACAATAATGAGTTTATCATCATCATCATTAAGTCTATGTATTATTGCTATACATTTTCCGTTAAATCTATCAATAGGTTCAAAAACACCTAATACATAACAATCTATTTCTTCTCCATCGGTATTCAATGTATTAGGAACATATCCATAATTCAACGGATATATAAAATTCCATTTTGGATGTCTACTTCCTATTTTTCTGTCTATACATACATTAACTTCTTTATTTAAAAATTCTTTTATATCTTTTTTCATACTTTTCCCTCTACTTCATATCTGACCATGTTGATGGTAATAAATCTCTTAATGTTACAATTTTATCTTTTCCTATCATAATTTCACATTGCAAGTTCTTATGATTCATTTGATAAAGAAATTCTCTACATTTTCCACATGGCGATATGATTTTTCCACCTTCATATACTGCAACCATTTTTTTTATTTCTGTTTCTCCATTAAGTATCATATTAGACATTGCAACATTTTCTGCACATAAGCCTAATGAACATGTTGTCTTTATAGATCTACCCATATATATTTTTCCATTAGCTGATAAAACAGCTACTGCTACTTCGCTTATATAAGTATGTTCTTCAACTCTTTCCTCTTTAGCCAATTCATTAGCTTTTTCATATAACTTTTGAAAATCCATAATTTACTCCTTGTATAATATATTTAGGTTTTTAAGTGCCCAAAACTTTATAATTATATCAACACTGATATAAGCATTTATATATTCTTATTTTTTGTAGCTTAACTACATCAGTAAGAATATTTCTTTCCATAGTTTTTATTATTAATTAAATAAAACTTTAAGCTTTTAATAATTAGAATATTAAAAGCTTATTGTCTTGATAGCAACAACATTATTGTCTTCCAGCTCTACTTTAAATAAAGTTGTAAATTTAATTTTCCCCTCATATATCAATTCATCTTTGAAATATATTTTTCTTTCCTCTATTGTTTTTTTGAATTTTACAACACCTATTTGGGTAAAAAGCGATGCAATTGAACTTCCGTGTGCAACTATCAAGATATTTTTTCCTTTATGTCTATTTATTATTTCATTAAAGCATTCATTCACTCTAACAGAGGTCTCATTTATTGACTCTCCATTTCCAATTTTGTAATTTAAATTTTCCCACTGCTTAATAAAATAGTCATCTGGTAATCTATCATTAGATTCAATCCCCTCTTTCGTTTTTCCCAGTCTACTATCAATAAGAACTTTTATTTTTTTCTTTTTTGCAATATACTTTGCAGTAGAAAATGTCCTTACATAATTTGATGTATATACAAATTGAATATTTTCCAATTCACTTATATTTGCAAATTCCTTTGCCCTTTCTTCTCCTTCTATACTTAATATACATTTTTCATCACTAATTAGTCTTGTATCTATAGGCTGTACATTAGCAAATAAATCTTTTTCTTTATCAGCATGTCTAACTAAATATATTATTGTTTTCATATTTTTTCTCCATAAATTTAATATAATTTTTCAAGCATATTATATATTTTCTTATTAGTTTCTAAAATTCTGTCATTTTTTATCATTGGCTCACATATTTTTGTACTTGGTCTAACAGTTGGACTAATATTTCTCATAAATAAATTATTTCTTGAGTCATAGTATCTATTTATTGATAAATTATATAAATCAAATTGAGTATCTTTTATTTCATCAAATGGAACAAAATCTAATGTTAATTGCGGAACATTTGACAAAATAAACTTTTCCTTATAATATGTTATATATACAAAATTCATTGCTGAAAGCATCCCGTGTTTATATAAATATAAGTCTTCTTCACTTAGAATTTTTATTTTTTTACTTTTCAGTCCTTTCACTCTTTCAAAATAACATTTTATAATATTTTCATACTTTGCAACATAATCTTTTATTTCATTTAAAGACAAATTATCAAAATCCATTTTTATACCTTCTGGTATTTTCAAGATTTCTTTAGCATTAATCATTTTTGAATTTATTATTTCTGTAAACTTATCAAATGGTCTCTCTAAAACATACTCTGCTCCTACTCCATCTTTATCTATATCCTTAATCATAAATTCTACATGTCCATGTATACATAATTCAGATTTTGATAATTGGTTGAACAATATATTTATTCCCACTAATTTTTTTTTAGAAATTGGATATAGTTTATCATATAGCTCTTTTTCTATTTGCAATAACTCCTCTAAATATTCATTTGGTAAATCTTGAATATCTTCTAATTGAAGTTTATTTTTCTCTTTTAAATATATCATTAACCCATAAGGTGAATATGGAATTGTAGGTTCACCTATATCCCAATATTTAAATTTAGAAGAAAATCTTTCAAAATAATTTATTTTGAAATGATCAGTGCATAAAATACAATGACTATATTTTTTTCTTCGTTCTTCATATATCGAACCATCTAATATCTTTTTAATCTTTATTAGTTCTTCTTGTTCCAGTTTTTCATTTGATATATATCTCTTTATTAGTTCATTATATATAAGTCTCTTCTTTCTTTTATAGCAATTAATAGTATATCTTAATACAGCAAATTTCTTTTTGGAATTATCGTTATCATTAATTCCTATATCAAAAAATGTTTTATATTTTGAACTTTCATCCTCTATCATATAATCACCTATCTAATTTATTTTTTATTAACATTGATTTTATTTCAAATATTATTTTTTCTATTTCATTTAAATCTTTAAGTCTATTTAATAAGTTATATGCCATCAAGCTATTTATTAAATATACTATTTTGTCATATATATCTCTTTGATTAAATACTTTATAATTTAGGAATTTCATTATATCATTAGGTTGTGTTTCAATTTTCCTGTTTTGTGAATAAGGATATTTTTTTGTTAGCATATAAAATAGATTTGAACCCAAAAAATAATAATCTGAAAAATAACATGTTTCACTTGGATTTTTAAATTGTTCTGGCGACATTAATCTTCTCGAACCTCTTATTTCTCCAACTGTATCTACTGAGAAATCGCAATTGTAAATTGCAGTTCCAAAATCTATCAGAATAATTTTTTCATTTTCTTCATTATATAAAAAATTTTCCAAATGTAAGTCTCTATGTATGATTTTTTTACTATGAATATATTTAATAATCTTTATAATTTTCTCAATTATATTTAACATATCGATAAAGTCAGCTGTACTATTTGTTTTTTTATTAATATATTCAGTTAATTTAACTCCATCAAAATATGGCATTACAATATATGGGAAAATATAACCATCATTATTATTTAAAAACCCATAATCAACTAAATTAACACAGTATTTATTTGATTTTAATGTCTTTAAAGAATTATATTCTCTAAGAAAAGAGTTTAATTCTTCATCACTCTTTATGTTTTTATAAACGTCTTTATCTCCACTAGCTAAATAATAATTTCCATTTCTAATATTGTTTTCTATATCATTTAAATTGTTAGCTAATTCTTCCTTATATATTTTTTTATTTAAATTAAATTTTTTAATTATATAATATGATACGTTGAGTATTTTTAAAGCATACTTGTTGCCATTCTTTAGGCTTGTAACATCTAAAACAATTCCATTGCTGCCAATACCACATACATTATTAATTTGATAATCTCCAATTTTCTTATTTTTTTCTAGTAATTTTTTTGCCAGTATACCAATAATATATCTCATATAATTAATTTCCTGTGAATTATCCATCTTCAATTCTCCATATTTCTACATAAAATCAAATCTTTTGTTTTTTAGATTATTTATTTTATTTAATTCACTTATTAAATTTTTATATTGTTCTATATTAAGCATCTGATAAAAATCTCCAGGCTTTATTGTTCTATTAGGTTCTATGTGAACTTCTACCTCTATTATATCAGCCCCCATTAAAACAGCTGCAGTATTAACTGGTATTACATACTCTCTAATTCCTGTTCCATGACTTGCATCTGCCATAATAGGTAAACTAGAATTTTCTTTTAAATATTTTATAGCAGATATGTCAAAAGTATTTCGTGTAGTGTTCTCTTGTGTTTGAATTCCTCTTTCACACAGTATTACATTTCCATTTCCATAAACAAAGAAATATTCTGCTGCCTTTAATAATTGTATATTATTACACCACATTCCTTTTTTTAATACTGTTGTAATTTTAGACTGTGCTGCCTTTTTTATTAGGTTATAATTTTGCATATTTCTCGCACCGATTTGTATTAAATCAATATTATATTTTTTTGCTTTATTTATATCTTCTTCACAAAAAACTTCTGCCAATACTGGAATATCTAGCTCTTCTTTTATCTTTGCTAAATATTCCCACCCAATATCCCCTATTCCTTGAAAGTTGTATGGAGATGTTCTTGGTTTTTCTGGCATAGCCCTAAATACTGATACTCCAATTTTTTTCAATTCTTTTGCTGTTTCATAAAGTGATTCATAGTCTTCAATTTCACAAGGTCCAGCTACAATTGTAATTAGATTATCATTGGGATTATAAATTCTATTGCCTATTTTGATTTTTTTATTAATTACCTCATTATTTATAAAGAAAAAATCTTTCTCAAGTGAAGAAAAAACTTTATTAATATTATTTTCATGTAAAAATTCATCTGTCAACAAATCTATTTGTCCATTTATAATTAAATATGTTTTTTCATAATTATCATTTATAAAAAAATTAAATATACCTTTCTTAATTCTTTTTGTTATTATACTCTTTATTTTAAGTGCTTCTTCATAATTTTTACATTCTATAACCATTTAAATAACTCCTTCAATTTCAAATTTCTTTTTACAATCATTTAATATATCTATTTCTTCTTTATTCATTGGTATTTTTACTATTTGTATATCTTTATTTTCAAATTTAATCGGTAATCCAACTATAAATTCTTTTCCCAAAAAATGATATTTTATTTCTGCCGAAACAATTTCTTTTTCACTTAAATATGCTCTAATTATTTTTTCAATAGCTTCGGTAGTACTTATATGTGTTCTATATAAAAAGTTTGACATTCTATGAATAAAATAACTTCTATATAGTAATGGAAAGTCTTTATTCCATTCAAGCAATGTATTAATATCATTTCTTAAAATTAATTCGTTTTGCTGTTTTTTTAATTTTTTTATAAATTTTTCTTTTTTTTCTTTTGAAATCGTTACCTCAAAAATTTTTCTTTCTAGTTTTTGTTCTCTTTTTGTATTAAAAAATTCCAAGGCTACAGTTTGTCTTAACAAATTATGTTCTCCAATAACAAATAAGTTTTCACATTTATCATCATAGACTTTTAAATATTCGTTTCTTACTCTAAAAGTATCATTTGTAACTCCACACCCTACCGCCTTTATTTTAGGATATTTTGTATAAATATCTTTTAAAAGTTTAGAAACTGGATTTGTAACTAAAATTATTAATGAATTTTTTGAAAACTTATAAACATTATCTATACATTTCATAACAATATCTTTATTTTTTTCATATAATAAATCTCTATTGTCTTTAATCTTTACATTGCCTTCAGATATTTTTTTTATGTTTGGACTTACTGCTTTTCCTGCACAAATAACGCATATATCTGAATTTGCTGTATCTAAGTAATTATTAGTTATTTTCATTTTATTGTTAATGTTAGATAATAATAAATCATTTAACATTCCAATTAATTTATTTTTCCTCTTATTTGAATGATAAAAACAACATATTTCATCTATCTGATTAAAATTTTTTAAAACCTCTTTTACTAATTCACTTCCAACAAATCCAGTTGCCCCTATTATAGTTAATTTCATTAGAATTTTACTCCTTACTTAACAATTATATTGTTTTTATAGTTACTTCCTAAAAAATATTTACCTGTATAAATATTTTCTACTATATCATTTATCTCTTTAATATTTTCATTATGTATAAAAAATCTTGCTGAACTTTCTTTTGCATGTTTTTCTATTGAAATTTTTTTACTTCCATATATTTTTGATAGTATTGGATTTGTTCCAATTTCACATTTATATTCTTTTAAATTATTTATATCTATAATTGAGTAACACTTATTAGTTTCTTTATTGCATATAGTTTTATTATCTTTTATACAATACTTCATATTTATAAGTGGTATATCTCCATAAACTATTTCTTCGCATTTTATATTGCATTTTTCAATTAATTTTATACGTTCCATATTGCTTAATTCAATTGATGGCGTTATAACATTAATTCCTATATTTTTTATAACATTGCAAGCATTGATATTAAATATATTTAGTGTATAATTTCCTATAAACTCATATTTTTCTTTATATTTTTCAATTAAGAAATAATCACTTACATTTGATAGTACAAAACCTTTTATTTTATACAACTCCAATATTTGCTTTATTTTTGCATTATACATTTTAATATCTTTTTGAAGAATAATTAATGGCATTTCAATAAAAAGTTCAAATCGTTTTTCTAATTTTTTTATAATTTTCTTATCTGTTATAAACTTATCTAATGGAATATATATTCTTTTTATTTTATCTGATAATAAACTATAATCGTAGTTATTATTAAATTTTTCAAATGATAGAGAAATATTATGTTTTGGTATTCCATTACTATTAATTCTATTTTTATTTTTTATTTCATCATTTTTTGTTACATTTTCTTTAATCTTACATGTATCAACAATAAAATCATCATTAGAAACTTTAGAAAAATGTGCATCAGTTAATCCTCTACTACTCATTTCATTCAATTTGTTATAATCTTTTTCATCAATTATGTATTCTTTATTTGATAGTGCTAAATCTATATATTTTCTATAAATCCTAGTAACTTCTCTTATATAATCAATACCTCTAGTTCTTCCTTGTACTTTCAAACATACTACACCACATTTAATTAATCTAGGAATATATTCTAATCCATACATATCTCGTGGTTTTAGAATTTTTCCTTTTCTAATTAATTGATTGTCTTCTCTTAATAAATATTCATTTCTACATGAGCCAATGCACATTCCTCTATTTCCTGCAAGTCCATATTCAACACTTGAAAATAAACATTGTCCAGAATACGAGATACATAATCCACCATGTATAAAAGTCTCTATCTCAATATTTGCACCATTACTTATTTCCTCTATTTCATTTATCGAAAGTTCTCTTGATAAGATAGCTCTTTTATATCCAATTTTTTCAAGCATTTTAACTCCCTCTAAATTAGTAATAGTGTTTTGTGTACTTGCATGAATATCTAAATCTGGGTACTTCTCTATTAATGTTTTTCCTAATCCAATGTCTTGGACTATAATAGCTGAAACTCCTGATTCATATGCAATATCTGCTACTTTTAAAGCCCTTTCAAATTCATCATCTTTAATTAAAGTATTTAATGTCAAATTAGTTTTTACATTTTTCTTTTTACAATATTGTATTGCCTCTTTTAACTCCTCAAATGTAAAATTGTTATCAGAATTTAATGTTCGAGCATTAAACTCTTTTGCTCCAAAATATACACTATCTGCACCATTTTCAACAGCAACTTTTAGGCATTCCATGTTTTTTGCTGGCACTAATAATTCTATTTTCTTCATTTTCTACACCTCATTATTAATTTTTATACAAAATCAACATTTGTACCATTAATAATTACTTTTTCATAATCAATAGTAACTGTCAATAAATCATAATCGTTTTCTTCTAATTTTTCAGCTTTATCAAAATTATTTACTAACCATTTTGTTCCATCTTTAATTGAATTATCAATTTTTTCTATTAATTCTACATCTTCTATTATTCTCCTACTATTTATTAAAGCTTTTAAAGCATCTGTATTTTTATCAATATTACCAGCTTCCCAGTATCCATCATATATGTTTTGATTATTTATAATAAATTCGATTCCTTTTTTTACACTTTCTATACATTCCTTATCTAAATTAATCCCTCTAACGGCATCTGATGTAGTTCCTATTCTACTTCTAACTCTATCTACTTCGTGCCAACCGCCATCTGGCATTTGTTTTTCCACCATCCAATTAATATCTTTGTTCCAAAATTCTTGCAATTTTTTTATCTGTTTTTCATTAAGGAATTTATATTTTTTATTAAAATATAATATATAATATTCTGTTTGCATCAAATAATGTAATCTATCTATAATTCCATGTCCAAATGTTCTATTTATATTATAGTGCATATCATGATTGTCAATAATATAATCTACACTTTTATTTACTGAACTTATAATCTTATTTATATATTCTGAATCAGAATTATTTTTTTGTATTACAAATAAAGACCATAATAATCTATGTATATTTACAACTGTATCTCCAAAGTTACGATGCTTATCCCTATTTCCCCATTCTCCATTTTCTCTTTGCATCTCCATAATTAAATTACATACTTGTTCAATCCTATCTGTTATTTCAAATTGTAAGACAACTCTCCATATATGATGAACTAAATTTAAACTTTTATTTTCAAATATATTATTATTTTTTTTTAGATAGTTATAATATTCTTTATTAAATTGTATAATATTTTCAAATTCATACATAGTTATCTTTCTCCTCTATCAATCTCTTTCATTTTTTCTGGTTCAATTCTTTCGTAACCAAACTCTACTACATTAGCTGGAATCATTTTGCTAATTGAATCTAATATTTTTTCTATGTTTTGTTTATATTGTTCTTCTGAAACATTTGAAATTCCTAACCAATCAGGATGTTCAGAATTATTAAATTCTTCTATAGCTAAAGAAATTCTTGACATTTTAATAGCATCACTGCATGGTGTTATATTTGTTTTTGCACCTTTTTTGATTGACGGAAACAAAATACTTTTTACTTTTCCTGTTGTAGTAGATAAACAGCCTATTTGATTAATAAACTCACTTCTTGTATATCTTTTTTTCTCTGTCGGTTTATAATATCCAGAAATTTTTATACCTTTAAATCTCTCAGGACATATTCTCATTGTACCATATCCCACATTTACTGTGCTTGACATACTATGTGCTAATAACTGACCATCATTATCAACTTCTAATAATAATCTATCATTATCAAGAAAATTATATTTATCGCTAGCAAGGAAATTACATAATAATGTTGTCTTTCCAGCTGCTTTTTCTCCTGGTATTAAAATACATCTTCCTTGCTTATCTGCTACAGCTGCTGAATGTAATGCTACTCGTCCTAATGCTAAACTTTTCCTATAATATATTTCTCTGACAATTCTATATAAATTATCTTCTTTTCCTTTCTGTCCACCATATAAAAAATATGCTTTTTTATCCATATCTTGCAAAATATATTCATCATTTAGTGGAATTCTATATATTATATTACCATCTGCCTCTGTTTTCTTTCCAGAAACATGCTGTTCAGGAGTTCCTCCATGTATTACAATTTCTCTTCCTTGTTCTGATAATCTCTTTATACTTTCGTTTAAATCTTTTTTATCTCTAAAGAAAATTCTTGTAATATCATATTCTATATTATTATCTGGTTTATTTTCAAATGAGATAAATCTTTGTATATCTTCAAAAATACTTTCATCTTCTGCCTCTATAATAAATGCAAAATTATCTTTGTAAAACTTCTTCAAAAAAACTTTTCTTTCATTTTTGGAATAAGTACTCATTTTTTTCACCTACTTTAATCTTTTCTTAATACTTTTACAAATTAGTTCTATTACTTCGTTAGAATATTCTTTGTTATAATAATTATACTGAACATTTGATATTTCTGATAAACCTGTTACCATTGGCGAATAATTATTATTCTCATTTAAAAATATTTCTATATCCTTATTATTAGCTGATGCCCATCCAAGCTCTACATGTACTCCTCCTGAAGCTGGAACTCCAGGAATAACACACATTAAATCACATTGTTTTATTGTTTCAAAATCTATTTTTGTACTTTCTTTATCAGATGTATATTCTTTTCCATAATTTTCTCTTTCTACTGCCAAAAAATAATCTACTCCTAATTTTTTTATTTCTTTTGTTAATTTTTCAAAAAACTCTTTATATTCTTTTTTTACCTTATATTCTTCATCACATAATTGTGAATATGGCGTTGCTAAAAATACTAACATTTAATTTTTCTCCTATTCATAAAATTTGTCAGGAAATTCTCTAAAATTATTATTTTTTCTTGACATTTTTCTACATATTGGGCATTCTTCTTCTTCATAATCTTTTAAATATTGTAGTACAATTTTAGTTGTTCTTTCTCTACAAGATTTTATTGACTCAACATATTCTTTTTTCTTTTCATTTTTTTCTAATCCGTCTATATAATCATTTCTACTATTTGGATCATCTATTTGAACAGCTACGGCTGCATAACACATTTGGTTAAGTTTCGCTAATGTTGCTTCTGGATCACAAGTTTGTCCTACAACATCCCACCCCATTTTATTATAAAATTTTAATTCTCCTTTTGTTTCTATTCTTGGCCATCCATAAAATGTTACATATGTAGCATCTGTTTTAACTGGGAAATCCATTTTTTTTGCTGCCTCACATAACTTTCTTGTTAATTGTGGGCAAAAAGGTTCATACATTTCTGCATTATGAAATGATATATTTCTATCCCAGTGAATACCATATCCTGACATTCCAATTAAATCTCCTAAAACATATACTGAACCCTGTGGCATTTCTGGATTAATTCCTCCTACTACAAAAGTTCCAATAACTTTTGTTACTCCTCTATTTTTTATTGCTTCAATAGTTTGTTGGAAGTTAATTTGATTTGATGGAACTTTTTGTCCGTTAAATCTTCCATAAATAACTAAAACTGGGACATTATATACATATCCTTCAAAGCACCTATCTACTGGTCCAAATGAAGTATCAATAGTTACCCTCTTTAAGTTAAATTTTTCAATCATTTCATCATTTCTCATAATTAATGCTACTTTTGGCTTAAATTCATTCATTTTTTATTCCTCCTAATTTTTAAAAAATAATGTTGGTAAATAATCATCATGCACAGATATTCTGCCATGTTTTTCTATATCAAATTTTGTATCTGGTATTTCATCTTTGTATCTTGTAGGGCAATATGGATCTCTTTCATTTAATGTTCCATACCATAAAATTCTTCTATCATATACCCCACCTTTGCATTTATCTTTAATAATACAATTCTCACATTCTTTTGGAATCTCTGCATTTTCAAAAGCTTCAAAAAAAATTTTTGATAATATTTTTTCATCTTTTATATTATACTTATTACTATATTTTTCACTTATCAAATATGTTGAAGGACATATATTTCCATTTGGTAAAATTCTAATACTCCCTATACCTGTATTTTCTTTTATATTTGTATCATTTGTATATAAATTTCCAATCAAAGCATCACTTAGTGCTATTATTTTATATTTTTTATTTATATATTTTAAAGTATCATTTAATGTTTTATAACTTAACTTAAATCTTTCATTAATTTCTTCTTTTTCACTAACAGGTCTATATATATTAAGTCTTAATAGTGCATTATATTTTTTAGCAATTTGAAATAATCCATCAATATTTTTTTTATTCATAGTATCTTCAAAACCAACAAAAACAATTGTTATCTTTTTATTAGTTTTTTGTAGGATTTCTAATGTTTGAATTGCCCAATCATATGCTTTTGGTTGTCCTCTAAAATCACAATGTTTATCTTTATCCTCAAAATCCAGTGAAATATCAACCTCATCTATGGCTTTCATAAATATATCCATAAATCTTGGATTCTCTAATACCCTTTTTGAAATATATCCATTAGTTGTTACAGATTGTGTTATATTAGGATATTTTTCTCTTACATATTCAATAAAATAAAAAAAGTCATCTAATATAGCATTTTCTCCAGTTCCATAATTTATTGAATCTATTTGTTCATAATTTTCATTAACAAAATTTTTCCAATCTTCTATAGATATATCTTTACTTTTTTCTCTCGTTTCCTTGCTATAACAGAATTTACAATTCATATTACATAAATTAGTTAAACCCCAACCAATATTAAATTTTTTCATAAAAAAACCTCCATTTAAGTAATTATACCTTAAATGGAAATATTATACAATTTATATTTATTTATGCTATGTATAAAATTTTTTTATACTTAAGCATATATTTTTTGTTATTTTTTTATAATATATTTTAAGAAACATTTACATGTTCTCGACAATTCTTCACTTTTTGTAATTATATAAATATCAAAATATGGTAACTCATTATCAATTTGAATTTTTTGCATAAAATCATACTGTTTTACCATTTTCTCAAATAAATACCCGATTCCTATATTATGTCTTATCATTTCAACTATCATTTCACTAGTAGTTACTTCATATAAAGGTTCAAATTCTACTTTATATTTTTTATAGACTTTTTTTAACTCTTTGGTATTACTAGATGAAACACTTGGTATAATTATTGGTATAGATTGTTCATTCAATGATTTTAAGTCATATTTTTTATTTAAAAGTTGAGTTTGAATTCTATTACATGCGAAAACACATTTTTCCCTTGAAATTTTTTGTACAATAAAGTTATTAGTATTATCAAAAGGTGCACTATCAATTATTAAATCCAATTCATTATTATTTAACATTTCGAATAACTCTTTTGTTGGTTTACTGACTAATTTCATCCTTATTTTTGGAAAATTTTTATTAAATTCTTTTATTTTATCAGTTAATAAAAATATACTTATATGAGATGGGACTCCTATAATAATTTTTCCTATTTCAATCTTGTTAAATTCTTCAAGCCTTCTTATTCCCATTTCAATTCCATTTACTGCATTTTCTATATAAGGCATTATTATCTCTGCTTCAGAAGTTAATTTAAGTGGTCTTGTATCCCTTACAAACAATTTTGCTCCTAAGATTTCTTCCAATTTTTTTACTTTATAGCTTATTGCTGGTTGTGTTGTATTCAACTCTTCTGCTGCTTTAGAAAAGTTTCCATTTTTTTTCACTATATAAAACACTCTATACAAATCTAAATCTACTACTTCTTCTAAATCATTATACATTTTTCTATTTCCTAATCTTTAAATTTTAAATCCTTGTAGTCATGTATATCTAGTCCATATTTCTTATAAATTTCACTTACCTTATCTAAAGACAATTTAACTTTATCAATATCTAACTTTTCAATCATTTCTTCCACTTGTTTTTTATTTTTTCCTTCTATCTCAAGATAAGTTGGAATCATAGGCCATGTATCAATATCAAACTCTACATCACCTAATCTATATATAGTTCTCTTGTTTTCTTGATACATACTATGCTCATATCCTAACAAATTCATTATTTCATTAGTTTTTTCAAAATCTGATACTTCTATTTCTAGTTCTTTTACACTACCTATTTCTTTTTTAGCGGATTTATCTTTAATTGTTAATGTTGTTTTAGTACCATTCGTTCTTAATCTTATAAATCTTCCTCTATATTCTTCATGAAAATTATATAACTTTCTTTTTTGAAAAAATTCACCTTCTTTAATAGCACCAATTTCCAGTAATTTTTTTTCAGTTTCTTCAACATCAATGTCTAAAACTCTTATTTCATATTCATTTTCCACTTTATCATTTCTCCTTTACAATTATTTTTTTATATACATTCTAATTTTCTCCATTTGTTTATAAAAATCATCATCATTCCATTTGTAAAATGTATAATTTTTATCTTTTATTTTTTTTAATTGTATCATTTCATCTATAGTAATATATTTCACTTCACTTAATTCTTCGATTTGTAATTGATAGTCATCTATCTTATACTTTACTTGAACAATATATTCATAACTAAAGTATTTATTTTTTTCATCATTGCTTTTATATACTCCTATAAGGATTATATTTTTATCATTCACACTAATACCAAGTTCTTCTTTTAATTCTCTTTTTAGTGCATCTATTGGATTTTCATCTGCTAAAACATGTCCGCCTGTTTTTGACCACATATTTGAATTTTTCTTTTTAACCTTGGATCGTCTTTGAAGTAAAACCTCTCCCTTATCATTTATAATCCAACATGAAACATGTCTATGCCATAAGTTATTTTCATGAATATACTGCCTTGTTTCTTTTTTATTTGTTAATTCATTATTTTTATCAACTATATCAAGTATTTCCATATTTATTCCTTCGTATAATGTAAATATATTTATTATACGAATTTCTCCTTTCTTTGAAATTTGTTATAATATTTATATAGACTCTGT
>CALXKR010000004.1 GCA_944388895.1 uncultured Clostridia bacterium | reverse complement strand
TTTTTTTAATTATATTTTTTATTTTCTATTAGTGCACTTTTTTTGCTTTGTTTTTGTTTATTTATTTTCTGTATATCTTTCTTTTTTTTGGAAATAATTATTTAAAAAGGAGGTTTTTTCTTTGCTAAACAAGGTGGAAATTTGTGGTGTTAACACCGCTAGTTTGCCAGTATTGTCAAATAAAGAAAAAGAAATACTATTAAATAAGATAAAAAATGGAGATTCACAAGCTAGGCAAGAATTTATAAATGGAAATTTAAAATTAGTTTTAAGTGTAATAAAAAGATTTAGGTGTAAGTCTGAAAATGCAGATGATTTATTTCAAGTTGGTTGTATTGGATTAATAAAAGCTTTAGATAATTTTGATGTTAATCAAAATGTACAATTTTCAACTTATGCAGTTCCCATGATTATTGGTGAAATACGAAGATATCTAAGAGATAATAATCCAATAAGGGTTAGTAGATCTATAAGAGATTTAGCATATAGATCTTTAATGATTAAAGAAAAACTATTAAAAGAAACTGGACAAGAGCCTACTATTGAACAAATTGCTAAGATTTTAGAAATAGACAAAGAAGAAGTAGCTTTTAGTTTAGATGCAATTCAAGACCCTGTTTCTTTGCAAGATTCTTTGTATGGAGATAACAGTGATAATTTATATGTTATAGACCAAATTAGTGATAAAAAAAATACAGATGAAAAATGGACTGAAAATATTGCTATTTCTGAAGCTATGAAAAAACTTTCTGATAAAGAAAAGTTAATTATTAGTAAAAGATTTTTTGAGTGTAGAACGCAAATGGAAGTGGCAGATGAAATTGGAATTTCTCAAGCCCAGGTTTCAAGGTTAGAAAAAACAGCAATTAATCACATAAAAAGATTTTATAAATAATATACTTATAATAGTATATTTATTTAGGAGGTCATTTATGGGGCAAAAAGGTATGGATTTTAGACATAAAGAAGTAATTAATATTAAAGATGGAAAAAAACTTGGCTATGTACAAGATGTTTGTGCCGATTTAACTACAGGTAGTATTACTTCTATAATTGTTCCTCGGAACTTCAAAGCCTTTTAATATTTTTTCAGGCACTAATGATATTGTTATTGAATGGAATAAAATAAAATGCATTGGAGAAAATGTTATTTTAGTTGAATTATAAATTACTTAAATAAAAAGATATATCTCTTTTTAAATTGCTAATTACATTTTAATTATTATAGCAAATTTAATTTTATTAAAAGTGATATATCTTTTTTATTTTTATTCATATATTTATCCTGTTTTGCTCAATATCTCTTTTTTCATTTTATTAATAATCTTCTTTTCTAATCTAGATATGTAACTTTGAGATATTCCTAGCATATCCGCAACCTCTTTTTGAGTTTTTTCATCTCCTGTTATAAATCCAAATCTTAATTCCATTATATTTCTTTCTCTACTGTTTAATTTGGATATAGAAATTTTTAATAGTTTTTTATCAACTTCATCTTCTATTCTTCTTGAGGTAATGTCATCATCTGTTCCTAATATGTCTGATAAAAGTAACTCATTTCCATCACCATCTTGATTTAATGGTTCATCAATGGAAACTTCTGTTTTTATTCTATTGCTTCTTCTTAAATACATAAGTATTTCATTTTCTATACATCTAGAAGCATATGTTGCAAGTTTGATATTTTTATCAGTGTTAAAAGTATTTATTGCTTTCATTAATCCAATTGTTCCTATTGAAATTAAATCTTCTAATCCTATACCTGTGTTTTCAAATTTTTTTGCTATATATACCACAAGCCTTAAATTATGCTCAACTAATATTTTTTTTGCTTCTGGATTTCCTTTGGATAGTTCTTCTATTTTTTTAGCTTCATCTTCTGTATCTAATGGAGGTGGTAAATTATCATTTCCTCCAACATAAAATATATCTTCATAGCTTTCATTTTTTTGTATGTACTTTTCGTACATTTTGTTTAAAATTTCTAGTATTTGCATTTTTTTCGTCTCCTTCTAATAATTCCAATCCAACAAGAGAATCATAGTCTTTGCTAATTTTTCCATCATATAATCCAACTATTACATCGTTTATATAAATTTCTCTATCTTCTGTTGTTAGTTTTATATATTCTGGTTTTATTCCTATTAACATACCATTTTGCTTTCCTATTGAATTAAATGGAATTACTCTTATTTTTAAATTATAAATATTATCTTCATCACCTCCTATAATATTATTAAAATTTATTTTTCTTAAATTTTTTATTTTATCTTTTTCTGCAATAACAACTGGAATTTTTGTTATTGGTTCTTTAAGCATATTTCCTGTATCAATATAGGCTCTTAATTCTGATTTTATATTGTTCACTTGAATTTCTAATTTGCATATCATATCCTTCTTTCTTACTTGTCTTTTGTTTAAATGAAAAGCAACCTGTATTATGCTAAATCCTAGAACCCCTGCAATTATAGTAACTTTCATTGGGTATGTTCCTACTAACACCCCATTTTCAAAGTTAATATTTTGCGGGCTAATTACATATAGTAATGCTAATGCACATCCTCCCATTACAAATGATGATAAGTAAAAAAGCAATAATGTTTTACACATTTTTTTATAATTTTGTGGATTAAAAGCTATATAAATCATTATCATTGATAAAAGAATTTTCATAAAAAGGCTTGAATATATGGGTATTATATTTAAATAAGCAATTATTGCATAAATTCCGCCTAAAATGCTTGAAGCTATTAGTCTTATTTGGCTTATATTTATTTTTTGTATAAAACCTGTAGCAAATAAAATTATGTAATTCATTAATATGTTTTCAATTAATACAATATCTAGATATACTGTCATATTAACCTCTCGATTTATATTTTAATATTTAATTAATAAAAAACATGTCAAATTTATGGACAAAAAAATAAGAAATGCACGACTATTTTCGTTCATTTCTTATTTTTTATTTCTTTATTATATTTTTTTCGATTAAGGAACGTCCCTAATCAAAAATTATTTTAGATTTTTATTTTTCTTTAAGAATGGTGGGATATCTAAGTAATCTGTTCCGCTATCATTACTTGGCATTGGTGTTGAAGATTTTGTTGGCCAAGCTGTTTTTCCTATTGTTGTTTCTTTAGTTCCTGGCTCTTTGTCGAAACCTGTTGCAATAACTGTAATAACAATATCTTCGTCAAGACTTTTATCTATAACTGCACCAAATATAATGTTTGCTTCTGGATCTACACTTCTTTGTACTAATTCAGCTGCAGTATTTACTTCATGTAATCCTAAGTTTTCTCCACCAGTTACATTAATAATAACTCCTCTTGCTCCTTCTATTGTTGTTTCTAGAAGTGGACTTTGAATTGCTTGTTTTGCTGCATCTTCTGCTCTATTTTCTCCAGATGCTCTACCAATTCCCATATGTGCCATACCTGTGTTTAACATAATTGTTTTTACATCTGCGAAGTCTAAATTTACTAATCCAGGTACTTTAATTAAGTCTGATATACCTTGAACACCTTGTCTTAATACATCATCTGCCATTTTGAAAGCTTCTACTATTGATGTTTTTCTATCTATTATTTGTAATAATTTATCATTAGGTATAACAACTAATGTATCTACTTTTCCTTTTAGGCTTTCTATTCCTCTTTCTGCTTGAGTTAATCTTTTTCTTCCTTCAAATGTAAATGGTTTTGTTACAACTGCTATTGTTAATATTCCCATTTCTTTAGCAATACTTGCTACTATTGGTGCGGCACCAGTTCCTGTTCCTCCACCCATTCCAGCTGTAACGAATACCATATCTGCGCCTTTTATTGCTTCTGATATTTCTGCTCTGCTTTCTTCAGCTGCTTGTGCTCCGATGTCTGGGTTAGCTCCTGCGCCAAGTCCTCTAGTTATTTTTTCTCCAATTTGAATTTTTGTTCCTGCTTTTGATAAAAGTAGTGCTTGTTTATCTGTATTAACTGTTACAAATTCAACTCCTTCTATTCCAGAGTCTACCATTCTATTAACAGCATTATTTCCTGCTCCGCCTACTCCAATTACTTTAATAGTAGCTGTATCATCTACCATGTAATTATCATCATAATTATTATCCATCAACATAAAGCTTTCCTCCCAATATTTTATATATTATATTTTATGAATAAAAAAATTCTTTAATTTTTTCTAATAGATTTTTCAAAAAACCTTCTTCTGAATTTATATCTAAACTACTTGAAACATTTTTTGCAAATGGTCTTGCTGCTATATACCTTACTAAAGCATACGCAGTTGAATAATTTGGCTTTATTATATTTGCTATTTTATTGTTGGCCATTTTTACAGGAATATTTAAAATTATTTTTCCCACAATATCACTTTTACTTATATTAGTAATACCTTGTCCTGTAATAACTACAGTATTAATATTTTGTTTTATTCCTTGATTAGAAACATCTTGATTTACAATTTCAAACATTTGCTCTATTCTTGCTTCAATTATTTCTACTATTTCTGAGCTTTTTACTATTTTATTCTCATTATTTTTTGCAGTATTTAGCACCACATCAGTGTCATTATCTATATATGACTTTAATGCTAAGCCATATTGTCTTTTTAGTCTTTCCGCCTCTTCTACATTAATGCCTAATACAACTGCTATATCATTTGTAATATTATTTCCCCCTACAGGAATTGAATTTGTATATATGTATCGTTCTGCATCAAAAACTCCTATATTCATTGTTTCTGCTCCAATGTCTAGAAGCATTACGTAATCTTTTTGTTCTATTGGGTCTAAAATAAGATTTTTTTCTGCAAGTGTTATAGGAACCATACCATCTATATCAACATCCACTTTTTTAAATATATTAGTTATTATTCTCATATAATCTTTATCTGCTAAAATAATTTGAGCATTTAAAGTAAATTTTCCACTGAAAGTTCCTATTGGATCTTCTACTATTTTTCCATCTTCTAATATAAATTCGTTTGTTACTATATCTATTATTTGTTTTCCTTCAGGAACATCAATGTCTTTTGCTTGCATAATTGCACTTGATACATCTCTTGATGAAATTCCTGAATATTTATCTTTAGCTTCTTTTGTAACACTATTTTGTACAATGGTAACATATTTTCCTGGTATTGTTATGTAAGCTGAATTAATTTTCATATTCATTTCTTTTTCAGCTTCTTTTACAACATAAGATATTGACTCACTTAATTGTTGTTCATCAACTATTTTTCCTTTTTGCATTCCATTGCTTTTTTTACTGGTGTTACAAATTATTTCAATCTGATTAAAGTTATTGACTTCTCCTACTACTAAGCTAATCTTAGAGGCGCCGATGTCAATACTAACTATTATGTCACCTATAGCCAAAGCAAATACCTCCAGTTCGTTCTATTTTTTCTAGTAAGCATATTATTATATTTTTTAAAAAAAGTCAATAGAATTCGACATATTTTTGTAATATTTTTGTAACCTTATTGTAACAATGTCAAATTCTATTTTTTTATTTTATATATATATTTAATTCTCTTCTTTTTTGTTCTTTTTTGCATGAGCTTTTTCAGATATTTTGCCTAAATAATATCTACGTATTATTCCTAAATTATTAAACATTCTTCCTATAAATACTATAATTGCAGCTAGATATATATCCACATTTAACTTTTCTCCTAAGTATGTAAGAAGTATTGCTAAAATAGCATTTACAAAAAATCCTGAAATAAATACTTTTATGTCAAAATTCTTTTTTATGGTAGATGCTATTCCTCCAAAAACTGAATCTAATGAAGCAACAATTCCTATTGCTAAATATTGAGATGCTGTATAAGGAATTGTTGGAATTATAAATCCTATTATTATTCCTAAAACGCATCCAAGTCCTATAGATATTCCCATCATAATTATTCTACCTCCATAATATATTTGCTACTTATTTCTCCAGAATATGCTTTTATTTCAATGTTATTTTTTTCTTCAACTTCAATTTTCATTCCATTAGCTTCCATTTGGTCAATGTAACCACTATTTTTTATGCTAAGTGTACTTATTAAATATTTAGGATCTCCTATTGCTTTTATTACATAAGGAGATGATATTCTATTTTTTCCTCCATTCATTACTATCAAACTATCACTTATCATAGCTATATCTGTCAAGTTTATAATTCTATTGTCATTTATAGATATTGCCTCTGCGCCTGCATATTTTAATTCGTTAATTAATTGAAGTAAATCATCAGCAGTATAAGTATAAAGTGCTTCTTGAGTATCTGTTAATGTTACAATAACACCTTGTCCAGTTACATCAGTTAATCCTAATAAAGTTTTAGCTTGCTCTAATTCTTGGTCTAAAATTTCTGTTGTTTCTTTGTTTTCATTAATAGCTGTTGTATATTCTGCAATTTTATTTTTGTTTGAATTGTATTGTTCCATTGTTTCTTCATATTTAGATTTATAAGTTGCTATTTGAGTTTTAAGTTCATCTTCTCTTAACCCTTCTAAGTCTAATTCTTTAGATTCATTAATTGTTCTAACTTGTATAAACATAGATGTAACTAATACTAAAGCAACTATTCCTGCTACAATGGTTAATATCAACGTTCCTTTATCTTTTTTTATTTTCTTCAATTACCTCACCTCTCTAATTTGTTGATTTCATATATTTTTGAGTTAAAGCTCCAGTAAATTTAGAAATTTCTATGTTACTTGCTTTTTTTGATTCTACTTGTATTGATCTAGCTTTTAACATATATGTATAGCCTCCTGGTCTAGTTATTGCTCCATACAAACTTTCTTGATTTCCTATTGCTTTAATAACAAATGGTGATCCTACTTTGTTTCCATTTATTTGAATTACATTTCCTGCACAAGTTATACATGTAGAACTTACTATTCTTTCATCATTAATAGATATTGCTTCTGCTCCTGCATTAGCAAGCTCATTTACTAGATTTCTTAAGTCTGCATCATGTACTATTAAACTACTTAAGTCTATAGCGGTATTGTCATTACTGCTATCTGATACAGTAATTATTATTCCATTTCCTTTAACATCTGTAAGCCCTAATAATTGATTATATTTTTTTAATTCTTCTTGTTTTTCTTCTGCACTGTTATCATTTGTAGTTGAAGCTTGTCTAATTTCTTCCAACTCTTTAGCAGATTTTTCTAAATCTTTTTCAGCATTTTCTGACTTTTCTTTCCATTCTAAAAGAGAATCTTTTAATTCACTGTTAGCAAATGCTTGTGAAACTACAGAGTTTTCTTTTTTCATAGTTCTAATTTGAAGTGTAATAGCTGTTGCTAGTACTACGCAAATAATTGCAATTGATATATATGCCTTTGTGTTTTTCAATTTTCTCCCTCCTTATACTTTTTCTCTAAAAAATGGATTCTTTTGATTTAAGTCCATATTAACAAAAATTTCTCCTGCATTTTCTTTTTCTTTTTCTAATATAACTTTTACATATAGCATTTTTGTATCCAAATTTGTGCTATCTCCTATATACACAGTCTTTTGTTCACTATCTAAATATAATGAATATTCATATTTGTTTTCAACATTAATACTTGTTATTAAGTTTTCTATCCCTACATTTTCAGCTGCTGAAATAATTTTTAATACATCGTTTAATCTTTCTAAATCTTCTTCACACAGTCTTTTTCCTGGGGTTATATTTTCTTCTTCTGTTTTATATCCATTTATTTTTATTTTATTTTCTAAAGTCTCTGCTGAAATTTCTAATATATATCCTTGGCTATCAATATAAGCAAAAGAACTTCCATGTTCTAGCATAAAAGAAGCTTGTCTTTCTGTAACTACTATGCTTATTGTATCTGGGATTTTTCTTTTAATTTCAACTTTATCTATATATGGATTTTGTTTGATTGCATTTTTTGTATCTCTATTTGATATTTTAAACATATTTACATCTTTTTTTATTCCAGATATACTTATTATTTGTTCTGTAGAAATTTTGCTATTTCCTTCTACATTTATATTTTTTATATTAAATATTGGAGAAAGCATTAAATAAACAAATAATCCTAGTAGCACAAGTAATAAAATTAACATTTTGATAAAGAATTTTATTTTTTTATTTCTTTTAATTTGCTTTTCTGTAAGTTTGGCTTTTTTTAAATTGTTTTTTCGTTTTTTTCTTAACTTAGCTTGTTTTTTTTCTAATTTAGCAATTTCTTTTTCTTTTGTTTTTTTCTCTTTAATTTTTTCTTTTTTTATTTTTTCAATTCTTTTTTTGTTAATAGGTGGTAATTCTTTTGTTCCTATAAAATGTTCTTCTGCTTTATTGTTTTTATTATTTTTATGTGCTGTTTTTGTTCTTTTTTTATTAGGTTTTCTTTTTTCTTCCACCTGTTCATTAAAGTTGAAAATTCCTTCACTTTTTCTTTTTGGCATTTAATTCACCTTTTCTTTTTTTATATTTGCTCCTAAGCTTTTTAATTTAATATCAAGATTTTCATATCCTCTTAGAATGTATTCTATGTTATTTACTTTAGTTTCGCCTTTTGCCATAAGTCCAGCTATTACTAAAGCAGCTCCTCCTCTTAAATCTTTGCTCATTACTTCTTTGCCTACTAATTCTGTGACTCCTGTTATTTCTATATTTTTATCTTCTTGTATGATATTGGCTCCCATCCTTATAAGTTCTTCTGTATATTTGAATCTGTTTTCAAATATATTTTCTTTTATATTAGACTTTCCTTCAGCTTTAGTAAGTAATGCTCCCATAATAGGTTGCATATCTGTTGGAAATCCTGGATATGGTTCTGTTTCAATGTCAATAGCCTTTAGTTGTTTTGGAGCTTGCAAACTTATTTTATCTTTATTTATTTTAATATGGCATCCCATTTCTTTTAAAGAGTAAAGTACGGTAAGAAGATTTTCAGGGTTAGTATTTTCTACTGTAACACTTCCTCCAGCTCCAGCCACTGCACAAAGTAACGTTCCTGTTTCTATTCTATCAGCCATTATTTTGTAGGTTGCTTTATGTAGCTTTTTTACTCCAAATATAGTAATTTCTCCAGTTCCTGCACCAAAAACTTTTGCACCCATTGAGTTTAAGCATTTTGCTAAATCTTTTATTTCTGGTTCTTTTGCCGCATTAGTTATATGTGTTGCTCCTTTTGCATATACTGATGATAGGATAATATTTTCAGTGGCCCCTACACTTGGAAATTTAAGCTTTATTCTTTTTCCTAAGATTTTATCACATTTGCAGTGAATATACTCTTCTCTTTCATCAATTGTTATCCCCAATTTTTTGAAAGAGTCCAAGTGTAAGTCTATGGGTCTTGCACCAATATTACATCCTCCTGGGTAAGAAAAAGTTGCTTCCTTAAATCTACCAATAATAGCTCCAGCTAATACAACAGTTGAACGAAGTTTATGCATTAGTTCTTTTGGAATAGCTGTTTTATTCATGTTTTTACTACATATTGTTATTTTACCATTATTTTTAGTAATTTTGCAACCCAGTAACTTTAATATTTCCAAAGTTATTTTAGTGTCTTCAATATCTGGAATGTTATAGAGTGTTACTGGTTCTGGATTTAAAATTGCTGTAGCAATAATTGGTAATGCAGCATTTTTTGAACCTGAAGCTACTACATTACCGTTTAATTCATTACCTCCTTGTATTATGTAACTCAACATACTATATATCTCCTTTCTAACTTGATATATAGTATGTAATATTAATTTTTTATGTTACTAATTAGCTTTACTTTTTAACTTTACTTTTTTCAATTTGATCTACATCTTTTAATTTTATTGAAAGTAATTTACTTATACCACTTTCTTCCATAGTTACACCATATACTGTATCTGCCGCTTCCATTGTTCCTTTTCTATGTGTAATTACTAAAAATTGAGTTGTGCTACTAAATTTCTTTAAAAATTCTGCAAATCTATATACATTTACATCATCTAACGCTGCTTCAATTTCATCTAATATACAGAAAGGTGCTGGATTAATTTTTAATATTGCAAATAATAGTGCAATAGCAGTTAAGGCTTTTTCTCCTCCTGATAATAACATCATATTTTGCAATTTTTTACCTGTTGGTTGAACTTTTATATCAATACCACATTCTAATATGTTTGATTCATCTTCTAATACCAGCTCTGCTTTTCCTCCACCAAATAAGTCAATAAATACTTCATTAAAGTTTTTATTTATTTGTTTGAATTTTTCTGCAAATTGAATTTTCATATTATTGGTCATTTCAGTGATTACGTTTCTTAATTTAGCCATTGTATTTTCTAAATCAAGTCTTTGCTCACTCATTGTTTCATATCTTTCTTTTGTCTTTTTATATTCTTCTATACTGTCAATGTTTACACTTCCTAATTCTTTTATTTTATTGTGTAATTCATTTACTTGTTTTTGAGTGTTTTGCAAATTGTCTGGTTTTGGGTAATCTTTTGCATTGTTTGGAGTTATTTCATATTCATTCCAAAGTTCATTAATTGTATCTGCTATATCTTGTTCTGTATTTGCTTTTTTAATATTAATTTTAACTAATTGTTCTTTTACTTCTTGAAGAATTTGAAATTGTTTTTCTATATTTTTTTCTAACTCGTCTAATTTTTCATTTTTTTGACTTTTATTTATTTTTAATTCTTCTGCTTTTGAAGAACTATTTGTAACTTCATCTTTTATTTTTTCAATAGCACTTTCTAATTCTAAAATATTTGATCTTAAATTACTATTTTGTTCTTCCATTTTTTCAATTTGAACTTTTTTATTATTTATTGCATCTTTTTCACTTTGTATATTTTGTTCTATTCTTTCAAGAAGTTCATTTAAAGATAAAGAACTTTCATCAAATGATGACACTGATATTTTTAAATTTGTAATATCTAAATTTAAATCATCTATATATTTTTGATTGTCCTTATTTAATATAGCAAATTCTTCAATTTCTTTTGAAATTAGTTCTATTTCTTTTGTTTTATCTATAATTGCATTTTCAATATTTTGCTTTTTTTCTTGACATTCTCTTTTTTTACTTTCAATCTCTTCTACTTCCTGTTTAAGTTTTTCTTTTTTTTCTATTAAACTATTTAGCTTTTCTTCTAATTGATTTAGTTTTTCTTTTTCTGTTGCATAAATAATTTCTAGTTCTTTTAGTTTTTGGCTTTTTTCTTCAAAGAATGTAGAAGGGTTATTCTTTTCAATTTTTTCTTTTTCTTCTTTTAATTCTTTAATTTTTATTTCTAATTCATTAATTTGTTTTTCTAATTGTTTTATTTCATTTGTTCTTCCTAATAAGTTAACTGTTTTTTTGTTTACTGATCCTCCTGAAATTGCTCCTGAAGGGTTTATTATATCTCCTTCTAAAGTAACAATTCTAAAATTATAGCTATTTTTTTTAGCTAGCTTTATAGCTGTATCCATATTTTGAACAATAATTGTTCTTCCTAATAAATTTAAAACTATTCCTTCATATTCTTTTTTGTATTTTACCAAATCTGAGGCAATTCCAATTACTCCATCCACTTCTAAAATTTTATCTATCTTTTTTCCATGGACTGAAGATATTGGCAAAAATGACGCTCTTCCTAAATTATTTTTTCTTAAATATTCTATCATTTTTTTAGCATCATCTTCATTTTGTGTTACTATATTTTGTAAGCTTGCACCTAAACACATTTCTATAGCAACTTGATATTTTTCTTCTGTAGAAATTATATTTGCTAATACACCATGAATACCCTTTTTTAGCTCATTATCTTTTTCACAAGCAAGTAATACTTCTTTTACAGATTTTACATAACCTTCTTTTTCTTTTTCTGTTTCAATTAAAAAGTTATGTTTTGTACTTTTCATTCTTTGCTCATCAATTAATTTTGCAATTCTAATTTCATAGTCTTTTAATTTATTTTCGAATTCTTGTCTCTTTTGTTTTTCTTCTTCTAATTCTTGTTCACTTTCTAATTTTTGTTTTTCTATTTTTGTAAAATTATTTACTAATTCGTTTTTACTAAAACGTTTTTCATCTAGTTCTGAAATAGTTTGACTTAGCTCTTTTTCTGCTTGTTTTTTTCTATTGTTTAAATTTTCGTATGTAACATCTTGCTCTGTTACTGCATTTTGCATTTGATATTTTTCTTCTTTTAAACTTTCTACTGTTTTCTTTTTTTCTTCTATTTCTAGTTCTTTACTAGACAATTTTTTTAATAAACTATTTAGTTCTTTTTCTTTTTCCTCTAACTCTTTTGAAAATTTTTCTTTATTACTTTCTAAAGTTTCTTTTTTGCTTATTTTACCTTGTTTTTCTTGTTCTAAGTCATCTATATTTTTATTACTCAAAGTAATTTCATTTTCTAATCTATTTTTATTTTCTCCATTGTTTGATATTTTTTCTTTGCTTATATTTATGTCTGAATTAATCTTTTCAATTCTATTTTTACTTTCGAAACCTAAAGTTTGAAGTCTTTCTACTTCCAATCCTATTTCTTCTATTTGTTTTTTTAGTTCTTCTTTTAATTTTTGCATTGAGTCAAGTTTTGTATTTTCTTCTTCATTTTGACAAGTAAATATTTCTCTATTTTTTTCTAGCTCTTCTAGTTTTTGTTTATATGTATCTATTTTATAAACAAATAGTCCAACTTCAATATTTTTTAGTTCTTCCCTTAAATCTAAAAACTTTCTTGCCTTTTCTGATTGTAATTTTAATGGTTCAATATTAGCCTCTATTTCAGCTAGAATATCATTTATTCTTATTAAATTTACTTTTGTTTGTTCTAGCTTTTTTTCTGACTCTTCTCTTCTTACTCTATATTTTACAATTCCTGCCGCTTCTTCAAAAATATGTCTTCTATCTTCGGATTTATTACTTAATATTTCATCAATTTTTCCTTGTCCAATTATTGAATAACCATCTTTACCTATTCCTGTATCCATAAATAGTTCTAAAATGTCTTTAAGTCTACAAGGAACTTTGTTTATATAATAACCTGTTTCACCTGTTCTATATATTTTTCTTGTTACAGTTACTTCAGAATATTCTAGAGGCAAACTTCCATCTTCATTATCTATTACCATATTTACTTCTGCAAATCCTAAAGATTTTCTATTTTCTGTTCCAGCAAAAATAATGTCTTCAGATTTTGCTCCTCTTAAAGACTTCATGCTTTGTTCACCTAGTACCCAACGAATAGCATCTGATATATTACTTTTTCCAGATCCATTTGGTCCTATTACAGCTGTTATTCCATTTTTAAATTCAAATACTGTTCTGTCTGCAAATGATTTAAATCCTTGCATTTCTAATCTTTTTAAATACATTTATTTGCCCCTCTATATGATATATTTTTCTATATATTTTATACTGCTTTCTAATTCCATAACTTCTTTTTGCTCTAGATTACTATAATAATCTTTCATATTTAAGTTATCTGTTACTTTTTTTAATGATAACAAAGGAATGTTATATATATTAGAAAGTATATAAACTGAATGTAATTCCATATCAAAAATAACGTTTTCTTTAATGTCTGTATTTGTTACAAAACATTCTGCTGAATAACATGGCAGTTTTTTAAGTTCATCCACCTCTTCAAGTTCTTTACTTTTTATTTCTTGCATTTCATACTTTTCTTCTCCCGGTATATACCATTCTAAATTATATGATTTAGAAATATTTATCCAATTACCTATCTTTTCATTAGTAGATCCTGCATATCCAATATTTATTATTATATCTGGTTTTATGTTTTGATTTAAATATACTGTTAATCCTATTGCTGTTCTTTGTTTTCCTATTCCTGTTATTACTAAATTAATTTTAGTTTCCTTACTTATTCCTTCATATATTGTTATTAACTTTGTTTCTTCTTTTTTTATTAAATTTAATTTATTTGCTATTTTTATTCCTTCTTTTTCCATAGCACAGTGTATTAATATGTTTCTCACCTTATTCACTCCTTTTTTGCTTATATCATATTACCATAAATATATTGTTTTGTCATTAAAATTTAATATTGTTTTTTATATTTTTTGTTGTATTTTTATTCATTAAATGATATTATAATATTCGAATATGCAAAGGAGAAAAATAATGATAGAAGAAAAATATGATTTTTATGGTCCAACTAATTTAAAAATACATGATTTAGACCATTCTTTGAAAGATCATTTGGTAGTCATGGATAGTTTGGATTTGTTTACAAAAAGGCATAGTGAAAATGTTGCCAACCTTACTGGTAGAATTTGCGAATACATGCGTTGTAATAATCAATTTACTATTCACTGCATTCTAGCAGGTTACATTCATGATATTGGAAAATTATTCATTCCTAAAAATATTTTGAATAAGCCTGGTATGCTTACAGATGAAGAATATCAAATAATGAAAACTCACACGACCCTTGGTTATGAATATTGCATGGATGATTTATCTTTAAGGCCTTATTCAGATGGTCCTTGGTATCATCATGAAGCATTAAATGGTTCTGGATATCCAAGAGGATTAAAAAAAGCGGATATTCCTTATTCTGCTCAAATTATTCGTGTAGCAGATGAGTATGATGCAATTGTTACCAAAAGGCAATATACAACACATATTAATATTTCTCAAACTCTTAAAGAGCTTATTCAAGATGCTTTACCAAGTAGTGATGTTGTTGCTCTTGATCAACTTAAGCAAAATGAGAGATTAGGTAAAATAAACCCTAAACCTTTAAAAGCTCTATTTAAAGTTGTTATTGATGATACTTTATATGAAATTAGTTGTGTTATGAATTATGTTAATTATATTAAAGACCAAATAAAAAGATTAAAATCAATTGAGAAATATGAGAAGAAAATGAACTCAACTCAAAAAGCATCTTCTAAAGATTATTATAGAACTGGTATGCAATTATTGTTACAACACGGAGAAACTTTTGATAACTATAAACAAGTTCTTGCTGAATATGAAAATGCTTTAGTTATTAGGCAAGATAGAATTGATAAATTATACGAAGAAATTAAAATAATAAAAAAGCTAAAAATATAGCAAAAAAAGCTGACATATAAACTTATGTCAACTTTTTATTTTATTATTGCTTTTCTTTTTTGTTATGTTTTTTTATTTTATAATATAATATTATTGCTAGAATAATTAATAATATAGCTATAGGTATAACATTTATAATAAATGCTCCCGTCCTAGGCATTACAACTAATTCATTCATATCTTTATTATCTTCTAGAGTAGTTTCTGGTAATTTTTGTGAATCTATTTGTACATATGTCTTAAAATCTCCAGAAATATCTGTTTCTTTGTTTTTTTCTAATATTACTTCATATTCTCTTACTTCATCAATATCTAAATCCAATACTTGATATTTAGCTTCTGATTTATCTATTTGCCAATCTTGATTTACCAAATGATATCCTTCTGGTATTTTAAGGGTAATAATTCCGCTTCCAATTCTTTCTTCATTATTAGTAACTTTTATTTTATAATAAATTTGCATACTAGACATATTATTAGAATCTCTAATTTCTGTTTCAATTTTTCCAATTTTACCATTTAGTCCATAATAATTTCCATTTATTAAAGCTTTTTCTAAATTCATTTCTATTTTTAGATTAAATTTTAATTTATGATAATAATAATTTAAAGTTATATCTTCTCTTTTTATTTTTACTGTTTCAATATCAGGTTTTTGTATTAGTTCATAGTCTTCATATTTCCTTTCTTGTGAAGTATATGTATCTCCTTCGTAAACCTCATCATTTACTACATCTATTTTTTCTCCTGTATCCTTATCTATATAATTTACAGTTACTTTTGATTTATGCTTATAATAGTAAATAACATTTATGTCTTTACCTTGCATTGTACCTTTAGTATTTCCTTCTACTTTCGTAAACTTATATCCTTCTATTTCTTTTTGTTTTGTTTCATAGTTATCCCCATATTTTCCACTAATTGTTTCTGCTTTAGCTATTTCATTATTAGTTAATTCATCAATATATTTAACATTTACTTGGGACTTTTTAGAATAGTAATAATTTACTATTTGTAATTCTTCATTTAAAGTAAATTCCTCTTTTGTAGGCTTTTGAACAAGTTCATATCCATCAAATTGTTTTTCTTCTGTAGTAACTTTTTGTCCTACTGGTCCACTTTGACTAACAGAATCTAGCTTCTTTCCTGTATCTTTATCTATGTAATTTGCTTGTACGCCTCCACTTTGTAAGTTAAAGTTTACAAATAAATTTGATTCGCCACCAGCTCTTTCCATATAAAATACCTTTAATGTATGTTTGCCTTGTGATAAAATTCCATCTTCAAATGCTTTTTTATAGATGTTTTTTTGGTCCTTATTTGTATTTACATCATAAATGCTTTCATAGAAAACTTCATTTTTAGCAAAATTTATATTTCCTTTAAGTTTAATGTGGTTTCCTCCAAGGTCTAGTACTAATTTGTCATCCACAAAAACCCATACATCGTCATCTCCTGAAAAATTAAACACCATATCTTCGTATTCATTTGTTTGTGTATTTTTTACTTTTCCATCTTTAGTCATTATGAAGGGAATGTCCATTCTAACTGTAAAACCTAAATTTCTTTTTGCCATTTGAGAAGTATCATCTTGGCAATTATTAAATGGATAAAAACCGTTTCTTTCTCCCTCATGTAATTTTATTGTTTTTGTAGAATAATCTTTATATACATGATATTTATCACTATTAAAGCTATAATATCCATTTTCTTCTCTAATAAATGGAAATTTCCAATTTGTTAATACTTCGCTATATACTTGAGTATTACTATTAGTTTTTGGAAAAAAAGTATCTTTATTTGTATAATTATCTACCACATATAAATTGTCATTAACTAATGTATTTTTTACTAAGCCTTGTAATACTCCGGTTGAATTCCAATATTCGTTATTTCCAATGTATCCGTTTTGTAATCCTCCAATACACATTCCTTCTGTAGAGGCCATAAGCATTGACTTTTGATCTATATTATATCTTTTTGACATAGATAACTCATAATAGTCAGTCCAATGTATGCCCCTTTGAAGTGCATTATACTCTTCTCTATTAATTTTAGTTAAAGTTGCATTTACATATTTAACATTTTCTTCTGCTACATTTTTGCAAGATGTACTTGCATAAGTTTTACTTGCGAGCATAACAAATAAAATGCTTAAAGTCGCAAGAATACATAATTTTATTTTTTTCTTCATATAACTCCTTTTCTAAAAATGCTCAACTATCCCCTGTGTTTTGCATTTATATAAATTTAATTTGGGATTTTTAATTGAATTAATTTAAGACTTAAATTAAATTGATAAAAATTAAATTGATATAATTTAACTGTTTTTATTATACTCCATTTTTTGGTAATTGTAAAGATTTTTCGTGTGACATATTTCGACAAATTTCGACTTTTCTATTAGAATTTTTTATAAAAATACTATATTATAAAAAAAGAAGGAGTGTCCCCTCTTTTCAGTGTTTTTTCGTTTAACAAGTGCCTTTTTTATTGAAATTTAGGGAAATCCTGTTTTTTTAAGGAGGACCGTCCCCTATAGGCCTATGCTTAGCTCTAATGCACTATTTATCTTCTTTATCAAGTTTTCATCACTTATATGACCAATTTTTTCTTTTAATCTACTTTTATCTATTGTTCTTACTTGTTCTGCTAATACTACAGAATTTGTTTTTAGCCCAACATTTTCTCCACCTATTTCTATATGAGTGGGTAATTTGTTTTTTCCTAATTGTGATGTAATTGCAGCTGCAATTACAGTTGGACTGTGTTTGTTTCCTAAATCGTTTTGTATTATTATTACAGGTCTTATGCCTCCTTGTTCTGATCCTATAACTGGACTTAAATCAGCATAAAACATATCTCCTCTTTTTATATTCATTTTTTCTTCTCCCAATATTTTATTGAGATGTGATATATTTCTAAATATTAAATTCTATCTCATTATATACTATGTCAACTTTGCAATCATTGTTAATGTCAAATATTTTTAAATTTTCTGGCTTTAATGTTGATTTATTTATGTACAGTATTTTATTGTTGTCATATTTGCTTTCTTCTGATTTGAAACTCATTTTTATTTTATTATTTTCTTCTTTTATTTCTTTATTTTTTGCTTGTCTATACTCTTCAATAAACGATGTTAAAAACAAATCATTATTTGCAATATATGGATAGTTATTATATATTTTACTTAAATTGTATTGTGTATTCTTTATTTGTAATGTTCCATTTTCATAAGTGATTTCTATTCCTTTTAAATCTTCTGGTGATGTTGCTATTTGTTTTGTTTTATTTACTGTTACTTCTTGTTCTAATTCATAAAAATTAACGTTTTTGTTACTTTTTACAGTGACCTTTATTTTTGCTTTGTAAGAATTTATATTTAACATATATTCTTCAATCTCTTTTATGTTTTTATTATTTCCACTTTCTTCTTTTTTATAATCTGTTTTCATAAAATTTTTAATTATTAATATAGTGCACAATATTATAGTAATTATAATAATTATTTTTAACCATTTATTCATTTTCTTTTCCTCTCTTTCTAATTTTATTGTATAAAATTTTTTCATATACAATAAAAAATAGCATATTGCTATGCTATTTTTTGTTCTACTAATTTATATGATTTATACTTTTAAAATATTCTAATAGAGTGTTTTTCACTTCTTTTTCTGTTTCCATATGGTTTATACTATCTCTAACTTCTGATGCATTTGGAAGGCCTTTTAAATAATAACAAATGTGTTTTCTCATTTCTCTAATTCCTGTATATTCACCTTTTTCTTGTATTTCTAATTCTATATGTTTAAGTATTACTTGTAATATTTCATCATTTGTAATTTTTCTTATTTCACCATTTTTTAGATAAGTTTGAATTTGCTCTATAAGCCATGGTTTTCCTAAAGTTGCTCTTCCAACCATAATTCCATCGCAACCTGTTTGTTCTAGTATTCTTTTTGCATCTTGTGGAGTTTTTACATCTCCATTTCCTATTACAGGAATTTTTACTTTTTGTTTTACTTTTTTTATAATATCCCAGTCTGCAATTCCTGTATAAAATTCACTTCTTGTCCTACCGTGTATAGTTATTGCAGAAGCCCCACAATCTTCTATTATTTGTGCTGCTTCTACTGCAACTATATGTTCATTGTCCCATCCTTTTCGTATTTTTACTGTTACAGGCACAGAGGAATTTTCTACCACTGCTTTTGTTATCTCTTCAACCTTTTTTAGATCCAGTAAGAGTTTACTTCCATCACCATTTTTTACAACTTTTGGTGCTGGGCACCCCATATTTATATCTACCACATCTGCAATTTTGCTAACATATTTTGCTGCGTATTTCATAGCTTCTACATCACTTCCAAATATTTGAGCAGATATAGGTCTTTGTTCTCCATTCATATTTAATAGGTTTTTTGTTTTTTGGTCATCATACATTAAAGCTTTACTGCTAACCATTTCTGTGACAACTAATCCAGGATTATATTTTTCACATATCTTTCTAAATGGCAGGTCTGTTAGGCCTGCCATTGGAGCTAATATTATATTATTTCTTAATTCTAAATTTCCTATTTTCATATATATTCCTTTTATTCTATAAATATTGCTTTTTGTCTTCTTCCACTTATATTTAATAATATTGCTATCATTATTAAATTACTTAATAATGAACTTCCTCCATAACTAACAAATGGTAATGGCACACCTGTTATAGGTAAAAGTCCTATTGTCATTCCAATATTTTCAGTCATATGAAATAAAAATATACCAGCTATTCCTATAGCTATATAGGACCCCAGGTTATCTTTTGCCGTTTTAGCAACATATATGGCTTTTGTTATTAGAATAACATATATTATTACAATTGTAGCTGTAGTAATAAATCCCATTTCTTCACCTATTACAGAAAATATGAAATCAGTTGTTTTTGGGCTTAGATAACCTAATTGTGTTTGATTTCCTTTTAGTAAGCCCATTCCTAATAATTCACCTGCTCCAATAGCAAGTTTAGATTGAGTTAAATTATATCCTGCTCCTCTAGGATCTAAATCTTGATTTAAAAATACTTCTATTCTTTTTTTTGCATGGTCTGGAAGTACGAAAAAGTATAATAAAGGCAATGTTATTGCTAATAATAAAAATCCTGTTATAATATATTTTTTGTCTATTCCTGCTGCAAATAGCATCATAATAAATGCAACACAAAATGCTAGTCCTGTTCCATAATCTGGTTGCTTTATTATTAATAAAAGTGGTATGGCTAATATTATACATAATATTAATAATCTAGTAGGCCTACTTATTTCTTTTCTGCCTTTTTCAGCCATTTTTGACATTATTAAAGCCAAAAATATTATAACAAATATCTTAGAAAATTCAGCTGGTTGAAATGACATTGAACTAAAAACATACCAGCTAGTTGCTCCATTTATTGGTTCTGTAAACAGTACTCCAACAAGCAAAATAAGCATTATTACATAAAAAACTGGTGAAATTTTGGCTATTGTTTCATAGTCTACTAATACAAATGCAATAATAAATGGAACACTTATTGCTATCCACATGATTTGTTTTTTGAATTCGTCATACTCTGCATTTTGCGTGGCTGAAAAAAGTGCAATCAATCCTATTATTACTAATAGGATTGTACATATTAAAATTGGCCATTCAATATTTTTAGAAATTCTTTTTTTCATTTTCTCCTCTATTTCTTTTTCTTATTATTTTTTTCTTTTGAGACATTAGCCTTAGGTGCTATTTTATTTTTATTGTTTGCTTTTGGTGTATTATTTTCATTTTTTATTTCATTATTACTTTTATTGCTTTCTTCTTGGTTATTTTTTTCTCCTTCTTCTTTAACTTCTTTATCTTGTTCTATATTTTCAACTTTTTTATTATCTTCTTGTGTTTCTTCTTCTGTTGTTTTTTCTTCTACTTCTTTTATTTCTTCTTTTTCTTCTTTATTCTGTTTATTTTCTTTTTCTTTATTTATATCTGCTGACATTTTTCTTGTTTCATTTTTTATACTTTTAATAGGAATATTTGCATATAATGCTGGTGCTCCAGTAGTTCCATCACCATTTTGCTTGTTTGTTAATCTAACGTCAATATCTCCGTCTTCAACATCTATGTATTTTTTTATTACATCTATTATTTCTTGTCTCATCATATCTAAGAAATCAGCTGATACATTAGCTCTATCTTGCATAAGCACTAAATGAAGTCTTTCTTTAGCTTCATCTTTATTATTTTTACTCTCAATTTGTCCCTCTTTTTTTCCCATTTTCTTAAAAAACCCTATTAAGTTTTCAAACATTCCTATTTCCTCCATTGCAAATTATTTTTTTAAAGCTTTTTTAAATTTATCCCAAAATCCTTCTTTTTTTCTTCCAGGAATTGTAACTTCTACATTTTCACCAAGAATTCTTCTAGCAATTTCTAAATAAGCTCTTCCAGATGGTGCTTTTTTATTTGAAACTGCTGGCTCTCCTTTATTGGTTTGAGTTATTATATATTCATCTTCTGGTACAACACCAATTAAATCAATTGACAATAAATCAAGTATATCCTCTACATCCATCATTTCACCTCTTTTAACCATTTCTGGTCTTAGACGGTTTATAACTAACTCTGGATTTCTAACTTCTGATGCTTCAAGTAATCCTATTATTCTATCTGCATCACGTATTGAAGATATTTCTGCATTTGTTACAACAATTGCTCTATCAGCTCCGGCTATAGCATTTTTGAAACCTTGCTCTATACCTGCTGGGCAATCTATTAAGATAAAATCAAATTCTTCTTTTAATTTTGTTGTTAAATCTTTCATTTGTTCTTCGTTGACTGCACTTTTATCTCTAGTTTGGGCTGCTGGTAATAAAAATAAGTCTGTAAAACGTTTATCTTTAATAAGAGCTTGTCTTAATTTACATTTTCCTTCAACAACATCAACTATGTCGTATACGATTCTATTTTCTAGACCCATTACAACATCAAGGTTTCTTAAGCCTATGTCTGTATCTACAAGAACAACTTTTTTTCCTCTTAATGCCAATGCTGCTCCAACATTTGCAGTTGTTGTAGTTTTGCCAACTCCACCTTTTCCTGATGTTATGACTATAACTTCACCCATAACTTTCCTCCTTGTAACATTTTAACAATTCTATTATATTATATTGAGATTTTGCTCAAAAGTCAATGTATATGTATCAAAAAATAAAAAAAACTGTTGATTTTTTTCAACAGTCTTTTCTATATTAATTTTCTTCATTATTGCTTTCTTCAATATTGTTTTCTTCGCTATTTTCAATTAATTTTTCTTCTAATACCTCTAGGTTTGAAATAGAAACTTCGTAAGCTACTTTTTGTTCTGTAGTACCATCTTCATATTTCTTTTCGTAACTTCTTGATTGAATTCTTCCTACTACTTTTACTTCAGTTCCTACACCCATTTTTGAACAATATCTAGCATTTCTTCCCCAAGTTATACATGGTATATAATCTGATTTATTGTAGGCTCTATTTACTGCTAAAAGTACATCAGCAATTTCTCTTCCAAATGGTGTTTGTCTGTAGATAGGTGTTTTGCAAATATATCCTATTAAAACAACTTCATTTGAAACTAGGTCTTTACTAGCTACAACTTCTTCTTCTTGATTTGCTAAAAATTCTATATCTTTAGCAAATACAGTTAAAATTAGTCTGTTTCTTTCATTTTCATAACTATTGTAAGATCTAAATTGTCCTGTAATTTTTACTTTCTTTTCTAGAACCAATTCGTCTTCTCTAAATAATCTTTCAGATATTGTAACTGGTATAACATCTGAATTTCCACTTAAACGTGGTACACTTAATCCAAAAGTGTAAAACTTTTCGCCATAAATTTCATGGCTAAATTTTTTCTCTCCTGTTATTTTTCCAACTAACACTAAATGATTGTTCTCAGCAAAATTTGTTTCCAATTTAATTTCCTCCTTAATTATTCTTGTGTATCTTATTCATCTAATAAAAATTTTAGAATACTTATGCGCTATATCCTATTATACAACACTTTTTTCGATTTGTCTACATAAAAGGTTGATTTTCTTTTATTTTTGTAACATTTTTGTAATATTTGTATTATTTTTGTTAAATTCTTCACTTGTATTTGTTAATTTACTATCTATATTATACTCATTTTTAGCAATATTATTTTCAATAATTAAATTTGTAGAAGTTTCTATAAGTTTTTCATTCCTATTAGTTATAGCTATTGCCATTACAAATAAAACCATTACTGTTCCTAACGACACTAAATATGAACATATTTTTCCTTTATTAAATACTACAAACATAAAAGTACCTCCACTAGTAAATATATATTCATTTACCTTGGAGGTTATTACTTTTTTATTTAATTATTTCAGTTTCATGAATATACCCACAATTTATGCACTTACTTTGCTTTCTAGATAGTATATTTTTTTCTTCCTTTACTTTATCCTTACCCAATAAATTTTTCTTTGTAACTTTTTTTGTTTGCAATAATTTTTCATCTTTTAACATTATAGTGGAATTCCATTTTTTACATTTTTTGCAAATTCTTTGATGACAATCTATTCCATATAGTACTAGTGCAAAAATAATAGATATAGGTATTAAAAGTATATTGTTAGATGTTAATATGTATATAAGGGCTAGTATACTATCTAATATTATTGGTATTCTATATAATAACCATTCTTTTTTCTTTGTTTCTTTTTTATTTTCTTCTATCTCTTTTTCTGTTACTTCTCTTTCTTTTATTTTTTTTATATCTATTTTTTTATTTTTCATTGCTATCTACCTCTGCTTTTTTTATTATAATATTTTTTTGTAAAATAGTGGTTGCAACATTAATAAAATTACATTCTGTATCTGTAAGATATATTTCATCTTCTTTAGGTTCCAATATTTTATTTCTATGTAGTCTTTTTTCAAGACATTGAGCAATTATTTTTCCTGTATTTATAATGTCTACATCAGGCATATATTCTTTTATAACATTTTCAAACATCGGATAATGAGTACATCCTAATATTAGTGCATCTAATTTTGGAAATCCTTTTATATATTCTTTTATAGTAAGTCTTGCTATTTCATTTTCTGTCCATCCTTCTTCTGCCATAGGAGCAAGTAAAGGACATTCTTTATTATATATATTTATATCTTTTCTTTTTGCCTTTATTTCATTTTCCCAAGCATTACTTCTTATAGTTCCTCTTGTAGCAATAATTCCAATATTTTTGTAGTTTTGCTTTTCTGCAATATATTCTACTGTTGGCATTATAATTCCTTCAATTGGTATGTTATATATTTTTTTAACTTCATCTAATGCTTGACTTGTAGCTGTTCCACAAGCTATTATTATTTCTTTTACATCTAATTTTAATAAAAAGTCAATATTCTTTTTGGTAAGTTCAATTATAGTTTGTTTTGATTTTGAGCCATATGGAAATTTTTCTGTATCTCCTAAATAAATTATTTTTTCATTTGGCATTTGTTTTTTTATTTCTTTATATACTGTAAGACCCCCTACTCCTGAATCAAACATTCCTATTGGTCTATTATCTGTTATTTGTTCTTGCATAATGGTCTTTTATTTATTCCTTTCTGTAATTTTTATATATGCTAATTTTTACATAGATATTATATAATTTTTATTATCTTTTTTCAATAGTCATTTTTAACACTTTTTATATAAATCAATAAGCCAATATACCTTCATATTGAAAGCATACTGACTTATAGTTAGTTATTTATTTTATTTGCAAAAATCACATTCATCGTGCTCATGTTCTGGATATTCTGGTTTTTCTGGTTTACAATCAATTTCGCAATCGCAATCTAATTTTTCACCTTTTAAACATTTAAATTCCTTTTCCACTTTTGCACATATTTTTGAATGTTTTACTTTATTTGCCCATATTTCTATTGAATAATATCTATCTGGGCAAAGAGGTCCAAATACAAATTCTCCATTTTTGTCTGTAAAAGTATGAGAAACTGGTTTTCTTTCATCACCACAATCACAGTCAACTTCAACTAGTTTTACAACAGCATCTACTATTGGATCTCCACAGTCGTCTTTTACTATTCCATAGATTACACTTCTATTATCTTTTGAAATAGTTATATCCAAATCATATTGTTTTCCGGCTGCGACTATTCCATCAACATCTACAATTGGGCATATTTTTTTATCATATTTCATATTATATACCATCCTTTCTTTTATATAATATGAAATAATTTTATTTAAGTTACTACATTATGCCCATCTTTTTCATCATTCTTTTTCCTTGTCTTAGCATTTTTGTTGATCCATGTGCTTGTATTTCATTACACATCATTGTAGCTCCAACAGCAATTACCATTCCTGCTATCATTCCTTTAACAAATTTCATTATTTTTACCTCCTTTTTCTTATTATGTCTTTTTTAGGTACTTATTATACCAAGAATATAATTCATAAATTGCAATTATAAATAAAAACATAGCAAACAATTTTTTTAACAAAATTACATTTATTTTTGTAGCAATATATGATCCTAAAAAAGCTCCTAAAGTGCCTAATATTGCAATTGGAATAGCCAATTTCCATTTAATTTCATTATTTTTTATATTAATAATAGTTGCAACAATTGAAGTGGGTACAAAAAATACTAAATTACTTGATTGTGCTATTTTTTGTTCTACACCCATAAAGCAAATCAATATTGTTATGAGTATTGTTCCTCCTCCCATGCCCATTCCACTTACAATTCCAGAAATAATTCCTGTTAATATTTCTATCATTTTTTACTTCCTTATTATAGATATTGATGCAAAAATTAAAAATATAATAAATATTATTGTCAAATATTTGTCTTTTACTTTTTTTAGCATTTTTGCTCCAATAATTCCTCCGACAATTCCACCTACTGCGCATAATAAGCCTAATTTCCAGTCAATATATTGTGCCTTACCATAAAAAAACAAACTTGCTATTACCATTGGTAAAATGCAAAATACAGACATTGCTCTTGCTTCTTTTTCTGTTGTTTTAAAAACATGCACAAATGCAGGTACTAAAATTAAACCTCCTCCGGATGCAAACAGGCCACTTAAAATTCCTGCTATTATTCCTACAGCACTAATTTTTATAAATTCTGTTTTGTTTTTTGGAATTATTTCTTCTATCTTTTTCATAATTTTATTTTATCTTTTTTTAGATAATTTATACAAAAAAATAACATTGAATAGTTTTATTATTACTATTCAATGTTATTTTATTTTTTATATTTGTTTCATATATTCTTGTATAAACTTTTCTAATTTTGCAGAAGTATGACAAGATATACAATGTGCTAATTTTTCTGTTTCAACTTCTAATAGATTTTCATCTGTTTTTATAATATCTTTTAAAAACGTTCTAAATAATTCATGTCTTCTTTCTATGTATTTTGCTCTAGCAATTCCATTTGGGGTTATTGTAATATTTCTATATTTTTCATAATTTATAAGTCCTTGCACTTTTAACAAATTAAGTGCATTATTAGTACTTGCTTTTGTTACTTCCATAGCTTTTGCTATGTCTGTAACCCTTGCTACTTTATTATTTTTTATTAGTACATATATAGTGTATAAATATTCTTCTAAAGAATCTGTCATTATAATCACTCCGTTTTTATTTCATTTGGTTTTATTGTTTTAGTTTTGGTTGTTAATGATTTTGTCTGGGCTTCATTCCATCTCATTACTCTTATATTTTTATAAGTATCTAATACTTTAGAATACTTATCTCTTTCATCTTCCCAGACTGTTTCTGGAATTTTATCAAAGCTGTTAAATATTTTTTCGGCTTCAGCTAAGTAAATAACTTGCTCTTGTGGTGACATTTTATCATATTTTTTAGCAAATACAGATAAGCTATCTAGTTTTTGGTTGGCATCTATAAAGCTAAAAAAATCTTTTACTTTAATTCCTGCCATTTTTATCTGTACAACTGACATTGCAATTAATATTACTATAAATATTAGCAATATAAATATAATAGCAAAAAACTCTGTCATTTGCTTCTCTCCCTTATATCTTTAGATTTTTGTATATTATATCATTAAAAATTTTCTAATGCAATATTATAAATTATCTTTAGTTTACTCTTTTATTATATCATGAAAATTATTTTAAATACATATAAAAAGGAAGCTATGCTTTTTATGCACAGCTTCTTTTTTAGTCAACAATTATTTCATCATCTTTTGCAGTAATTTTTACCTCATTGTTTATTTTTCCATCTAGCATAGCTTCTGCAATTTTATCTTCTACCATTGTCTGAATTGCTCTTTTTAGTGGTCTTGCACCATAAGATTTATCTGTTCCTTTTTTTGCTATTAAATCTTTAGCTTTTTCATCTACTTCTAGTTTTATTCCTTGTTTTTCTAGAAGTTTAGCAACATTTTTAAGCATAATATTTATGATTTGTCTTATTTCTTTGTCTTCAAGTTTATGGAATACTATTATTTCATCTATACGGTTTAAAAATTCTGGTTTGAATTCTTTTTTCAATTCTTCCATAACATTTTTCTTTATGCCTTCATATTCTTTTTCTTCATTATCTTCTTGATTTACAAAACCTAATGTTTTTCTGTCTGTTATAAGTTTTGCTCCTATGTTTGATGTCATTATAATTACTGTATTTTTGAAATTAACTGTTCTTCCTTGACTATCTGTCAATCTTCCATCATCCAATACTTGAAGTAACATATTCATTACATCTGGATGAGCCTTTTCAATTTCATCAAACAATATTACTGAATAAGGTTTTCTTCTTATTTTTTCAGTAAGTTGTCCTGCTTCATCATAACCAACATATCCTGGAGGTGAACCAATAAGTTTAGCTACCGAATGAGATTCCATAAATTCTGACATATCTATTCTTATTAATGAATCTTCACTTCCAAATAAATTTTCTGCTAAAGCTTTAGAAAGTTCCGTTTTTCCAACACCAGTTGGACCTAAAAACAAGAATGAACCTATTGGTTTATTTGGATCTTTTAGTCCCATTCTACTTCTTTTTATTGCTTTTGCAACAGCTGATACCGCTTCATCTTGTCCTATTACTCTTTTATGCAAATTTTCTTCTAAGTTTTTTAATTTATCATTTTCGGATTGAGATACTTTAGTAACAGGTATACCTGTCCAAGTAGCAATTACATTTGCTATATCTTCTTCTTTTAAAGTTGATACTTTTTTACTATTTTTGTTTTCCCAGTCTTTTTTTGCATTTTCTAATTCTTTTTTCTTATTATTTTCTTTATCTCTTATTTTTGCTGCTTTTTCAAAATCTTGAACTCTTATTGCTTCTTCTTTTTCTTTATCTAATTTTTCTATTTCATCTTTTATTGTTTTAAAGCTTTCTGGTTCTGTATAGCTTTTCATTCTGACTTTTGATGCCGCTTCATCTATTAAGTCTATGGCTTTGTCTGGTAAAAATCTATCATTGATATATCTTGTAGATAATTCTACTGCTGATTTTATTGCTTCATCAGTTATTTTAACATTGTGATGTGCTTCATACTTATCTCTTAGTCCTTTAAGTATTTTTATTGTTTCTTCTTCTGTAGGTTCGTTAACGGTTACTGGACTAAACCTTCTTTCTAATGCAGCATCTTTTTCAATATATTTTCTATATTCTTTTAATGTAGTAGCACCTATTAATTGAATCTCTCCTCTTGCTAAAAGTGGTTTTAAAATATTTGCAGCATCTACTGCTCCTTCAGCTGAACCTGCTCCTACAATTGTATGAATTTCATCTATAAATATTATAACATCTCCAGCTTTTTGGACTTCTTTTAATGCTTTTTTTATTCTTTCTTCAAAGTCACCTCTATATTTAGCACCTGCTACCATGCTTGCCATATCTAAACTTACAACTCTTTTATTTTTTAGTATCTCTGGCACATCTCCTGCAACTATTTTTTCTGCTAGTCCTTCTGCTACTGCTGTTTTACCAACACCTGGTTCTCCTATTAAGCAAGGATTGTTTTTTGTTCTTCTTGATAAAATTTGAATTACTCTTTGTATTTCATCTTTTCTTCCTATAACAGGATCTAGTTTTCCTTCTTTAGCTTGCTTTGTTAAATCAACACCATATTGATTAAGTGTAGGAGTTGAATTATAACTTCCTTTTCGATTAGCTTCATTTTCTTCTTGTTTTTCTGTTCCTTCTTCATTTAATACTTTAACAAGCTCATTATATAACATTTGTGGATTTACATCTTCTTCTAGTAATATTCTAGTAGCAATACTATCTCCTTCTTTCATTATTCCTATTAAAAGATGCTCTGTTCCTATATATTCTGTTCCTAATCTTCTTGCATCTAAAAAAGCATTTTCAATTACTCTTTTGCTTCTTGGAGTAAATCCAATTTGTTCACTAGTTTCTAGTTCTTCGCCTATGCCAACAATTTCTTCTATTTCTTCTTTTACTTTTTCTGCAGTAATACCTTGATTGCTTAATACTTTGCTTGCAATCCCAGTTCCTTCTGCTATAAGCCCGTATAAAAGATGCTCTGTTCCTATGTAATTATGTCCTAATTCCATAGCTAAATCTTGCGCATATTCTAAAGCTTTTTCAGCTCTAGCTGTAAACTTATAATACATTTTAATCCTCCTTTACTATTTGTTTTATTATTTCACACCTTGACGTTTCTTGTTCTATTACTGATAACTCTTTTCCAACTCTTTTTTGAATATTAGCTGGTTTTGTATACAATATTAGTTCTGCTACTTTTTTATCTGTTAGCTCTTTAATAATACCTAAGTCTGTTCCTAGTTTTATGCTAGATAATAAGTCTAATGTTTCTTCTTCACTAAGTCTTCTTGCATTAGTTAATATTCCAAAGTCTCTATATACTTTGTCCTCTAATTTAAGTGAATTTTTTGCTAGATACTTTCTTGCAACTCTTTCTTGTTCTATTATTTTTTGAGCAATTAAATTCAAATTTTTTGCTATTTCTTTTTCTGTAATTCCTAATGTTTGATTATTAGATATTTGATACACGTCTCCTTCTGCTTTTGTTCCTTCTCCATATATTCCTCTTACACTCATTCCTAAACTATTAACTACATTTAACATTTTTCTTAAATTACCTGTCATTTCTAATGCAGGTATATGCACTAAAGTTGAAATTTTAGCACCTGTTCCAACATTTGTTGGACAGGCTGTCAAATATCCATACTTTTCATGATAACTATATGGTACTAAATTTTCTAATTTTTCATCTATTTCAACTGCTAAGTTTAATAAATTGTCTATGTCTAAGCCTGATGTAAATACTTGAAGTTTTATATGATCTTCCTCATTAACCATAATGCAAATATTTTCTTCATCATTTATTATTATAGCTGTGTATGGAATTTTTGTTTTTGCAAAATCAGGACTAATAATATGTTTTTCTACTAAGCTTTGTTTTGTTAATGTATCAATATCTTTCATACTTAAAAATTTTAAATTATACCCGATTAGTGGGGTTATTTCTTTAAGTTTATCGTATACAGTTTTTAAATCTGTATTTGAACATTTAGTTACAAAAGGAACTCCCTTTAAATTTCTTGATAATCTTACTCTCGAACTTAATACTACGTCCGATTCTTTACCATTTTGAACATACCAATTCATTATTTATCAATCTCCTTTATTTTATCTCTTAATTTTGCAGCATCTTCATACCTTTCTTCTTTAATAGCCTTATCTAATTGTTTTTGTAATTCATCTTTTTCATTTTTTATAGGTTCAACTTTATTTGTTTTTTCTATTTGAGCCACTTTTGCATTTTTAACTCCTCTACCTATGTGCTTAGATGTTCCATGTAAATTTTTTAATAAAGAATCTATTGGATTTGAAAATACATCATAACAATCACTACATCCAAACATTCCTGTATTTATAAAATCGTTATAAGTCATATTGCAAGTTTTGCATTTTACATCATTTGTACTAAAACTAGGTAACAAACTACTTTCTGCATAATCATTAAAGAAATCTCCTAAAAAGCTTGTAAAGTTTATTGGTATATCTATACTATCTACACCTAACTTTCTAGCACATTCTGAGCATAATGTAAGTTCTTTTTTTACTCCATTAATTATCTGTGTATATTTAAAATTTGCCTCGTTTTTTCCACAATTTTGACACAACATATGAATACCTCCTATTAATTAAACTAAATTTATGAGCATGTTTTTAAATATTTTTGCTCTTATTTCATCTTTAGCTTCTTTTGCCAAATTAAGCACTTTATCATTTGTTGCTCCTTTTATAAGTTTTGCTTCTTTTTCTTCTATAATGCCATAGTCCAAGAAATTTTTTACAAAGATTTCTACTTCCTTTGCAGTAATTGTATTTCCTATACTGTTTATAATATGCATTAAATAATCACTTTGAGTAATATTTACTTTTTTTATTTTAATGCATCCTCCACCACCTCTTGTACTTTCTACATAATAGCCTTGCATAGGAGTAAACCTTGTAGAAATAACATAGTTTATTTGTGATGGAACGCAATTAAAGTGTTCTGCTAAATCATTTCTTTGTATTATTGCATAATCATCATCTTCTAGCATTTCTTTAATAAAATCTTCAATTATATCTGATATTCTCATATTTATTCCCCTTATTCTACATTTTTCGATTTTATTTGACTTTGACTTTCTTTGACTTTTATAAGTATATATCTTTTTTTGTTTTATGTCAATAGTTTTTTTAAATTTTATTTATTATAATTTT
>CALXKR010000003.1 GCA_944388895.1 uncultured Clostridia bacterium | reverse complement strand
ATAAAAGAAAAGATGGAGGTACAAGAATATGAAAGATGTTAATTATGCATACATAGCAAACAAATTATTAGGAGATGATTTATATTGTAAATTCATTAAAGAAGTATCAAAAGAAAGCAATAAAGGAAATCTAGTAGACTATGGAAAAGCAGTATTTGAGAAATGTTGTTTATTAATAGTATCATTTGGTATGTCAAATGTAATTAAAATGGATACAATTAAAATTAATATTGGAGATGAAATAGTAGAAGTTTCTTGTAAAGAATTTGCAGAAAAATATAAAAAGTATGCAAATGAAATTGGAAATAATATACTTAATATGGTAAAAAATTAAATAAGAAATATTTAACTGAATTGCTTGATTTTTTGGATGTCATATACTATAATATTAATGATTTGCCACCATAGCTCAGTTGGTAGAGCAGTGAATTCGTAATTCAAAGGTCAGCAGTTCAATTCTGCTTGGTGGCTCCATATAGCTTTAAAGTAAGTATATTTTATAAAAAGCTCTAAAATCTATTATTCTAGATTTTAGAGCTTATAAAATTTTCTAACAAAATTTTTCTAAAAATTCAGTAGCATTCATAATTTCTGGTTTGTCTACATCTACATTATCAAAATCTTTATCACCTGTTATAAATACATCAACATCTTCTATTATTGCTGTATGTAGAATTATATAATCATCTTTATCTCTAATTTCAAATAGTTTATTCTCTACATGCATTGGAGAATAAACTAAATCAAACGGGAAGTCTTTTAAAAATTCATCTAAATCTTTTAGACTTACTTTAAATTTTGTATCTATTAATTCTTTTAGTTCCTGAACTGTATATGAGCAAATTATTATTTCGTGCTCTTTGGAAAGTTTATGGATTAGTTCATTCATCTTTTTGCTCTTAAATACGAATGCAGAAATAAGAATATTTGTATCTAGCATTACTCTCATACTAATCCTTCTTTCTATTTTTTCTAAATTCTTTTATCATTTTTACAACATCTTCTTCTGTTTCTAAACCAAGTCTTTCTGCTTCGCCATCAAAAGATTTTTGAATCTTTTCTAAAGCAAGCATTGCAGCATTTTGAATAACTATATCTTTTCCTTTCTGAATAAAAAGAATTTTACTTCCTTCTTTTAAATCTAATAATTCTCTTATTGATTTTGGAATAGTTACCTGACCTTTTGTAGTTATTTTTGCTAATTCCATAAAATCACATCCTTTCTTTTTCCTTACTTTCCTTACTTATATTATATGCTATTTCTATAAAATTATCAATAGTTTTATAAAAATTATTGATAAACTTTAGATTTATGCTATGTTGATAATCAAATTATTTTTTGAATATTGCAAATATTGTAAATATTATAAAATTTCCTTGATTTTTCACAAAGAATATTGTAATATATATATGAGCGGTATCCAAGAAACTTTCGAAGTCTTGGGTCATTTTTTTTTATAATGAGATATATGCTTTATTTTAATTTGACAAAAATCTAAAAAATATAATACTAAAATATTGTTTAGAAATAGAAACAGTTTATAAAGTATAAGAAATAGCCAAAAAGTTTACAAAATTTACATAATATGGTATAATATAATAGTATTGAGAATCCAAATATAATAGGAGAAAATTGTTGTGAGTAATGAAATAACAGTAAGATTAAAATGTAGCATAAAAGAAATTGGCAATATATTAGAAGATAAAAACTTCAAAATAATAGAAAAATTTATTTTAGATGATACATATTTTATACCGAAGGAATTAGATTTAAAAGATATGAGTTACAGAGACATATTAAGTAAGGCTATACTATTAAGAAATATTACAGAATTTATACCTGAACGAAAAGTAGTAAAATTAACTTTCAAAAATAAGCAAATAGATGATAAAGGTAATATATTAAAACAAAGCAAAGTCAATTGTGAAATTTTAGATGCAGAGGCAGGCAAAGCATTTATTGAGGCAATAGGCTATAAAGAATTAATGAATATAAAAGAATATGATAAATCTTATAAGAGAGATGATTTTAAAATTACAATTAAAGATATAGAAAATGGCGAAAAATTAATTGAAATTGAAACTGTAGAAGATAATAAAGAATTAGATACCATAGAAAAAATAAAATATAAAGTAAAACAATTAGAACTTCCAATAGATACTAATGATTATTTTGTAAAAAAAGCAGAAATTGTATTAAAAAATATTTTATTAGGTGGTGCATAGAATGAGCGATACTAATTTGAATTTATATAAGATTTTCTGTGTAGTAGCAGAATCAAAAAATTATAAAGAAGCAAGTGACAAATTATATTTAACAGAGTCGACGATTAGTTCTCATATAACAAATTTAGAAAAAAAATTAGATATAATATTGTTTTATAGAGAAAGAGATGGTCTAGTACTAACTGAAGCAGGAAAAGAACTATATGATTCTATGCATAACAAAATTAAAGATCTTGAATTTGCAGAAAATGCAATAATTCAAAACTATGATATTTCTAAGGCAAAAATTACAATTGGTTGTCCTTCTCATATATCAATATTTTATTTATCAAAATGTATAACGAAAGTAAGAAATGATTATCCTGATTTAAAAATAGATATAGTAAGTGTAGCAGACTATAATGGTTTATTACAATTGTTACAAAGGCATATAATTGATTTTGTAATAATAGATACTGTTCCAGATAATATAAATAACGAACTTATTATAAAAACTTTAAAAAAGATTAATAATATTTTTATTTCTAATGAATTGATAGAAATAAAGGACCTTAAGGAAATGGAACAATATAAGTACATATTAAATTACAAGGAATCTACTTCAACTAAAAGATTATTTGAAGTATTAAGAGAAAATAATGTAGAAATAAAAGCAGATATACAATGTGATAATACTGAAATGAGAATTGAAGAAGTAAGACAAGGGCAAGGAATAGGATATGTTATGAAAGAGGCAGTAGAAGAAGCATTAAATAAAAGAGAACTTTATGAAATAAAATTACCAATAAAATTACCTGAAGTTAACATTAATTTGATTTATATAGAAAAATATCTAACAAAGATAGATAAGATTTTTATTAAAAAATATTTAGAAATATAGTTATAAGATTAACTGAACCAATTTCTTTGTTTATTAGATATAATTTTAAATTACTTTATACGAAAAAGTATAGAGTGATTTTTTTATTTATGATATAATGCTATAAAATAGTAAGTTATCGCTATTATTAAATTTTAAAAGAAAGGTAAATTGAGGGGATTTATGAAAAAAGGATTAAAGATTATTGGTTGTGTACTAGGAATTGTAATTATTTTAGGGTTAATATTTTTTGTGGTTGATTACAACAAAGTAAAAAATGGAAAGAATCCAATATTTTGTATTCGTAATCTTGCAGGAATATATATGGATGGAGGAACAATAGAATATTTTGGATTAGGATATAAAGTAATTGATTTCCATACATTAGCGGGATATGATGACATAAAAATAGGTAGCTGGTTTATGGATTACAATGACTTTGAAGAAGAAATGAAAGAATATGAGAAAAGATTTGAAAAAGAAATGAAAAACAGTGAATATTCATTTGGTGGCACAATAACACAAGTAGAAGAAAACTTATTTTTTGTTGAACCAGATGAAAATGAAGAAATAAAAAAATCAGCAGATTTAATAATGGTAGAGAAATTAAAAATTGATACTAATGTAAAATATAAGATCGGAGAAAGAATAAAGGTAACTTATGATGGAGTTATAATGACAACATATCCAGCTCAAATTAATGCTATAAAATATGAAAGAATTAGTGAAGAATAAAAATATATAAAAACAAACCTAATGTTTAATTATGAGATACAATTCATCTCGACAAATTGATAAAAAAGAGGCAGGTATAAAATAATTTTTCATCACTAACTATAAACTCAAATATAAAGAAGTTAAATATATTTATATTAGTGGGTTTGATAAAATGAAATGACCATTAGAAAATTCCAACTGTACATACATCAAATACTAATGTATAATTATTATGTCAAATAGTAGAGAAAGGTTGATATACATGAGTAAACAAAAAGTATGTTGGAAAATAACTACAAGATGTAATCAAAATTGTAAATATTGCTTTGGTTTTAATAATATTGAAGATTTATCATTTGAAGAAAATGAAAAAGTATTAAATAATTTAATACAGAATGGAATAAACCATATTACTTGGACTGGTGGAGAAGCAGTATTATATCCTAGAGTAAATGAGCTTATGAGAATTTCTAAGTTAAATGGAGTACACAATAAATTAGTAACAAATGGAATTTTTCTATCAAAAAATGATAATGAGTATGTTGAAGATATTTTAAATATTTTAGATGAAATAAATCTATCAATAGATTCAATTGATAATGAAATAAATAAGTCATTAGGTAAAGAAGATAACCACTTTGAAATAATCAAAAATCTATTAGAAAAAACTAAGAATAAAAAGATAAAAGTTGGTATTAATACAGTTGTTAGTAAAAAGAATATAAATCAATTAGAGGAATTAGGAGAATTTTTAAATAAGTATAAGATTGAAAAGTGGAAATTTCTTAAATTTATGCCTATTAGAGAGAAAGCTTTAGTAAACAAGGAAACATTTGAAATATCTGAAGATGAATTAGAAAATAAAGTAAGAGAAATAAAAACATTTGAGAATATTAAAATAATTCAATATAAAAAACAAAGTGAATTTGAAAAAAGTATGGTAGTTCTTCCAAATGCAGATATTATACAAACTCAAAATGGAAAAGATAAGTATTTCGCAAACGCTTTACAACAAGAAAATTTGGAATTTTTAATTAATAAATTAGATACAGAAACAAGAAAAATAAGGACTATCGTTGCTCATAATGATGATACAATAAGAGAAGCAATAGTAAATTCTATCTCTAGTTTAGAGTATATTAATATAGTGGGAATAGCTTGTGATGGAATTGATACATATAAAAAAATAGTAGAATTAAAACCAGAATTAGTATTTTCTAAATATAATTTTTCAAATATGTCTGGATTAGAACTTATAAGAAAGACAAAAGAAAAATTACAAGACCAATTTCCTAGTTTCAGTACAATAGGAGAAATACCTGATAATGAATTAATGGAAGTTATAAATATTACAGATAACAAATTAAATGCTTGTGTAAGAGAACCTTATGCTGGAACAGCAAAAGATATTATAGAAGCATATAAAGAGTATAAATACCAATAAAATAAAAAAGAAATAAGTTTCAATAATTACTTATTTCTTTTATTTTTTTTGTTTTATATAATATCTAGTTATAATTTTTATAAAATTTTTTGGAGTAATTGAGTCTTCATTTTCAAACAGTTTAAAAATCCCAGTATTACCACATTTTTTTCTATAATTATTTACAGATTTTAGAGCATTTCTCATTGCAGGTCTAACAGATTTATAGGAAACATTAAATGCTTTGGAAACTAAACTAAAAATGTCATTTAAGGTCTTTGTTGATGTTTGGTTATTATAAGATTGTATAATGGCATATTTTAGATAACTAGCTCCAGTTTGTTCGTTATACAAATTCAATTTATAAAACAATGCACTTAAAGTTTTCTCGTTTGGCTCATAAAAAATCACATTATCTAAGTTATATTGTTCTATTCCTTCTCTAATTTTTTCATAGTCAACAGAATAAAACAACTTATAAACTTTAGCCATGAAATCTAATTCAATTCTTTTCCCATTATCTTCTACAGTAAGGATTACATTGGTTTTTTGTCTTTCAAGTGATGTAGAAGAAAGTTCATTGAGTATTTCAGTATAACTCCTATCCTTAAAGTCAGAATTTATTACTAATACATTAGGATGAAAATTATTATATGCATTTATAGTATTAATTCCACTATTTGTACTTAGTACATCGAGGTTTTTATCATTTGCTAGATATTGACAGCAATCTAAGTTTGCTGCATGATTTTCATCAGCTACTAGAACTTTTAACATTGCAAACCTCCACAAATGCTTTAAATATGAGGATATTATATCACAAATATTATGTAAAATCAATATTAAAATGGAAATATATGCCAAAAGCAAAAAGTAGTAGCCTTTTTTTACCTTTTTATAGCCCTTTTTAACCCAACTATCACAAAAGACCTAAAAGAAAATATAATCTAATCAACTTAATCAAGGTCTGAAAAGGAGGCTAATCAAAAGAATTATGAAGAACAAAAGAAAATTACAATAAATATTTCGGACTTTGATGAGTTAATAATATCCCCTAAAAAATAAAAACTCCTTTTAGAAATTGTTAAGTCAATTTTCTTTTAGGAGTTTTATATGTTAAAAGGTTTGACTAATAATATTACATATAGCAAATTTAATATATTAAAATATGTCCTTAAAAGATTATTATGTCTTTTTTTACGAATCAAGTATGCAGTTATTTCATGTGTACTTGATTTTTTTTGTACTATAGAACTTCACTGTCGTAGCCCACCTAAATTCATTTCAAAAAATTTGAAATGAATAGGAGGAAGGACAGTGCAATACGAAGTAGATAGTTATACTTTAGAATATATAGAGGATGAAGATAAATATTACATATCATTTGTAGATAGTGCCAACCAAGACTGTAGAATTGAAATTGATAAGGAAATATTTGATACATATATGAAATCAAAAAAAGCTTATACAAAGATAAAAAATGAAACAAGTAGATATTTAGAACATTCTTCATTAACTGATGAAGAAATATATAAAAGAGCTTTTGATCCAGTGGAAAGTGTAGAAGAAACGGTTATAAAAAATATAGAGAGAAAAAAAGTAAATCAAGCAATGCAAAATCTTACAGAAGCTCAATATAGAAGAATAGATTTACACATAGTAAATGAAATTACAATAAGAGATTTAGCTAAAATAGAAATGGTTCAAAAAAAGCAAATAGAAAAGAGTCTTCAACTAGGTTTGAAAAAAATAAAAAAATTTTTTGAAAAATAGGGGGGGACAAAATCAAATTTTGTGAGCAAATAAGTGAAGGGGTAAGAAAACTCTTTCACTTATTTCTATTTTGAGAATAAAAAGCACATTGAAAATTGAATAACATTCGTTAAATAAACACTTTATTAAGAGCTAGTTTAATTTATAGATGCAGAACTATAAAACTTAAATATCAGTTAGCAACTGATAAGGCGATAACTAATAAAGATGAATAATAATACTCTTGTTTAGTCATAGCACGAGCGAGAAAGAACCGTCCCAAGCAATGAAAACAAGTCTGAGTTCAGATAGGTTAGATTCCTGAGGAGTAATGTAGCTGATTACCATTTAATGAATTAAAACACTAAAAGTCGGAGGTAATAATGTTTATATTAATTTTGATACTAATATTAATTGGAACAAGTATGTTTTGTGTGATAATTGGTGGAAACAAAAATAAATCAGAAAAGGAACTAATGATGGAAGATCAAGAACAGGTAAATTTTTTAAGGGATTATAAAAATAAAAAATATAAAAATACTAAATAAGTCAGGTTATATACTGGCTTTTTATAATGGAGGAATAAAAATATGGAAAGAATTTATATAAACAGAGAATGCTGTATAGGCTATATAGTAATGGCATTTCATAGCATTTTTCATAGTGCTAATAAAGAGAGAACAGTTGAAGATGTAATTGAAGAAATAAGAACTATGTTTGAAGTATATAAAGATGAGAATATGTTAATGAAACTAATGAAAGAAATATTAATAAAAGAAGGAAAAAATAAAATAACAATAAATACAGGGATTGAAAAAATAGGAATGACTATAGAAGAATGTGCAGAATATTTAGGAGTAAGTAAACAGTTAGTTGCCGAACTCGTAAAATTGCCTGATTTCCCATGTGTGAAATTTAAGAGAAGAATTTTAATAAATAAATTAGGAATAAATGACTGGATGACCAAGAATATAGGGAATTTTATTAAATATTAAAAAAATTTTTTTTGAGCTTTTTTTAGTAGAAGAATAGATGTATAATAATAAGTACAAATATATTCTAACTCTACTAAAACATATTTACGAGGTGATTTTAGTGAGTAAAGAAAAAAATGATATAAAAGAAAAAAAGAGTAAAAAGAAATTAGGTGATGTGAAAAGAAGAAATAAAGGCGAAGGGTCAATTAGAAAAAAAGGTAACTCATATGAAGGAAGAGTTACAATAGAAATTGATGGAATAAAAAAACAAGTATCTGTCAGCGACAAGGATAAAAGAGTAGTTATTCAAAAAATGGCTCAAATAAAAAATGAATCTGAAAATAATTCTTATATTTTAAGTAATAACATAACTGTAGAAGAATGGCTAAAAAAGTGGATAAATACATATAAAAGAGGAGTAGTCAATAATAACACTTTAAGTTCCTATATTATTGCAATCACAAAATATATTGTTCCTGAAATAGGAAAATATGAATTACAAAAGATACAACCTATTCATATTCAACAAATATTGACTAAAATGAAAACAGGACAATGTAAAACTACTAAAAAACAGTTAGCACCTAAAACAATAAAAGATACATATTGTGTTCTAAATATGGCTTTTGAAGCGGCAATAAAAAATAATTTATTAAAAAGTAATTGTGTGCAAAAAGTAGATCCACCTAAATTAAGAGTTAAAGAACCAGAAATAATGTCAAGAGAAGAACAAAGAGAATTTGAAAATTTACTTGCACATAAATATGAATTTACAGTTTATTTGTTTTTACTAAAAACAGGAGAAAGAGCAAGTGAAGCAGCAGGTTCTGACTGGGATGATATAGATTTTAAAAATAGAATAGTAATGGTTAGAAATGGTTTAGTTTGTACTGCACTATTCACTGAAGAATTAAAAAGACAAAAAAATACAGTTGAAGAAAGTGATTTGAAAACAGAGAGTAGTGTAAGAAAAATACCAATGCTATTTGGAGCATATGAGTTATTAAAAAAATATAGAGAAGAATATATGAAAGTTAATAACATAAAGTCTATAGCAGAACTTAAGGGAAAACCTCTTTTTTTGACAAGCAAAGGCAATAGAATTAAAGCAGATTTTTTATGGACAAAATTAAGTAGATATTTAAAACAGATTGGATTTAGACATATAGGAGTACATCAATTAAGACATACCTTTGCTACAAGATGTTTAGAAGCTGGAATTTCTGTAAAATATTTGCAAAAATTATTAGGACATTCAACTTCAAGAATGACAGATAGATATACCCATTTATTAATTGAATTTGAAAAAGAAGAAAATAAAAAAATAGAAGAATTTTATAAGAATAATATCCTGAAAGAAGAAAAGAAAACACCAATTATTTATAAAGGGAAAATAAAGGGAAAAATCAGAATTATTAGAAAAATTGCATAAAAAGGTAGATAAAATTTTAATTATGTGATATGATAAAAGTCACTAATATGAATAACTTTAGCGACTGAAATAAAAAAATATTTATATGCGAGCTAAAAACAATACCTATTGGTTCGTAACCTGTAGGTCGCGAGTTCGATTCTCGCTGGTGGCTCCAACCACGTTTTGGTTTAAAATTAAGTTTTAATTTTAAAATTGCTTTAAGGAGTATTATAAATCTCCCCCGGGTCAGCCCCGGGGGAGATTACTATATGTCGCGATAAAAAATATGATAAATATTGTATTAAATTATACCTGTACAATTTTATAAAAATTACCTATACTAGTATACTTTTTACAAAATTTATGCTACAATATTAAATGAAAAAATCTAAATTAATAAGAAAGGAAAAAACATGGGATTTTTTGATAAATTAAAGCAAGGACTAGCTAAAACTAAACAAGTATTTAGCTTTACAAAAGTAGATGAAAATTTACTAGAAGAATTAGAAGAAAAATTAATAATTGCAGATGTAGGAATGGAAACTACAGAAAATATAATAGAAAATCTTAGACAAAAAATTAAAAAAGATAATTTAAAAGAAGCAGAAGAAGTAAGACAAGCTTTAAGAGATGAAATTGCAAATATACTAGATTCAGAAAAATCAGATTTAGACTTAGATAATACTCCAGCTGTTATTTTAATGGTAGGAGTAAATGGAGCAGGAAAAACAACTTCAATAGGAAAAATAGCAAATAAGCTTGTAAAAGAAGGAAAAAAAGTAATTGTAGCAGCAGGAGACACATTTAGAGCAGCAGCAGTTGAACAACTTGAAGTATGGGCAAACAGAGCTGGAGTACAAATAGTAAAAGGACCAGAAGGTGTTGATCCAGCATCAGTAATATTTGATGCAATTAAAGTTGCAAAAAATGAAAATGCAGATGTTTTAATTTGTGATACAGCAGGAAGATTACAAAATAAAAAATACTTAATGGATGAATTAGAAAAAATAAAAAGAGTAATTGATAGAGAATTGCCTAATAGCTCAAAAGAAACGCTTTTGGTATTAGATGCATCTACAGGACAAAATGCAATTTCACAAGTAAAGTCATTTAAAGAAACAACTGGAATTACAGGATTAGTTTTAACAAAATTAGATGGTACTGCAAAAGGTGGAGTTGTTATTGGTATAGTACAAGAGAATAAAATTCCTATTAAATTTATAGGAATAGGAGAACAAATAGATGATATGGAACAATTTAATAGTAAAGAATTTATAGATGCAATAATATAAAGAAAGGTGATATAAATTGAGTAAAGAAAATAAAAAAATAGACAATAACAAAAAAGAAGTAACAACAAATAATAATGAAAAAGAAAAAAATATTACAAAGAAAGCTAGAAAAAGAACTATTATTGTTTTAGCGGTTGTACTTTTTGCTTTTATAGCAACATATGTTTATATAAAAGGTAGTTACTTAGAAGTAAAAGGAATAGGAGAGGTATATTTAACAGCTTTTTGGAAAAACATCACATATAATGCAATTACATTTGTTATAAATTTTGCATTTCTTTATTGTGCTTTCTATTTTACAAATAGAACAATTAGAAAAGGCTTAAAAATATTTTTTGACGATGAAAAAAAGGAAATGCCAAAATTTCCAAATAAATCTGTATCTTTTGTAATTGCCTTAGTGGGAAGTTTAGCAACTACACAAATGTTACTTAATAACATTTTATTATGTTTTAGTAATTCAAAGTTTGGAACAACGGATTTTGTTTTTGGATTAGACATATCATATTTTATGTTCCAAAGACCATTAATTAATTTTGTGTTAATGTATTTATTAGTAGTTGTTGTTGCAACTATTGTATATGCAGTAGCATATTCACTTATTGTACTTAATATTAGCTTTGATGGAGTTGAACGTGAATCTATAAAAAAATGTGACTTACTTGGAAAATTGGGTTCAAGAATTAAATTAATTGCTATTCTTTTAGGATTAATAGTATTCTTCTCAATGGTTCAAAATATAGGAAACGAGAAATTCTTAAACATTGAACTAAATGATGCAACAACTTATTCTTTATTTGGTGCAAACATTTCAGATGTAACTGTTAAACTTTGGGGATATGTAATATTAGCTATTCTTACTGTTATTTCTGTATTTAGAGCATATAAAGCTATGAAAGATAAAAGTACAAGAAGAGTAGTAGGAAATGTTTTAATAGTTCCTGTATACTTGGTTATTCTTGCAGTAGTACTTGCTGGATATCAATTAATTTTTGTTGGATCAAATGAATTAGACAAAAACCAAGATTATATAAGAGAAAATATTAAACAAACTAAAATTGCGTATGGTATAAATGTTGACGAACAAAACATTTCATATAGTGGAACAATTACAAATAATGAAATAAGTGAAAACAAAAATGTAATAGAAAATGTAGCTATAGTAAGTAACAGCAATGTTTTACAAGATTTACAAAGTTCACAAACAGCAAAAGGATATTATACTTTTAGAAGTACTCAAATAGAAGAATATAATATAAACGATAAACCTACACTTGTATATGTTACTCCAAGAGAAATATCAAATAATAATACAACATATTCAAATAAAACTTATGAATATACTCATGGTTATGGTTCTGTTATTACACTAGCAGGTTCTACAGATGAAAGTGGTAATTTAGTAAATATTCAAAAAGAGTTTGGAGATACATCAAATTCACCAATTTCTATAAAAGAACCTAGAATATACTTTGGTTTAGAAACAAATGATGCAATAGTTATAAATAATGAAAATAGTTCAGAATTTGATTACTTAAATATAGAAAGCGGAGAAGAAGAAGAATATCACTATACAGGAAATGCTGGTTTGAATTTAAACTTCTGGGATAGATTAATATTAGGAATTAAAGAAGGAGATTTAAAATTAGCTTTTTCAGGAAGTGTATCAGATGAAAGTAAAATAATAACTAACAGAAATGTTTTGAAACGCGCAAAATTAATTATGCCATATTTAAAATATGATGAAAATCCTTATTTGGTAGTTGATGACTCAGGAAACCAATATTGGGTAATTGACGCATATACAACATCAAATAGTTATCCATTTTCTCAACAAACATTGTTAGAAAATGGAGAAACAATTAACTATATACGAAATTCTGTAAAAGTAATTGTTAATGCTTTTGATGGAAGTATGAAATTTTATATTACAGATAGAACAGATCCAATTGCAATGGCTTATAACAACATGTATCCAGAACTTTTTGTATCAAAAGACGAAGCGATACCAGAAGATATTAGTAAACACTTTGTATATCCTAAATACTTATATGATATACAATCTAAGTTAGTTCAAAAATATCATAATATTCAACCAGAAGTGTTATATAGAGGTAATGATATTTGGCAAATAGCTAAATCAAATAGCAATGGAAAAACAGCTTCAGAGATGGAAAGCTATTATACAATGGTAAAAGTACCAAATTCTGATAAAGAAAAACTAGGATTAGTAATTCCTTTTACACCTTATGGAAAACAAAATATGATTTCATACATGGTAGGAACATATGAAAATGGAACACCAAAATTAGAAATATATGAATTCCCAGCAGACAGTAATGTTTTAGGACCAATGCAAATAGAAACTCAAATAAATCAAGATGAAACTATTTCAACAGATATTGCAAGTTTAAACGTTAGTGGAACTAAAATTACAAAAGCATTGTTAGCAGTTCCAATAAATAATACAATTTTATATGTAGAACCTATTTATCAACAATTATTAAATGAAACAACTGAACAAAAACCTACACTAAAAAGAGTAGTTGTAGCTTCTGGAAACAAAATAGCAATAGGAAACTCTTTAGATGAGGCAATATCTAAATTACTTTCTAAATCAGCAGGGAATATAGATATAACTAATCCAGATAATGTAGAAGATTTAGTAAATGAAATAATAAAAGCACACAATAATGTAAAAAATTCAAGTAGCAATTCAGATTGGAAACTATTTGGAGAAGATATGCAAACACTAACAACATTAATTGACCAATTAGAAAATGTTGTAAAAGAAAAAAATGTAACAACTGAAAATGAAGTAATAAACAGCGAAGAAAATAATACAATAAATACTACAAGATAATAAATTACAAGGAGAGTTATAATGAATACACCAAATAAATTAACAGTTTTTAGAATGATTTTAGTTCCTATAATTGTGATAATTTCTTTTATTAATATTCCAGTAGATGTATATGGAATACCTCTTACATTCATTATTATGGACTTAGTATTTATAATAGGAGCATTAACAGATAAACTAGACGGATATCTAGCAAGAAAAAATAATCAAATAACAAACTTTGGTAAGTTTTTAGATCCTATTGCAGATAAAATTTTAGTAATATCAGCAATGCTTATATTGGTAGAGGCAGGTAAACTTCCTGCCTGGATACCAATAATTATAATAACAAGAGAATTTGCAGTTTCTGGATATAGATTAATTGCAGTAGAGCAAAACGGAAAAGTAATACCAGCTAACATTTGGGGTAAACTAAAAACAGTAACCCAAATGATTGCTATAATTTTAGCCTTTATTGATGTTAACTCATTTGGAGATATATTTGTTAAACAAATGGATGTTATACCATTTATTTTAAACTTAATAGTAACTATACTTATGATAGTATGTGTTATTGCAACTATATTTTCGGGATATGAGTATTTAAAAGGTGGAAAAGATTTATTAAAAGATACTAAATAATTTAGTATTAAAAAATATATAACTTGCGAGTAAGTCCAGAAAGGAATTTTATTGTTATGGAAGCAAAAGAAAGAATTGAAGAATTACGTAAAATTATAAATTATCATTCAAAAAAATATTATGATGAAGATAAGCCAGAAATATCAGATTATGAGTATGATATGCTTATGAACGAATTAAAGGAGTTAGAAAAAAATAATCCGGAATATATAACAAAAGATTCTCCAACTCAAAAAGTTGGAGGTCATGTAAGAGAGGACTTTACAAAGGTTACACACGAAGTACCTTTGCAAAGTCTTCAAGACATATTTTCTTTTGAAGAACTTTATGATTTTGACAAAAAAATAAATGAAAAGGCAAAAGAATATGGAGAAGAATTTAATTATTGCGTTGAAACTAAAATTGATGGTTTGTCATGTGCAATAAAATATGAAAAAGGAATTTTAGTAGAAGCAGCAACTAGAGGTGATGGACAAGTTGGCGAAGAAATTACTGCAAATGCTAAAACAATAAAAAGTATCCCACACAAATTAAAAGAACCAATAGATATAACTGTTAGAGGAGAAGTTTTTATTGGTAAAAAAGAATTTGAAGCCCTTAATGAAGAAAGAGAAATTTTAGGTGAACCACTTTTTGCAAATGCAAGAAATGCAGCAGCAGGATCACTTAGACAATTAAATGCAAAAATAACAGCTAAAAGACCATTAGATATTTATATTTTTAATGTTCAAAAAATAGAAGGAAAAGAATTTAATTCACATTGGGAAGAATTAAATTATTTAGAGAGCCTAGGATTTAATGTAGTTCCATTTAGAAAACTTTGTCATAATATAAAAGAAGCTATTGATGCTATTAATGAAATTGGAGACAAAAGAGAAGAACTAACTTTTGGAATTGATGGTGCAGTTATAAAAGTAGATAATTTAAAATTCAGACAGGAATTGGGTTCAACTTTCAAAGTACCTAAATGGGCTATTGCATATAAATATCCACCTGAAAAGAAAGAAACCATTTTAAAAGATATAACTTGCCAAGTAGGAAGAACAGGTGTTATAACTCCAATGGCTATCTTAGAACCAGTTAAAGTTGCAGGATCAACCATTTCAAAAACAACACTTCACAATGAAGATTTTATAAAAGAAAAAGGACTAAAAATAGGAGACCATGTTGTAATACAAAAACAAGGAGACGTTATACCAGAAGTTGTTGATGTATTAAAGGAAAAAAGAGATGGAAGCGAAATTGATTTTGAAATGCCTAAAATTTGTCCCGTTTGTGGAGCACCAGCAGTAAGAGAACCAGGAGAATCTGCGATTAGATGTACCGGAATAGAATGTAGTGCAAAGGCACTAAGAAATATTGTACATTTTGCTTCAAAAGATGGAATGGATATTGATGGCTTGGGATATAAAATTGTTGAGCAATTATTAGAAAAAAAATTAATTAAAGACATAGCAGATATATATTCACTAACAATAGATGATATTGCTTCATTAAAAAAGAATGGAAAAAAATTCGCAGAAAATCTTATAAATGCAATAAATGAAAGCAAAAATAGAGATTTAGAAAATTTAATTTCAGCCTTTGGCATTAGACATGTTGGAAAAAAACTAGCAAAAGTACTTGCTAAAAAATATGGAACCTTAGAGAATATTATGGATGCTACTGCTGAATCTTTAAGCATGAAAGATGACATTGGAGAAATTATTGCTGACAGTATATATAACTTTTTTAAAGAAGAACAAACTTTAGATTTAATAAAAAGACTTAAAGAAGCAGGTGTTAACACCAATCATTTACAAGAAATGTCAGAAGACAATAGATTTGAAGGAAAAACATTTGTTTTAACTGGAGCTTTAAGTAAATATTCTAGAGATCAAGCAAGTGAAATAATAGAAAAATTTGGAGGTAAGACATCTAGCAGTGTTTCTAAAAAAACCAGTTATGTACTAGCTGGTGAAGATGCAGGAAGTAAACTCGATAAGGCTCAAAAATTAGGAGTTACAATAATATCTGAACAAGAATTTGAAGAAATGATAAAATAATAACTAAATTAAGAAAGGAAAATGCTACTAATGGATGGAAAATATACATTTCAAAGATTTTCAAAAGATTTGGATGATGGATATAAAATATTATTTAATTATGTTAGAAATAGATATGTAATTTATAAAGTTAGAGATAACTGCTATATGCAAGAACTAGTTGAACAAATGAGTAGGAATCCTGCACAAGAAAAATCTATGATTACTTTAAAAGCAATTAAACAGATGTTCCCGTTTATGGAAGAAGTAGAATATAAACAAGAAAATAGCTAACTAAAAATAGGAGGACATTATGGAAGAAAAGCAAGAAGATAAAGAATATAGAATAGAAGATGCAGAGTTAAATTCAGACAATAAAGAATTTATGATGCAAGCTATAAAAGATAAGGCAACGTGGGTTTTAGCTTATTGCTCAGACAAATTGCTTGAAGATAAAGAACTTATATTAGAGGCTGTAAAACAAGATGGTCAAATATTGTATTATGCAAGTGAAGAATTAAGAGATGATAAAGAAATTGTACTTACAGCAGTTACTAACAAAGGCTTAATTTTTAAATATGCAAGTAAAAGGTTAAGAGGAGATAAAGAAATAGCTTTAGCAGCAATAAAGCAAGATAAAAGGGCAGAAATGTATGTGGCGGAAGAATTAAGAAACGATGAAGAATTTAATAAATTAATACATCCACCTGAACAAGAATAGATATAAATTAAAATGAAAATAACCTTAATGATAAATATTATATCATTAAGGTTATTCTTATATAAAGCTGAAATATTTATAAAATTATGTATTCAATAACTAAATAAGTGAACTTGGTTCAACATTAACCGTTTTTTGATTCGTATAAATTACATATCCTGGTTGAGATCCATTTGGCTTTTTTACATATTTTTTTAATGTGTAATCAACAGGTACATTTGAAGAAAATTTAGCTTTACTGTAATATGCTGCTAATTTAGCACACTTTATAATAGTTTCCATTTTAGGAGTATCACCAGAACATCTAAGAATAACATGGCTACCATGAATATCTTTAGTGTGAAACCAGTAATCATTATCATTTGCAATTTTCATTGTTAAATAATCATTTTGTCTATTATTTTTTCCAACTAAAACTGTATAACCATCCAAATTTAAACGCATATAATTGTCTTGGCTAGAAAGGGAAGACTTGATATTTTTATTTGAATTTTTGTTTTGCTTAATATTATCATTAAAAAGAATATTTTCAGAAATTTCATTATATATTTCATTAATAGCATCAATATCAGTAGCATTATCTAATTCATAAATTAAGCTTCCTAAATAATTTAGTTCTTTTTCAGCATCTTTTTTTTGAATATTTACTACTTCTAAAGTGTTTTTTAATTTATTATATTTTCTGAAATATTTTTCAGCATTTTGAGAAGTAGAAATATCAGTATTGACAGGAACAGAAACAATATTGTTATTATCATAGTAATTTTCTAGTTCTACAAAATTATCCGAAATATTCAATGTGTTTATTCTATAAATATTTGCAATTAGAAGTTCACCATAAATTTTATATTTATTCATATCTTTGCAAGCTTCTATTTTATTATTTATATTATCTAATTTTTTAGTAATTTTATCTAAAGTGTTATTTATAACTTTAAGTAAATTATTTCTATAATTTTTAAAAAGATCTTCTTGCATTTTTTCGTAATAAAAATCATCTAAGAAAAAATTAATTTGAAAAGATTCTTTTTCGTTATTATCTATAAAAATTGAATAATTATTTTTATATTTTTTACATACTACATTATTAGAACTTAATATATTAAAAATATAATCGTACAACTCTTCTAAATTTTTATCAGATACAGTATTAGATATTTTTAAAAAATCTAATGCACTTTGAATAAATAGTTTACTTATACCAGTAAAGGTACTTGAAAGTAGTAAATCTAGTGTATGAATATTTTGAGATTTACATATAACCATAAAATTTTCTTTAGATAAAGTTTCAATATCCTTTTTGTTAGAAGAAGGTAGTATATATTTTCTCATTGGCATTATATTTCTTTCATCTGCATTTATAACATTAGTATCAAATCGCTTTAAAGCATCTAAAATAACATTTTCATGATTTAACAATATAATGTTACTATATTTACCCATTAATTCAATTACAAGCGTTCTAGTGATTTTATCATTCATTTCATTAAAACATTCAAATTCGATAAAAACAATTCTTTCTAATCCGTTAGTATATATTTTGTTTATTCTAGCTCCAATTAAATATTTTCTAAGTAGCATACAAAAATTAGGAGCAACATAAGGATTGCTTTTTTCATGTGTTGTTAGATTTATTCTGTAATTATTTGCACTTACATCTATGTCTAAAGCATAAGTTGAACCTTCTGCATAAATACTAAAAATTATATTGTTATTAGATGGTTCATATATTCTATTTACTTTACCATTTTTTAATATGTTTAATTCTTTTACAACTGATTTTAAAACCATGCCATCAAAAGCCATAATAACCTCCATTTTCTAGTAAATAATAGCATAAAATAAATTAAAAAACAATAATTATTCTAAAACATATTGACATTAAAGATTTTTATAAATATAATACAGTAGTAAATACAGTTGGAGGTATACTTTTAAATGACAAACAGCAATGTTTTCTTTTCAAGAAATATTTATGATGATATGACAGATGAAGAAATTATAAAAAAAGTAAAAGCTAAAGATAATTTAGCTTTAAACTACTTAATTCATAAATATAAAGATATTGTTAATATGAAAATTAGTAAATATTATTTAAATGGTGCTGAAAAAGAAGATATTGAGCAAGAAGGTTTAATAGGACTATTTAAAGCTATTAGAGATTTTGACTTAGAAAAACAAAACTCTTTTAAAACATTTGCTAATCTTTGCATAGAAAGACAAATTATTACAGCAATAAAAGGCTCTAATAGACAAAAACATATGCCTCTTAATTCATATTTATCTTTAAATACCTCAAATTATGAGAATGAAGATGGAGAAGAAGAAGGACAGCTTATTGAGGTATTAGATGCAAATCCAATTGAAGATCCACTTGAAACAGTAACAAAAAATGAATACTATAAAATGATTGAAAAAACAATAGATGAATCTTTAAGTGATTTTGAAAAAAAAGTTTTAGCAAAATTTATAGATGGGCAAAGTTATGTTCAAATTGCTGAAAGTTTAAACTCTCCTGTAAAATCTATAGATAATGCAATTCAAAGAATTAGGAAAAAGGCTATTAAAAACATTGATAATGAATAAAGCATACTTATGTATGCTCTTATATATGCCTATGTAGCTCAGTTGGTAGAGTGCAGCCTTGGTAAGGCTGAGGTCACGGGTTCAATCCCCGTCGTAGGCTCCAAAACAAAAAAATAAGTAGATAAAATTCTACTTATTTTTTTATAAATTCTTTATTGCATTCCTTGCAAGTTCATCACATCTGTTATTAAATTCATTATCAGCATGACCTTTAACTTTATGAAAAGTTACTGTATGAATTTGAGTGAGTTTATATAATTCTTCCCATAATTCTCTATTTTTAACAGAATCTCCACCAGCAGTTTTCCAACCTTTTTTTATCCAATTATAAATCCAACCTTGATTAAAACAGTTAACTACATAAGCACTATCACTATATAAATCAACTTCACATGGAAATTTTAAAGCTTTTAAAGCTTCTATTGTAGCTGTTATTTCCATAATATTATTTGTTGTTTCTTTACTTCCACCAGATAATTCTTTTTTATTACCATTATACATTAATATACAACCCCAACCACCAGGGCCTGGATTTCCTGAGCAAGCTCCGTCAGTATAAATTGTAATTTTTTCCATAGAAAACCTCCATAATCATTGATAAAAAACTAATTTTGTGATATTATATCAATAAATTGATAAAGGTTCAATAGAGGAGGTGCAATTTGAGTAAAGTTGTAGGAATAATAGCAGAATATAATCCATTTCACAATGGACATGCTTATCACATACAAAAAACAAAAGAACAAACAGGAGCAGACTTTGTAGTAGCAGTTATAACAGGTAACTTTACTCAAAGAGGAAATACTTCAGTAATAAATAAATGGGAAAAAGCCAAAATGGCAATAAATGGAGGAGTAGATTTAGTAATAGAACTTCCAACTATTTATAGTATATCCAGTGCAGAAAATTTTTCTAGTGGAGCTATTAAAATATTAAATAAAATAGGAATTGTAGACAGTATTTCTTTTGGAATGGAAGCAGACGATATTTCAAGCTTAAACAATATAGCAAATGTTTTACTTAGTGAACCACAAGAGTATACAAGTTTATTAAAAGCAGAACTTCAAAAAGGAAGTTCATATCCTAAAGCTAGAGAAATAGCACTTATGATGTATTTAAACGATATAAAAAGATATTCTAATATATTAAATGGTTCAAATAATATACTAGCAATAGAATATTTAAAAGCATTAAAAAAGCAAAGAAGTAATCTAATTCCTATAGGAGTAAAAAGGGAAAAGGTTTATTACAATAGTACAAAAATAATTGACGAATATGCTAGTGCTACAGGAATAAGAAGTTTGCTTTTAAGAAATCAACTTGAAGAAATAAGAAAAGTTGTTCCATCAACAACCTTAAGCATTTTATTAAATAATATAAGAGAAGGAACTTATGTACTTGACCTTACTGCATATGGTGCAGAAATATTATACAAACTAAGAACTATGAGTATACAAGAAATTGCAAATTTGCCAGATGTATCAGAAGGTCTAGAAAATTTAATAAAAGATGTGTCTAATAAAACTAATAATTTGATTGATTTAATTAATGGTATTAAATCAAAAAGATATACTCAAACAAGAATACAAAGAATATTATTATATGCTTTATTAGGAATAACTAAAAAAGATATGGAATATTCTAAAAAAATAGTACCATATGTTAGAATACTAGGCTGTTCAGAAAATGGAAAAATATTATTGTCTCAAATTAACAATAAAGCGAAAATTATAACTTCACTAAAAAAGTTTGAAAAAACAAATAAAAATAAAAAGATAGCAAGAATGCTCGAAATAGATAAAAAAGCTACTAACATATATACATTAGGTTATAAAAGAAACTCAGTAGCAAATTTAGATTACACAAAAGGTCTTATATTACAATAATATTTCAAAAATATTAATTTTTCATTACACTGATTGAAAAATATATAATATTGAAATATAATTCTACTAAAGAGGAGGAAAGCAAAATGGAAGGTGGAACATTTGCAGAATATATCCTAAACGAAAGAGATTGGATAAAAAAACTAGAAATTGTATATTATTTAAAGAAAAAAACAGGAATTTTTTATGATAATACTGTAATTTTTAAAACTTTAATAACAAAACAATTTTTAGATTATTTAAGAGAAAAATATCCAGAAATAGTGTTAGATGAAAATGTCATATTAACAGCTAGACTTCTTTGCGACTGCATGAAAAAAGAAAATTCCACAGATTTAGAAGATATTAAGAATTATGCTAAAAATGGAGCAGAATATTTAAAAAAATTAGGATTTACAGAAAACTTTGCTAATATATGTGAAGGCGTAAATAGATACACAAAAAGCCAAAATAGAAGCTTAGAAAGTGATATACTTGAATTAGCTGATCAGTTTGGAGGAATGCTTTTAGATAGACCAGAAAGAATAGGGTTTAAACCTGACGAAGCATTAGTTTTGTTACAATTTAGAAATTTAAAAGGAAAAAACAATCAATTTCTTAATAAGTTTGTTGAATTTGTTAACTATATAGAGCAAATTGAAATTCTTACATGGGAAGCTAAGCAATATGATGGAGTAGATACAAGAATTGCTATAAATTCTTCTACTAACATATATGAAAGAACAGCTAATGCAATTCTAAATTATAGTAGTAAAGAAAAAAATAAAGATGAACAAGTAGTAAAAGATCTAACTGATGATATGCTAAGTGAAATAAAAAAATCTGTACAAGGCAGAGAAACAATAGGAAATGTAACAAATCAAAGTGAAACTATATATATTAAGGACGATCAGTATAACATAAACTCTAATTAGAGGAAATGGGCTATGCACTATGCATGCCTATTTTTCTTGATAAAAAAGGTAGAAAGGAATAATTTATGTACGAAATATTTGCAGATTTACATGTACACATTGGAAGAAGTGAAAATGGAAAACCAATAAAAATAACAGCAGCAAAATCTTTGAATTTTGCTAATATTGCTAAAGAATGTTTTGACAGAAAAGGAATAGATGTTGTAGGAATTATAGATTGTGCATCACCATATGTTATTGAAGATATAGAAAACTTCTTAAAAAGTGGAGAGGCATATGAAATAGAAGATGGAGGAATTATATATAAAGATAAAATATGTATAATTTTGGGTAGTGAAATAGAGACAACAGAAATTAGAGAAGATGGAAAAAGGGGATGCGCTCATAATTTATGCTATTTTCCAACTTTAAAAGACATTAAAGGATTTTCAAAAGAAATGTCTCATCACATACACAATATAACTTTAAGTAGTCAAAAATCTGATTTATCTGGATATGAGCTTTTATCAATAGTTCAAAAATACAATGGGGTATTGATTCCAGCACATATATTTACACCATATAAAAGCTATTATGGAAATTGTACAGAAAGATTACAAAGAATTTTTAAGGATAAATACAAAGAAGTTTTTGCAGTAGAATTAGGATTAAGTGCAGATACTGAAATTGCTGATGAAATTAGCGAACTTTCTAATAAAAGTTTTATAACAAATTCAGATGCGCATTCTTTACCTAAAATTGCTAGAGAATATAATAAACTTCTTGTAGAAAATATTAGCTTTTCAGAAATTATAAAAGCTATTAAGATGGAAGATGGAAGAAAAATATTAGCTAATTATGGACTAGATCCAAAACTAGGAAAATATAATAGAAGCTTTTGTGAAGATTGCAATTCTTCTATAGAAACAGAGCCTCCTGCTTTTACTTGCAACAAATGTGGAGGAAACAACATAACTATGGGAGTTTATGACAGAATAGAAGTAATTAAAGATCAAAATTCTACTAGTCCAAATTTTAGACCAAAATATAATTATCAAATACCATTACAATTTATGCCTGGTGTTGGTGGAAAAACAATTGAAAAATTATTAGAAAATTTCGGAACAGAAATGACTATTTTACACAAAGCTACAAAAGACGATATTGAAGCAGTAGTTGGAAATAAACAAGCACAAATTATAGATAACTCAAGAAATGGAAATATGCATATTCACGCTGGTGGTGGCGGAGTATATGGTAAAGTTCAACTAGGATAAAATTGAAAGTTCTATTTCTCCTTTTATTGAATAGATATTATGTATTAGGAGGAATAGGATGAAGAACTTTAAAAAAATAATTGAAGAACATATTATTAAAAATATAAGGTCATATATAATTTTAACTATAATTTTTTTAGTTGGAATAATAATAGGAATAATAGTAGTTAATAATTCAAATGCTGATAATAAAAATGAAATAAATTCTTATATTAATAATTTTATTACAGAATTAAAAAATGGTACGAAACTTAATTATGGAGAGCTATTAAAAACATCATTTAAAAATAACTTTATAACTGTTTTAATTATATGGTTTATGAGTTCAACAGTAATAGGAATACCAATTGTTTATGGTGTAATTGCTTACAAAGGTTTTGCTTTAGGATATACTATATCTTCAGTAGTATCAACACTAGGAACTGGTAAAGCAATACTTTTTGTAACATCCTCAATGCTTTTACATAACATAATATTTATTCCAAGCATTTTACTTTTATCTGTTAGTGGAATAAATTTATATAAATCTATTATAAAAGATAAAAGAAAAGAAAATATAAAAATTGAAATAATTAGACATACAATTTTTTCACTTATAATACTTGTTGTTCTGCTAGTTGCGTCACTTATTGAAACATATATTAGCAGTAATTTATCAATAAGTATTGTAAAATATTTATAAAATCTCTTTACTTTTTATCAATAATTTGATATAACATAATAAGTTTAAGTAAAGAATAAAAAATATAGAAATAGGGGAGCAAAAATGGATAAACAGATTAAACTTTTTTTAGAATTCTTACAAAACGATAAAAAATTGTCAAACAATACTTTACAGTCATACAAAAGAGACATAATGCAATTTAGAAATTATGTTAATGCTAACAACATTAATTATGCAAAAGCTAAAGAAGAAGACATTAAAAATTATTTAAAAGAATTACAAAAAGAGGGAAAGAAAACTTCAACTGCTTCAAGAAGCCTTGCATCAATAAGATCATTCTATCAATTTTTATTAAGAACCAAAAAGGCTAAAGCAGATCCAACAGTATCAATACAATCACCAAAAATAGAAAAAAAGGTACCAAGTGTATTAACTTCTGAAGAAGTAGAACTTTTGTTAGAACAACCAAAAGACATTGACTTAAAAGGAACTAGAGATAAGGCAATGCTAGAATTCGCCTATGCTACTGGAATGAAAGTTACAGAAATTATAGATTTAAACATTGATGATGTTAATTTTGAAGAAGATACAGTAACCTGTTCAAATGGTAAAAAAACTAGAACAATTCCTTTAGGAGTATTAGCAGAAAGTGCATTAAAAGAATATGTAGAAGAAGCTAGACCAATACTTATAAAAGATGAAAGTAACAAAGCACTATTTGTAAATGTTAATGGTTCTAGACTTACAAGACAAGGTTTTTGGAAAATAGTTAAATATTATAAAGAACAAGCACATATAGAAAAGGACATAACACCACATGTTTTAAGACATTCATTTGCAACACATTTATTACAAAATGGTGCTGATTTAAAATCAATTCAAGCAATGCTTGGACATTCAGATATTTCATCAACACAAGTATATGCTCAATTTCAAGATCCTGGACTAAAAGACATATATAAAAAGGCTCATCCAAGAGCTTAGCAAAAATAGGTAAGTTATTACCTATTTTTATTTTTTACCCCTTGACATATTTTAATAATAATAATAAAATATTATAGGTAGAATATATTTATAATTTATATATATTTGAACATTGAAAACTTAATAGAAAGAGGTGTATAATATGCAATTAGCAATTTATATCACTATTTTTCTAGTCTCAGCAATAATATTTTCAGTTATAGGATACATGGTTAGAAAAAAATCTGCTGAAGCAAAAATTCAAAGTGCAGAAAGAGAAGCACAAAGAATATTAGAAAATGCTAAAAAAGAAGCAGAAAATACAAGAAAAGAGGAAATAGTTAAGGCAAAAGAGCAAATTATTAATAGTAGAAACGAACTAGAGGAAGAGATTAGAGAAAGAAGAAGTGATATTCAATTACAAGAAAAAAGATTATTACAAAAAGAGGAAAATCTAGAAAAGAAAATCTACTCTGCAGAACAAAAAGAAAAGCAATTAGACAAAAGAGAAGATGAAATCGAAAATGAAAAGATGGAGGTTCAAAAGTTAAAAGACTCACAATTAGATGAACTAGAAAGAATTGCAAGACTATCAATTGATGAAGCCAAAAATCAATTATTGGCAAAGGTTGATGAAAAGCTTACAACTGAAAAAGTTGAACGTATTAAAGCTATGGAAGACCAAATAAAGGAAAAGTCAGAAGAAACAGCAAGAAACGTTATTACTTATGCAATTCAAAAATGTGCAGCAGATCACACTTCTGAATCAACTGTATCAATAGTTGCACTTCCTAGCGATGATATGAAAGGAAGAATTATTGGTAGAGAAGGTAGAAATATTAAAGCTTTAGAAACTTTAACAGGTGTAGATTTTATAATAGATGATACTCCAGAAGCAGTTGTTATTTCTGGTTTTGATCCTTTAAGAAGAGAAGTTGCAAGAATAGCTTTACAAAAGCTTATAGATGACGGAAGAATTCATCCAGCTAAAATCGAAGAAATGGTAGAAAAGGCAAAAGAAGAAGTTGCTAAAACTATCAAAGAAGAAGGGGAAAGAGCAGTTATGGAAACAGGAGTGCTTAACCTTCATCCAGATATTGTAAAACTATTAGGAAAATTAAAATACAGAACAAGCTATGGTCAAAATGTATTAAATCATTCAATTGAAGTTTCTAATTTAGCAAGAATTATGGCAGACGAATTAGGACTAGATACTAAACTTGCAAGAAGAGCAGGATTACTACATGATATAGGAAAAGCTTTAGACCATGACATGGAAGGAACTCATGTAGAAATAGGAGTAGAAATATTAAAGAAATACAAAGAAGATGCTAGAATTATAAATGCAGTAGAAGCTCATCATGGAGATGTAGAACCTCAAACTCCAGAAGCATATTTGGTACAAGCAGCAGATGCAATTTCAGCTTCAAGACCAGGAGCAAGAAGAGAAACATTAGATGCTTATATCAAGAGACTAGAACAACTAGAATCTATTGCAGATTCTTTTGAAGGAGTAGAAAAATCTTATGCTATACAAGCTGGTCGTGAAATAAGAATTATTGTAAAACCTGAAAAAATATCAGATGATGAAATGACAATAATGGCTAGAAATATAGCAGAAAAAGTTGAAAATGAAATGGATTATCCAGGACAAATTAAAATCAACATGATTAGAGAAAAAAGAGTAATTGACTATGCAAAATAATTATCAAAAAGCGTTCCAATGGAGCGCTTTTTTTGATGAGGGACGTTCCTTTTTCAAAAAAATAACAATCTAAGTATTGTGCGAAATATAATTACGTGATAAAATAATACAAAAACTATGGAGGTAATTGTTTTGAAAATTTTGGCAATAGGAGACCTAGTTGGAGAAAGTGGACTAGAAAAATTAAAAAAGAATTTACAAAATTTGCAAGAAGCAGAGAATATAGATTTTACAATTGTAAATGGTGAAAACGTAGCCAGTGGAATGGGAATGACAACAAAAAACTTTAATGAATTAAACAAGTTAAACATAGATGTTATTACTATGGGAAATCATACATGGGGTAAGAAAGATATATTTACTTTTATTGACAATCCTAAAATAATTAGACCTGCAAATTATTCAAAAGGAGTTCCAGGAAAAGGCTATACTGTTATAGAAAAAAATGGTATTAAAGTTGCTGTAATAAATTTAATAGGAAGAACTGATATGGGAGTACTATCTGACAATCCATTTACTTGCATAGATAACTTATTAAAAAACATAGAAGCTGATATAAAAATATTAGACTTTCATGCAGAAGCTACTGCAGAAAAAATTGCAATGGGATATTATGTAGATGGAAGAATTTCTGCTATGTTTGGAACACATACACATGTACAAACAGCAGATGAAAAAATATTAGAAAATGGAACAGGGTATATTACTGATATAGGAATGACAGGACCTGAAAAATCTGTTATAGGTATGGATATAAAAGCTTCATTAAAAAGATTTATAACTTCTCTTCCAGAAAAATATAAATTAGCAGAAGGAAATAGTATATTAAATGGAATAATATTTGATATAGATGTCAATAATTGTCGAACAAAGGAAATATATAGAATAAATATATAAAAACTGACAAAATATGTAAAAAAATGTCGATGAAAACTTCCTTAATTTTGAAAAAAATACTAGACAACTACCAAAAAATGGTATATAAATATATTCGTAATTACAAACAAATAAAAATTAAGGGAGGAAAAAATGGAAGTCTTAAAAATTTCATCAAAATCAAATCCAAATTCAGTAGCAGGAGCAATCGCTGGAATGGTAAAAGAAACAAGAAAGGCAGAAATGCAAGCAATTGGAGCAGGAGCGCTAAATCAAGCAGTAAAGGCAGTGGCAATAGCAAGAGGTTTTGTTGCGCCAACAGGAGTAGATTTAATTTGTATACCAGCCTTTGCAGAAGTTGAGGTTGAAGGTGAAGATAGAACAGGAATAAGGCTTATTGTAGAGTCAAGATAATATATAAAATATGGGGGCATGTGTAATAAAATTTACATGCCTATTTTTTTATAAAGTATTGAAAAAAATAAATTTTTAATATATTATATGTAGGCAAGGTAGGGAGCAAATTATGAAAAATAACAATGTATTTAAATATATTTTTATTATATTTATAATTATTTTAATAATAGGAGCTGCATATATACTGTATAACCAAAAACAAAAAACTGAGCAACAAGAAACTGATAAACAGTCTCAGGTAGGAGAAGTTCAAATATTAGACAAACTTACAATGGGAATTTGTAATTATGATACGATGAATCCTTTACTTACTAATAATAAAGAGATTATAAATATTGATAAATTAATTTTTGAGCCTCTTATTACAATTACATCAGATTATAAACTTGAAATGTGCCTAGCTAAATCTTGTACAAAAACAAATGATACTAGATATGAAATAAAAATTGATACATCTATAAAATGGCAAGATGGTAGTAGTTTAATTGCAAAAGATGTAGCTTTTACAATAGATAGGTTAAAAGAAAGAAACACTGTTTATTCAGCAAATGTAAAAGATATTCAAAGTGTAGAAACTCCAGATACGGAAACTGTTATTATAAATTTAACAAAACCAGTACCATTTTTTGAATATAATTTAACTTTTCCAATTTTACCAAGTATGTATTACTTAAATGAAGACTTTGTTGCAACAAATAAAATTCCAATAGGAACAGGTATGTACAAAATTGCAAGCATAGATAGCAGTACAATTTTGCTTACTAGAAATGATAAATGGAGACATATAAAAGAAAAAACTCCAAAAGCTCAATCTATAACTATTAAGCAATTTGGAACAATGGGAGAAATTTACAACAGTTTTAAATTAGGCAATATAGATATAGTAAATACTTCAAGTACTAATTACTCAGAATATGTAGGAAATATGGGATATAACAAAAAAGAATACGATGGAAGAAATTATGACTTTATAAGTTTTAATTGTGATGATATAATTCTTAATGATAAAGCAGTTAGACAAGCAATAAATTATGCAATAGATAAAAATATATTAGTTTCTAATGTATTTTCTAACAATTGCTATGTATCTAATTCTCCTTTAGACTATGGAAGTTATTTATATTCAGCAGAAGGGGAAATCAGCTATAATCAAGATAAAGCTAAAAGCACTTTAGAGCAAGCTGGTTGGATATATAAAAATGATAAATGGCAAAAAAGTATTGATGGATATGTAAGAAGACTTACATTATCTTTAGTAGTATGTAAAGATAATCAAGACAGAATAAATGTAGCAAATGAAATTAAAAGGCAATTAGCACAAATAGGTATAACAGTTAATATTGTAGAAGTTAGTAATGAAAAATACTATGAATATTTAAACAATAAAAATTATCAAATGATATTAACAGGAGTTACTAATTCAGTAAATCCAGATTTATCATATTTCTATGGAGATGGAAATATAGCAAATTACAATAATAGTGATTTGAAATCAAAATTATCTTCACTAGAAAACTATACAGAAATTCAAAAAATTGTTAATGAAGATGTACCATATATAGGATTATACAGAAATAAAAACACACTATTACTTAATGAAAATGTTGGTGGGACTTTTACACCTAACAGTTATAATTTGTATTATAATTTTAATGAATGGTTCAGACAAGAATAACATTATTAAGAATAAATAAAAAGAAAAATAAAAAAGCGAAAAAATGTTCGTAAAAAGTATTGACAAATAAAATTTTTAGTATATAATAAATGTCGTACAAACAAATGTTTATTTAGGAGGAAGATTATGAGCGCAGAAAAAGCAAATTTAGAAAGACAAAAAGCATTAGAAGCAGCATTAGGACAAATAGAAAAACAATTTGGAAAAGGTTCAGTAATGAAACTAGGTGAATTTAAAGCAATGAATGTTGAGGCAATTCCAACTGGAGCACTTAGTTTAGATATAGCTTTAGGAATTGGTGGTATACCTAAGGGTAGAATTATAGAAGTTTATGGACCAGAATCATCTGGAAAAACAACATTAGCACTTCATATGATAGCAGAAGCTCAAAAACAAGGAGGAGAAGCAGCTTTTATAGACGCAGAACATGCTTTAGATCCAGTTTATGCTAAACATTTAGGTGTTGATATAGATAATTTAATAGTTTCTCAACCAGACACAGGTGAACAAGCACTAGAAATAGCAGAAGCTTTAGTAAGAAGTGGTGCAATAGATATAATTGTAGTTGACTCAGTTGCAGCTTTAGTACCAAAGGCAGAAATAGATGGAGATATGGGAGACGCTCATGTTGGTTTACAAGCAAGACTTATGTCACAAGCATTAAGAAAATTAGCAGGTGTTATAAATAAATCTAATAGTGTTATTGTATTTATAAACCAATTAAGAGAAAAAGTTGGAATAATGTTTGGAAATCCAGAAACAACACCAGGAGGAAGAGCTCTTAAATTCTATGCTTCTGTAAGAATGGATATTAGAAAAATAGAAAATATTAAACAAGATGGAGATGTTGTAGGTAATAGAGTAAGAGTAAAATTAGTTAAAAACAAAGTTGCTCCACCTTTTAGAGAAGCGGAATTTGACATCGTATATGGAAAAGGAATTTCAAAATCTGGAAACATATTAGATTTAGGTATAAACTTAGGTCTTATAGATAAAAGTGGTTCTTGGTTTGGATACAATGGTAATAGAATTGGACAAGGTAGAGAAAATGCTAAAAAATTCTTAGAAGATAATCCTGAAATAATGAAAGAAGTAGAAGAAAAAATTAGAAATAACTTTAATCAAGCTTTTGAACAAAGTTTAGGCGAGGAAATAGTAGACGAAGAACAAGACACAGAACCAGAAGATTTTGATGATGAAGATTAATTTTATATAAATTAAATGAAAAGGAAAAATTATGTACTCTATTGAAGAATTTGACGAAGCTAAAACAAAAGTATTAAAATATATATGTTATAAAAAACGAACCGAGTATGAAATACGAAATAAATTTTCAAGAATATATCAAAATAACTTACTAGAAGACGTCATAGAAGAATTAAAACAAATTGGTTATATAGATGATACAAATTATATTATAAGGGCCATAAATGAATTTATGGCACTTAATAATATGTCTATGAAAGAAATAAAATATAAATTATTATCTAAGGGAATTAAATCCAATCTCATAGAAGACTACTTTTTAGAAAACTATGATAACTTATTAGAATATGAAATAACTTCAGCTAAAAAAATAGCAGTGAAAAAATCTAGCTTAGAAAAACAAGATTTAAAAAATTATTTAATGAAAAAAGGATATAAAGAAGAAAGTATAAAAGAGGCAATATAAAATGCAGAATGTATTTACACTAGAAATTAATAAATATAAAATAAAAACAGAAAACTTTGAAGGTCCACTTGATTTATTGTGTCATTTAATAGATTCAAATAAAATGGATATATATGATATTAGCTTAAATGATATTACAGACCAATATATAGACTATATTAATACTATGGAAGAAATGAATTTAGAAGTTACAAGTGAATTTCTAATTATGGCATCAAACTTATTATATATAAAATCTAAAAAATTACTTCCAAGACAAGAAGTAGAAGAAGAGATGCTTTCTGAAGAAGAACTAATTCAAAGAATCATAGAATACAAACAATATAAAGAAATATCAAATAAATTTAGAGAAATGTACTCATTAAATAATAAGCGTGTTTTTAAACTTCCAGAAAATATAGAAGTTCCAAAAAGAACAGATGTAGATATAAAATATACTCTTCAAGATATTTCAAACACATATAAAAATATCTTAAACAAAAATACAAATAAACTAAACAAAAATGCAAAAAATATTGAAAAAATAGCAATTACTGAAAATTATAGTGTAGGCGAGTCAGTAAAAAATATGTTTAGAGAACTAATTAGAAATAAACACTTTGTATTTAATAAGCTATATTCATTAAATAACTGTAAACCACAAGAAGTAGTAACAGCTTTTTCAGGACTATTAGAAATGTCTAGAAGAAGTAAGGTAGAAACTGAGCAAGAAGAATTATTTGGCGAAATAAAGGTCAATAAAAAAATTAAAAATAAGCATAAATAGTAAAAAAATGGAAAAACTATTACAAAAGGAGGAAAAATTTGTGATAGTTTTTTTGTATTTAATTGGATTTATTTTTCTAATTATAATTACATTGCTATTTTCAAGTATTTCAATAATATTAGATAATATTGTTATTAGTGATATAAATAAACTATTTGAAATATTAAAAATACTTATCAAAGAAAAAGAAGATGAAAAAAAGTTAGAACTTTTTAACTATATTAAAATAAATGCAAAATTAAGAATAAATATTTTTTACAAAATACCTATTAATATATTAAAACTTGATGAACAAAAAATAAAAAGTATTTTATTAAATCAATATCAAAAAGATATTATAAAAAATAAAGATATTGAAAAAGAAAAGAAGAAAGCAAAAAAAATTACAAAGAAATTACTTCCAACTATAGTATTACAAAAAACAAATTTAGATGTTGAATTAGGAACAGATGATGCAGCATTTACAGCACTTACAACTTCTACTTTAAATATTGCAATATCAATTTTTCTTCCATATATAGCTGACACAAATAATTTACAAGATTACAACTATAAAATAACTCCAATTTATTTGGATAAAAATGTATTTTATTTACAATTTGGTTGCATAATAACAAGTAAAATAGTACATATTATAAAAGTAATATGTAAAAAGGAGGAAATAGTTAAAAATGAGTGAATATCCAATTGAAGGTTTAATGAATACTGCCATGAACAGTATAAAAGAAATGGTTGATGTTAATACCATTGTAGGAGATGCTATACAAACATCAAATAACGTTGTAATAATTCCAATTTCCAAAGTAAATTTTGGTTTTGCAGCAGGAGGAAGTGAATTTAAAGGAAAAACTTTTGATAATTCAAAAAAAGAGTTAACTGAACCAAAAGAAAGATTACCATTTGGAGGTGGATCAGGAGCTGGAGTAAGTATATCACCTATAGCATTTATTGTTGTACAAGCTAATGGAGTAAAACTATTGCCAGTTGAACATTCATCATCTATTGATAAATTATTAGACTTAGTTCCGGATTTAGCAGACAAATTAAGTGAAATGCTAGGAAAAACAATGAATGAAATAAAATTAAATAAATTGCAAAAAGAAGCAATGAAAAATGGTGGAAATAGTGAGGTAAAAATAACAACAACTCCAAGTGGAACTACCACAGAGGTAAAAAAGAATAACAATTATGACATAGAATATGACGAAACAGATATGTAATATAACTGCAAAATTTTTAATAAAATCCTTGATAAAAAAATAGTGGTATGGTATAAATACTAAAAAAGAAAG
>CALXKR010000002.1 GCA_944388895.1 uncultured Clostridia bacterium | reverse complement strand
AATTTCAATAGGATTTACATGAATAATAGCTAAATAAACAAAATCTAATTTATCAAGTTCATCTTCTAAATTATCAGCAATTTTGTGACTTTCAAAAGTGGACATATTTCCATCTACAAAAATAGTTATAGAAATTAAATATTTATATCCAACAGGTGTTGTATTTAAATGATTATATTTTTTTATTTCAGGATATTTTTTTAGTATTTCTAAAATTTTTTCTATATTTTCTTGTTCTAAAGATTTATCCATTAAAACATTAAAACTTTCTATAAATATTTTTAGTCCAGTGTAGAAAATCCAAATTGAAATACCAATTCCAACTAGGCTATCAAACCAAAAGATATTTACTAAGCTTAATAATACAGATATTAATGTAAATGTTGTTACAATGCAGTCATTTCGATGATCCTTTTTATTAGCTTCTAAAAGAAGATTATCTAAACCTTTAGATAGTTTACCAGTATATAAATAAAGAGCTAATTTAGTAATTATGGTTATAATACATACAACAACTAGCATCCAAGAAAATTCAAAAGTTTCTTGATTTATTAAAGACATAATAGAATCAAATAATAATTTTAAAGATACTACCATCATAGAAATACTAATAAACATAGAAAAAATATATTCAGCTTTTCCATGCCCCATATGGTGAGTGTCATCTTTAGGTTCACTTGCAATTTTATTTCCTATAAAAGTCATAAGTGATGCAAAAATATCTCCTGCACTATTTGCAGCATCTGCTATCATAGCCTGGCTACTAGTTATAAATCCAATAATTGCTTTAATTATTAGTAAAAATATATTTCCAATAATTCCTAAAATTCCTGCTAATTTTGTTTTTGAATATCTATCCATAAATATCTCCTTCTTATGTTTGAGTAAAATTTATTATATCACTATTTATTTTTTTAGTAAATATAAATATTTAAAGTTTATAAAAATATATTCTTACGGAAACTTAATTTATAAAAATATAAAAAATAATTAAAACTGTAAATTTTATCCTTATACATACCTTGAAACATCTACAAAATTGTAGTATAATAAATAAGTCAAAGAAAAGGAGAGTTTATTTATGTTTGAAAATTTAGATGAGGTAGAGAAAAAATACGAAGAGTTGACTGTTAAAATCAGTGACCCAGAAGTTATTGCTAATCAAAATGAATGGCGTAAATATATGAAAGAACATTCGGACTTAGAACCAATTGTAATGAAATATAGAGAATATAAACAAGTACAAAATAATTTAGAAGAAGCTAAGGAAATGATGAATGACAAAGATTTAAAAGACTTAGCAGAAGAAGAAATGCTTAAGGCAAAAGAGCAGTTACCAATATTAGAAGAAGAATTAAAAGTTCTATTAATTCCAAAAGATCCAGATGATGACAAGAACGTTATTTGTGAAATAAGAGCAGGTGCTGGTGGAGAAGAAGCTGCACTTTTTGCAGGAACATTGTTTAGAATGTATTCAATGTATGCAGATAGAAAGCATTGGAAATTAGATATTTTAAATGAAAATGAAACCGGTCTTGGTGGATATAAAGAAATTTCTTTTATGATAAAAGGAAATGGAGCATATAGTAGACTTAAATTTGAAAGTGGTGTTCATAGAGTTCAAAGAGTTCCAGAAACAGAAGCTAGTGGAAGAATTCATACATCAACTGCATCAGTTGCAGTTTTACCAGAAGTAGAAGATGTAGAAATAGAAATTAACCCAGCAGATATTAAAATGGAAGTGTTTAGAGCTTCAGGAGCCGGTGGACAACATGTTAACAAAACTTCATCAGCAGTAAGACTTATTCATATACCTACAGGAATGGTTGCAGAATGTCAAACAGAAAGATCACAAGTACAAAACAGAGAATATGCAATGAAAATGCTTCGTTCAAGATTATATGAACAAGAAAAAAGAGAAAGAGATAGTAAGCTTGAAAATGAAAGAAGAAGCCAAATAGGAAATGCAGATAGAAGTGAAAAAATAAGAACATATAATTATCCTCAAGGAAGAATAACAGACCATAGAATAGGTATGAGCATTTATCAAATGGATAATTTCTTAAATGGAGACTTAGATGAAATGATAGATAACTTAGCAGCAGCAGATACTGCAGAAAAATTAAAAGGAAATGATTAATAAGAATAAAACTCCTTTTTTAGTAATAAAATACTAAAAAGGAGTTTTTTTATGGTTGAAATATCTTTACTTGGATTGTTTTTTGGAACAATAGGAACTACATTAGGTGGTCTAATAGGAATTTTTTCAAAAAGAAATTCAAATAAATTTTTAAGCTTTGTTCTAGCCTTTGCTTCTGGGTTAATGCTTGCAGTTATTTGTTTTGATTTAATACCACATTCTATGGAAATATCTTCAATCTATACAACTATATTGGGAATTGTTTTAGGAATTATTATAATGATTTTTTGTGATAATATAGTTCAAAAAAAGTTTAATACAAAATCTGTAAGTAATAGGAATGCTGGTTTATTAAAAACTGGAATTGTAGTTAGTATAGGTTTAGCATTACATAATATTCCAGAAGGGTTAGCAATTGGCTCTGGATTTGATGCTTCAACTACGCTAGGATTTTCACTTGCTATTGCAATTTGCCTCCATGATATACCAGAAGGAATTTCTATGGCAATTCCAATGAAAAATGGAGGTATGAAACCTTGGAAGGTAATGATATATGTTATTCTTTCTGGAATTGCAACAGGAATAGGGGCTTTAATAGGAGCAATTATTGGAAATATTTCAGAACAAGTTATTGCTATATGTTTAGCCTTTGCTGCTGGAGCAATGCTTTATATTGTTTCAGGAGAACTTATTCCAGAATCTAATAAATTATATCAAGGAAAAATGACTGCTATAGGAAATATGTTTGGATTTATAATAGGTCTTTTGGCAATGATTATAAATTAGAGAAAACTAAAAATAAAATTTAAATAAAAAATCATTGACTATGTATGTAAAATATAGTACAATTTCTTCACGAACAAAAGTTTTAGAAGAAAGGACAACATAATGCAAAATTTATTAGAAGAATTAAATCCAAAACAAAAAGAAGCTGTAATGCAAACAGAAGGACCATGTTTAGTTATAGCAGGTGCAGGTTCTGGAAAAACAAAGGTTTTAACATATAAAATTAGTTATTTAATGAAAGAAAAAAATGTAAAGCCTTGGAATATATTAGCTATTACATTTACTAATAAGGCAGCAAACGAAATGAAAGAAAGAGTTCAGGCTCTAGTTGGTGATGCAATTAATGATATTTGGCTTGGTACATTTCATTCTATTTGTGTAAGAATACTTAGAAAGTTTATAGATAGAATTGGTTTTGATCATTCTTTTGCAATATTTGATTCATCAGATCAAAAAACTCTTATTAAAAATTGCATGAAAGAATTAAATATTGACCCAAAATTATTTACTGAAAAATCAATTTTAGCAGAAATAAGTAATGCAAAAAATGACATGTTAACTCCTGAAAAATATGAAGAAATTGCTAATGGAGATTATAGAAGGGAAATAACATCTAAAGTATATTATTTATATCAAAAAAAGCTTAGAGAAAATAATGCTATAGATTTTGATGATATTATAAACTTTACAATTAATATATTAACAGAAAATCCAGATATTTTAGAATATTATACAGAAAAATTTAAATATGTTTTAGTAGATGAGTATCAAGATACTAATAAATCACAATTTATGCTTGTATCACTTCTTGCATCAAGATATGGAAACATCACAGTCGTAGGAGATAATGACCAATCTATTTATCGTTTTAGAGGAGCAGATATTACAAATATTTTAAATTTTGAAAAAGATTTTCCAGGTTCTAAAATTGTAAAATTAGAGCAAAATTATAGATGCACAGGCAACATTTTAAAAGCAGCAAATGAAGTTATTAAACATAATGAAAATAAATATGATAAAAAACTTTGGACAGAAAATGAAGAAGGAGCTTTGCCTTTTGTATTTTGCGGAGAAGATGAATATGAAGAAGCAAGTTTTATTGTTCAAGAAATAAATAAACTAAAAAGAGAAGAATATTATAAATATTCAGACTTTGTAGTGTTATATAGAATGAACTCTCAATCAAGAGCAATAGAAGATGTACTAAGAAGAGAAGATATTCCATACAAAATTGTAGGCGGTTTAAAATTCTATGAAAGAAAAGAAATAAAGGATATTATTGCATATTTAAGATTAATTGCAAATCCTTCAGATAATCTTTCTTTAGAAAGAATTATTAATGAGCCTAAAAGAGGAGTAGGAAAAACAAGTATTGAAAACATAGAAAAAATGGCAGCTGAAAATGGAATTTCTATGTACCAAATTATTAAAGAAGCAGACAAGTATATACCTAGAATATACAATAATACTAGAGAATTTATTACTGTAATAGAAGAATTAAGAACATTAGATGTTCCAATTTCAGAACTTATTAAACAAACGCTTAATAAAACAGGATATACTAAAGCTTTAAAGGATGAAAATACAGTTGAGGCTGAAAGTAGAATAGAGAACTTAGAAGAATTTTTGACTGTTGCAATGGAATTTGAAAAAGAAGCAGCAGAAAATTCTCTTACAGAGTTTTTAGAGAGTATATCATTATCAAGTGACACAGATAATATAGAAGATACAAATAACATGGTAACTTTAATGACACTTCATAGTGCAAAAGGGCTAGAATATCCAGTAGTATTTTTAGTTGGAATGGAAGATGGTATTTTCCCTGGCCATAAATCAATGGATAATCCAGAAGACATAGAAGAAGAAAGAAGATTATTTTATGTTGGTATTACAAGGGCAGAGCATAATTTGTATTTAACTCTTGCTAATAAAAGAACTATATTTGGTTCTACAAGCTATAATCCACCTTCAAGATTTATTAAAGAAATTCCAAAAGAATTATTAGATGGTTATGAAGAAGCCTTTGCAGTAAGAGAAAAAGAAGATGATTTCGAGGATTCAAAATATTCATGGAATTATAAAAAAGAACCTGCTTCAAATGTTGTAAGCTATAAAGTAAATGAAAATGAATTATCAAAAATGACTAATAAGCAAAGTGAATTTAGTTTTAGAACTGCAGAAAGCTTCTTAAATAATTTGAACAAGAAGAAAAATTCAGGAACCGTTGACTTATCTAAGTATAAAGTTGGACAAAAAGTATTCCATAAAAAGTTTGGGGAAGGAATTATCACTAAATTAGAGCAAGAAGCAGATGATATTAAAGTTGATATAGAATTTAATAAATTTGGACATAAAAGGTTAATGGCAAAATTTGCTGGTTTAGAAATAATTGAATAAAAAAATAAGAGGGAAATTAAAATCCCTCTTTTATTTAAAATTTCTTTGTGCAATTTGAATAGCATTATTCTTTATTACAAGAATTCCTCTTTCTTTAAGCATAACAGCCATAATTTCTTGAGTAGAATAAAAATTTCCAAATTCGGTTATACATGAATAAATTTTAGCAATATGCTCATAAGCATTATTTATTTTATTACATACTAAATAATATTTATTTTGTAATTTATATAATTCAACAACCTTACTAAAAAGTTGTATTTTATTTATTCTTTGCTTTTTCAAAAAATTACAAAATGTAAAAAAATGTTCAATATCATTAAATGAATAAATTAAGCAATTTTCTTTTGTATTAGAATTTATTTTTTGTGGTTTTACTTTTTTAATATTTTTTTTCTTTGGAATTAATTTAGTCACAGTAAAAATAAAGTCTCCATTATATTGACACTTAGCGTCAATTCTTATTTTGTTATTTCCAACATTAAATCCAACTTCTTCTTTAGCTTTGTTTAAAATATCTAAAAAAGATTTCCTTGCAACAGAAGGGTCAGCCATAAAGCTGTCTAAATCACCATTACTATTTTCAAGTTCTTTGTTAGACATTGTTATTTTTAATTTATATTCACTTAGTTTTTCAAATTTCATAAAATCCTCCATGTGTATATTTAAATATACCATAAATTGTTATAAAATAAAAGATATTTTTGTTAAAAATATAAAAAAGCATAGAAAATTTACAAAAAATACCTTGAAAATATAAGTAAAAAAATATATAATACAAATGTTAAAAAATAAATATCCGTAAGAAAAGTTGGAGGGAAATATGGCAACAAAAGAAAAGGGAACATTAGTATTAATTATATTTATTTTATGTGGATTAGTTATAGGTGGTCTAATTGGACAATTAGCACAGGGTGTTAGCTGGCTTAATTGGCTTTCATATGGTCAAACATTTGGAATACCAACTCCAGTAACTTTAGATTTAGGAGTTGTAAAACTAACCTTTGGAATAATGTTTAATATTAATATATCAAGTATTGTAGGAATAATTTTATCTATATTCATATATAGAAAGTTTTAGTTTAGGGGGGCAGAAAGGAAATGTATGCCACTTAAAATGAATGAATTGCCAGAATCAGAAAGACCTTATGAAAAACTAAAAATGTATGGAGCAAAAATGTTATCAAACTCTGAATTATTGGCAATAATTATTAAAACTGGAACAAAAGAAGCTACAGCATTAGAATTAGCAAGTAGAATTTTATTATTAACGGAAAATTTAGAAGATTTACAATATGTTTCAATAGATTCTTTGAAACATATTAAGGGTATAGGAATAGTAAAAGCACTACAAATAAAAGCACTATGCGAATTAGCTAATAGAATGAATAAACCTATTCAGAAAATTAACAGAAAAATAAAAACATCTTCAGACATAGCTAAGCTGTTCATAAATGAATTAAAATATGAAAAACAAGAAATATTAAAAGTTGTTATGCTAAATTCTAAAAATCAGATAGTAAGAATTGAAGATATAAAAGTAGGAACAAATGCAGAAATAGCAGTAACTCCTGCCCAAATTATAGGTCCCATAGTAAGAGAACAAGTACCAAAATTTATTCTCATACATAATCATCCAAGTGGAGACTCAACACCTAGTCAAAAAGATAAAGAGTTTACAGATAGAATGAAAGTATGTGCAAAATTACTAGGGATTTCATTCTTAGACCATATAGTAATTGGATATGGTAATTATCAAAGTATATTTTTTAGAGAGGAAAATGAAAAATGAAATTAAATTTATTAAATTTTAATTCAAAAGATATAGGGATGGATTTAGGAACAGCCAATATTTTGATTGCAATAAAAGGAAAAGGAATTGTTCTTAGGGAGCCTTCTGTAGTTGCTTTAGATAAAATTACTGGAGAAATAGTTGCAACTGGAAAAGAAGCAAGAGAAATGCTTGGTAGAACACCAGAAAATATTAAAGCCGTAAGACCAATGAAAGATGGAGTTATTGCAGACTTTACAGCTACTGGACTTATGCTTAAAAATATGTTAAGAAAGGTATGCCAAAAATATAATGCTGGAAAGCCAAGAGTGGTTGTAGGTGTTCCATCAGGAATAACTGAAGTTGAAAAAAGAGCAATTGAGGAAGCTTTTTTACAAGCAAATGCTAGAGAAGTATATTTAATTCAAGAACCTATGGCAGCTGCAATTGGTGCAGGGCTAAATGTTAAAGAACCTGTTGGAAATATGATAGTTGATATAGGAGGAGGAACAACTGAAGTAGCGGTTATTTCTTTAGGAGGAATTGTAGCAAGCAATTCTGTAAGAGTTGCAGGAAATGCAATTGATCAAAACATAGTAGAATATTTAAAACAAAATAAAGGTATTGCAATAGGACTATCGGCAGCTGAAAATTTAAAAATAGAGTTAGGTTGTGCTATGCCTTTAGTATCTGAAATAACAAAAGAAATAAGAGGCAGAGATTTAGAAACTGGATTGCCTAAAAATATTATAGTTTCTTCTAAAGATATTGAAGAGGCAATGAAAAAACCAATAAGCGAAATAATAGAAGCAATAATGAATACTCTTGCAGTTACACCACCAGAACTTGCAGCAGATATTATTGTAAATGGAATTTATTTAGCTGGTGGAGGAGCACAAATTAGAAATTTAGATAATTTAATCGCTAAAAAAACAGGAGTTCAAACTTATGTTGCTGATACACCATTGGAATGTGTTGCAATAGGTGCAGGTAAAGTTTTAGAAAATATAGATAGTTTAAAAGGTGTTTTACTTAACACAGGAAAAAGAGGTTTATAATGAAAAATAAGGCTGGTATAATTGGTATAATCATAACAGTAATTATTTTAATAATAGTTGTAATTTTATCTAATATAAGTACAGGAAATTTATCTTTTATGCAAAGCGCAGTAGGAACAATTGTTACGCCAATACAAAATGGAATAATATTTTTAAAAAATAAAATTGCCGGAAATGAACAAGAATTAAATGATATAGCAACATTAAGAGATGAAAACAACAAATTAAAAGAAGAAAACAGTAAATTACAGGAGCAAGTAAGAGAATTAGAAATATTAAAATCAGAAAATAATACATTAAAAGAATATGTTAATTTAAAAGATAAATATTCAAATTATACTACAGTTCCAGCATATGTAATTCAAAGAAGTATTAGTAATTATGATAAAATTATTATTATCAATGTAGGAAGTGATGATGGAATTGAAGTTAATATGCCAGTAATTTCAGAGTCAGGTTTAGTTGGACATATAATTTCTGTAACAAACAATACTGCCAAAGTTCAAACAATAATAGATACTGCAAGTAGTGTTAGTGCTAATATTTCAAATGTTCAAGAAAGTGTTGTATTAAGGGGAACACTAAATAATACAAATACATTAAAAGCAACATATATTCCAACAGACAGCACAATATTACAAGGTGATTCAGTAGTAACATCTGGTCTAGGAGGAATTTACCCAAAAGGAATTTTAATTGGTAATGTAAAAAGTGTTATAAATACAAAAAATCAATCAGATAGATATGCTGAAATAGAGGTATCTACAGATTTTTCTAATTTAGAAACTGTATTAGTTATTACAGAAAAGTAAAGGAGAGAAAGTTGAGAAAAGCTAAAGTTATATTAATTTTAATAATATTATTTTGTATTATTTATTTTTTGCAAACTAATTTTTTCTCTTGGTTTAATATTGGTGGTATAATGCCAAATTTATTTGTTATTCTAGTTTTGTTTATAGGATTATTTGTAGGAAACAAAGTTGGAGGAATTCTTGGAATTATATTTGGAATTGTATTAGACTTAACAATTGGACATTATGTTGGAGTTTCATCAGTTTTTTTAGCATTAATTGGATTGTTAGGTGAATATTTTGACAAAAATTTTTCAAAAGATAGTAGAGCAACTATTATTATAATGTCTGCTGGAAGTACAGTTATATATGAATTAGGAATATATGTTTCAAAAATACTAATAATGGGAGTTAATGCAGAATTTTTAACTTTTACACTTACTGTGCTAGTTGAAATTTTATTTAATGTTTTATTAATAATTATTATATATCCACTAATGAAAAAACTTGGATATTACATAGAAGATGCTTTTAAAGGTAAAAAAATACTTACTAGATATTTTTAAGTAGGAGGGAGCATGGAAAGAAAAGATGAAAATAAATTAAGATATAATATACTTATTGCTCTTGTATACATAATTGGAATAATTCTATTGCTTCAACTATTTAATTTACAGATTGTGCATGGACAAGAATATAGGGAAGAGTCAAACACAAGACTAACTAGAGAAGTAGAAATAAAAGCAGCTAGAGGAAATATACTCGATAGCAGTGGAGAAAAGTTAGTATCCACAAAATTAGTATATAATGTGGAAATATACAAGACAAAAGTTGATAATGACACTTTAAATAATTCTTTACTTTTATTGGCAAAAACGTTAGAAGAAAATGGAGACAAATATGTTGATAATTTTCCTATAACTATAAATCCGTTTAGTTTTAAAAATGAGGAAACTGCAACTAATTTTAAAACGGCTAACAAAATAGATAGTAGCTATGATGCAGAAGCTTGTTTTAATTATTTTAAAGAAAGATACAAAATAAATAATGATAATATAGAGGATACTAGAAAAATCATAACTTTAAGATATGAAATAGAAAAAGATGGTTATAGTAATACAAAATCTGTAGAATTAGCATCAAATATAAGTAATGCTAGCTTGGCTAAGATAAATGAGATGGGTTCAAGCTTTCCAGGAATAAACACAGTATCTGAACCAACTATATATTATCCATATGGGGAACTTGCTTCTCATATTTTAGGGTATGTTGGGCCAATAGGAGAAAAAGAATTAAAAGAAAATCCTGAAATATATGATCAAAACGATATTATTGGAAAAGGTGGAATAGAACAAGTTTTTGAAAAATACTTAAAAGGAACTGATGGTATAAAACAAATTGGAATGTCTGTTGACGGAATAGTTACAGATGAATATACATCAAAAGAAGCTATTGCAGGAAATGATATCATGCTTACAATAGACGCAAACTTACAAAAAATTACTGAAGATGCTTTAGCACATAATATTGAAATGATGCAAAATGGTGAACTTCCTGGAGCAGAAACAGCTTCAGAAGGTGCAGCAGTAGTTATAAATGTAAAAACTGGAGAAATACTTGCAATGGCAAGCTATCCTAATTATAATCCTTCATTATTTGTAGATGGAATAAGTACTGAAAATTGGAATAATTATTTAAATGATAGTAGACATCCTCTTATTAATAAGGCAATAAGTTCTATATCTCCACCAGGATCTACATTTAAAATGGTAACAGCAATTGCCGGATTAGAAAGTGGAGCAATAGACGTCAATACTAAAATAAATGATACAGGAAAATATACTTATTATAAAGATTACCAACCTGTGTGTTGGAAAAGAAGTGGACATGGATGGTTAAATATTACTCAAGCAATTGAAAAGTCTTGTAACTACTTCTTTTATGAAACTGGGCGAAGAACAGGAATTGATAGACTAGCTCAAGTTGCAACAGCATTTGGACTAGGACAAAAAACGGGAATCGAACTTCCTGGAGAAGAAAAAGGTGTGCTTGCTTCTAAAGATACAATGAGCCCTTGGGTTGATGGATATACGATTCAAGCGGCAATAGGACAATTAAATAATGCTTTTACTCCTTTACAAATGGCAAAATATACAGCTATGATTGCAAATGGTGGAAAAAATCTTGATGTTACACTAATTAAATCAATAAATAAAGCAGATGGAACAGAAGTATCAAAGGAAGAAATAAATTCATATGTAAATGATAAATTAGGTATTAGTGGTAATAGTGGATCAGATATTAGTATAAGTGAAGAAAATTATAAAGCTATTAAAGAAGGTATGAAAGGTGTTACTAGTGACGGATCAGGAACTGCTTACACATATTTCAAAGATTTTGATATAGAAGTAGGAGGAAAGACTGGTTCTGCATCAACAGACTTAGTAGGAAACGCAAATGCTTGGTTTGTAGGTTTTGCACCATATGATGATCCAGAAATAGCAGTAGCCGTATATGTAAAAGACGGACAACACGGAAATTATACAGCTCCTACTGCAAGAGAAATATTTGCTCAATATTTAGGAATGAATTCAAAAACAGTTACAGAAGATATGACCGCAAGCTCGGATATGCAAACAGTAAGATAAAATGTTTATAGAAGAAATAAAACTAAATATAATGTAGAGGAAATAATATGATTAGAAATATAAGTATTTTATTAAAACAAGACAATATAATTATTAGAATAAAAGATGATGCAATAATAACTGATGTTTTGAGCGAATTAGAGGAAAAATTGCCAGATTTAAAAAGATTTTATCAAGAGGCACGAACTCCAATATTAGTTACTGGTAAAATTTTAAAATTATCAGAAATAGACAATATTCAAAATTTAATACAAAAAGAACTAAAAGTCAGAGTAGATTTTGAAACACCTAGAACCTTAGGGCTACATGGAATAAAGAAAACTTTTAAAAAAGATATAGAAACTTCTGAAACTAAATTTTACAAAGGCTCTTTAAGGTCAGGTCAAAAAATTGAATTTGAAGGAAGTATAGCAATTTTAGGAGATGTTAATGACGGAGCAGAAGTAATTGCAGAAGATAATATTATTGTAGTAGGTGCACTTAGGGGAATGGCACATGCAGGTGCAAAAGGAAATGAAAAAGCAATTATTGCTGCTCACACAATTGAATCACCACAAGTTAGAATAGCAAGCATGATTAAAGAAAGATCAAGAGAGGAAATAGATATTGAAAGATATTCTTATTGTTATATAAATGATGATGGAATTATAGATATGGAATAAAAAATATGTTTTATTAAGATTTGAAAACTCAATTTCTTAATAAAACATATTTTTTAGCTTAAAAGTAATAGTAATAGAGCTATAAAAAGAAATTTATCATTTACATCTTCTTTATATAATATAAAAAGAAGTAATATAATTAATATGTCATCTGTATGCAATTTAAAACCAAATATGTCAATAACCCCATCATCGTTTATGGGTATTAAATTCATTTCTTATCACCACCAAAAGCCTCAAACATTTGAGTCATCTTTCCCATTTTTATAAGCTTTATATATTCATCAATTTTTCCTTTTTTTTCGTCCCTTAAATATGGCTTAAGAGACATAAGTAATCTTGACATATCATCATTACTATTTGCTGAATTCATTTTTGACATTACATTTTGAATTCTCATCATTGTTTCCATATCAATATTAGGCATACTGTTAGAATCATTATTTGAATTATTGCTATTTGAACTATTATTATTTTGAAAATTTTTTAATAATTCTCCTAATTTATTCATATCAATATTATTTAGATTATTTGATTGATTAGATTGTGTTTGATTTGTTTTAGGAGAATATGTATTTTTATATTTATTATTATCTGGTTTATTATATGAAGAATTATAAGAATTTGAATTTTGATAATGATTAGTATTCATATTATATTTTGAATTATTATTAGCACTATTTGAGCTTTTTTGCATATTTGCTACCATACTTTTTAATTCATCTGGAATTTGATTATTTTGTATCATTTCTTGAGCTTTCTTAAACATATTGTTAAAATCATTATCATTCATACTTGTATCCTCCTTATATTACAACTAAAATCGCTTACGCGTACTTAGTTTTTATATATAATATTATATTCACTTAAATCCATTTTGTTACACTTTTGTAAAGAAAATTTAATAAAAGTATGAAAAAAGCTGTTTCCGTATACCCATAAACGGCAAAAACAAAAAAATAAAAAATATGATATTGATTAAATTTTAATATAAGTTTATTATATATAAAACAATTAGCTCGTAGTGGCTAAAAAAGTATGGCAAAATGCCAAAAGATGTTGTTAAAACCTTGAATTAACAAGCAAAATATAGTATAATTAGTTTATGTTAATTCGAAAAAATAGGAGGTTATAATGAAAAAAGTAACTAGCAAATTTTTAGCAATTTTACTTATATTCACATTGGCTGGATTTCAGTTTATAACAACTGGTGTATATGCAGCCGATTTGTTAAGTCAAAATGCAAATACAAGTGAAGAAAATGTGAAATTTAATGCAACATTAGGAAATGAAGATTCAAAAGATAATTATGTTTATAATGCTAATTTGGATTTCACAGAGAACAAAGTATATTTTAATTTAAGTGTGTTAAATACAGGATATTTAAAGGATATAGTTATTAATTTAGAAAATAATAATTATATTTTTAATACTGCAAATATAAATGATTCAAGAATTAAAAATATAACTGAAACAAAATTAGAGCTTAACCAAATTAATGCAGGTGAAAATATTGAAATAGCTATACCAATTACTTTTGAAAAAAATGAAAGCATTTCTAAAGATTACTTTAATAAAGAAAGCAAAGTTACTTTAAATGCAACATATGTTAATGAAAAAAATAAGGAAAGAAAAATAGAAAAAGAAATTGATTTAAATTTATCTTGGAGTATTTCAGAAGAAAACTTAACTACAGAAATTTCTCAAAATGTTATTAGATATTTAACATATAATAACAAAACAATGTTAAGTGTAATAGTAAAGGACAAGTTAAAAGATTCTAAATTACCAATAGATAATAAAGAAATAAAAATTTCTGTTCCAGAATTATCAGGATACAAACCTAGTGAAATAATAGTTTCAGCAATTAGTACTGGTAATACAAACGGAAAAAATGATGGAACTTCTTTTTCAAATGAAGATTGGAAATATGATGAACAAGAAGGAACAGTTACAATAAAAACAACTAATTCTCAAAACGAAGAAGGAAATATAGCTTGGAATAAAGAATTAGCAGACAGTTTTGTTATTACATATTTATATGATGTAAACATGAATGAAGAAGCTACAACTATTTCTACAAAAGTAAGTTCTAACGTTTTATTAGTAAATGGACAAATTGCACAAAATGAAACAACTGAAAATGAGTATAAAATAGATGGAAAAATTGGAGATATTGTTAATACAGAAATTATTAATGATACAAATTCTATTAATAAAGGATATATGTATAACAATATAAATGCACAAGATAAAAAAGAAACTGATTTTTCTCAAACATATAAAATTAATGTAGGATTAGTAGAAGCACTTGACAAAATAAACGTAAAAGAAACAGGAACTTTCTTAAATGAAACAGAAGTAAGTAACTATGTATATAATAAGAAAATTAGTACAACATATGATGAATTTATAAAAATACTTGGAGAGAATGGGTACATAAATATTAATAATGAAGATGGTAGTTTAATTGGAACTATTAATAAAGATAATTTATCTATTGATGTAAATGCATCTAAAATAAGCATTGAATTGAGTAAACCAATTACTGAAGGAGATATATCACTTAGAGTTGATAAAGCAATAAAAGGTGAATTACCATTTACTAAAAATCAAATGCAAGACTTTAATAAGCTATCAACAAAGATTGCTGTTAATAAAGAAACTATAAGTGAAATTGCTTTGGAAGAACCTACTTCAAAAGCTAGTATAGAAATTAGTAACAAAAACTTATCTACTGTAGTAAAAAATGAAGATGTAATAATTACTGCTACATTAGAAACTAATGATATATCAGATGCTTTATATGAAAATCCTGAATTAAGTATAGAATTACCAGAAGAAGTTAAGAATATTGATTTAAAAGATGCAAAATTATTATTTGAAGATGAGTTAGTTCAAAATGAATTTAAAGTTGAAGGAAATAAAATTTATTTATCATTAAATGGACTACAAACTAAATATGCAACACAAGCAACTTCAAATGGAACAGTTGTTAGATTAGTTACAGATTTAACTTTAGATAATTTAGCACCAAATAAAGAATCAAATGTTATCTTAAACTATACTAATAACAATACTGCTACTCAAGAAAAAGAAGCAACAACAAATACTGTTGAAACTCCAGTTACTGTGGTAGCACCAAGTGAATTTGTTATTACAAATAGTATGAGCGGATATAATGAAGACCAGACAGTTACTTCACAAGAAGGAAAAGAAAGCATTGGAAATATTGTAGCTAATTCTTCAGAAAAAACAATGAAAATTACAGGTACAGTAGTTAATAATTTAGGATTTGATGCTAGTGGAGTAGCAATTTTAGGAAGAATACCATATAAGGGAAATAAAAATGTTGCAACTGGTGAAGACTTAGGAAGTACTTTTGATACAAAACTTAATAGCCAAATATCATTAGAAGGAATAAATGCTCCTGTTTTCTATTCAACAAATGAAAATGCAGATTCAGATTTTCAAAAAGAAGAAAATGCTTGGTCACAAGAATATAGTGAAGATGCAAAATCATATTTAATAGTAATACCAAATACATTAACTAATGGAACTGAATTTACATTTAGTTATAATGTAAAAGTTCCAGCTAATTTACAATATAAAAATACAGTTAAATCAAATTTTGCAATTTATTACAATAATAATGCAGAAGAAGGAGAAAAGCAAAACGTAGTTGGAGCTACACCTGTTGGAATAACAACAGGATTAGAACCAGAAGTAAAATCAGAAATAACAGCATATGATTTTAATACTGGAGAAGTTATTTCAAATAATGGAAATATTACAGAAGGACAATATATTAAGTTTAAAGTAAAAGTAAAAAATGAATCAGATAAAGAAGCTACAAATGTCAAAGTTACACAACTAATGCCAGAAGAGTTAGCTGCATTAGTATATGAAGAAGGATCTATTGGGGATCCAGGAGAATATGTTCTAAATTATGATATTAAAGAGCAAACTGAAACAATAGAAAAATTAGCTCCTGGAGAAGAAAAAGAAATTGAGTTTAATGTTGGAAATACAGAAATTATTTCAGAAGTTGAAGGTCAAGAAACTACAGAACATTTAATAGTTACAACTTTCAAACTAGATTCTGATCAAACTGAAGAACAAAATTTTGAATATGTAATGAAAAATACTAAAGGAACTTTGAATTTACAATTAATTGCTAATAAAGAGGGAAAGGTATCTGTTGGAGATCAAATTTCTTTTAGAATATTTATGAAAAATGTAAATAGAGATGAAAAGAATAATACTGTTCTAAACTTAAAATTCCCACAAGGAATGGAATATTCAGGAACTGAATATCAAGAATATTATGACAAAGAAAAAAATATACTTAGTTATCCTGTAGGTAAATTAACTTCAAGAGAAACAGTATATATGCAATTTTATGGTAAAGTTACTGGAGATTTGGCAAGTGATGCTAAGGTAGTTGCAAGTGGAACTTGCGATGAAGGAAATGAAGTATTTTCAAATTCTGTTATATATTATTCATCAAAAGTAGATATATATGCTGAACAACTAACTAATATTCCAGACGGTATAATGCTAGATACAGATCAACTTGAATTTTATATTGATATAGAAAATAGAGGAGATGTAGATGTATCTTTAACATTAGAAGATACACTTCCAAAAGAATTACAACTTAAAGATTATAAGCTTGTAGTAAATGGAAATGAAGTAGCTAATGCAACAGCAGGATTTATTAGAACAAACTTTACATTAAAAGCAGGAGAAAACGCTAGAGCAACAATAAAAGCAAAAGCAGATACAATAGAAAAAGGTAAGGAAATTACTGTAGAAAATAAACCTACACTAAAAATATTAAATGGTGCAGATGTTGAAGTAAATTCTGTTAAGCTAACTATTCAAGGAACCGGAATATATAATCCAGATGAAGGAACAGATGAACCTACAGAAGAAGGAGCATATAAAATTACAGGAAATGTTTGGTTAGATGAAGATAATAACGGAAAAAGAAGTTCAAGTGAACAAAAACTTTCTAATATTAAAGTAATGTTATATGATGCTAATAAAGGAAATATAGCAAAGGATATAGCAGGAAATGATTTAGTAATGACAACAGGAGAAGATGGCAAATATACTTTCAATAATGTAAAGCCAGGAAAATATAATGTTGTAGCTGAGTATGATACAAATATTTATATGCTAACAACTTACCATGCTGAAGGAAGTTCAGATACAGAAAATTCAGACTTTATTAATGCAACTTTAGATGGAAAGCAAGTTGCTGCAACAGATAATTTAATTGTAAAAAATAGTAATTTTTATTACATTGACTTAGGTTTAAGCAAAGTTAAGAAATTTGATTTAAGTATTAATAAAACTGTAGCTAAAGTAACTGCTACAAATCCAAAACTTGAAACAATAACTCAAGATGTTAATAAACAATTTGGTGCAGTAAGTTTATATAATACTTACATTGAATCAACAACAGTACTTGTTGAATATAACATTGTAATTACAAATGAAGGAGAAATTCCTGGATATGCAAAAGAAATTGTTGATTATTTACCAGAAGGAATGGAATTTAATTCAGAATTAAATGGTAGCTGGTATCTAGCAAATGACGGAAATGCATATAATACAAGTTTAGCAAATACAATTATTCAACCAGGTGAAAGTAAAAATATAACTTTAGTTTTAACTAGAAAAATGACTGGAGAAAATACTGGTACAGTACATAATCAAGTTGAAATAAGCAAAGATTACAATGAATATGGAATGAAAGATCAAGATTCTACTCCAGGAAATAAACAAGATGGAGAAGATGATATATCTTATGCAGACTTATTAATTACATTAGGAACTGGTAAAGAAGTTGCATCTTTTATAGGTATTACTTTAGGAGTACTAGCTATAATTGGTTTAGCTGTGTATGTTATCAAAAAAAGAATATTAAATAAAATATAAAAAGAAAGGAGGGGAATATATGACAAAAATATATAAGAAAATATTAATTTTAATTGTTAGTATAATTGCAATTTTTCTAATTCAAGGAAAAGTACAAGCAGCTAGCTTTGGGTATCAACCACAAGCATATATGATTAGCCCAGATATTTTATGTATGAACCAGGGTAAAGCTTTAAAATTTACTGCAAATGGAACAATAGAAACAACAATGAATTTTTCTGAAAGTTCTGTTGGAACTCCAGAACAATCTACAGCGTATGCCGCTTGGATGGGAACAGGAGATGGACCAGGACTACAAAATGTCGTATGGTCTTCAAGACAATGGGGAAATTCATCTAATGTTCTTGAAGCAAGTGCAGCATCACAAAGTACAGCAGGAAGTTCAAATACAGTAGAAGCAAGATCTTATCAATATGGAACAGTATATTATAAAATATTTTCTCAAGTAGGAAATAATTTATTCACACTTAGTAAAGGTGATTTAAAAGTAATGGTAAATCAAAGCCGTGGTACATATACTGTAGGACCATATTATTTAAGAGCTAATGCCGGAGATGCTGAGGCAAAGCAAATACTATATAACGAAATTGTAGGAAGTGGAAATCAAGGATTTTCAGAAGGTAATAGATTTGCTAGATTTTCAGGAATTGGTGGAATAAATGGAGGTAATGCTAAATTTATAGGATCTTCTGGATCACAAATTCCATTTCCAGACTTTGTAAACGAAACTCCATTTTATATTGAATTTAATCCTTCTAATGGAGGAGATATTAGTAATACAGGAAAACTTACAATACAAATAGATTTTATAGGTAGTATGAGTGGATCTACAACCAAATATCTTCCTCAAAGTTTAGACTTTTACAATTTAACATATACATATGAAGGTTCTACTAGAAGTAGAATAACACGTGAAGACCCAGTATATGACTGGGTATGGAAGGAAGTACAAACTGATAAATGGGATTGGGCTTATGTTCAAGTAGGAACTGAAACTGTATTTGATCATTGGGAATTTACAAATATTCATGGTTATGTTACTGTAGTATCAACTAAAGAAGGAAAATCATGGAAAATTCCAATCAACTATTCTGGAACTGTAACTCATTCTGATGAAAACGATACAGACTTAGATGATGCAGAATTTACTGATTTAGTAACTACAAATCCATTTACTGTTAGTGATTCTAATGCTTCTGGAATAACAAACTATATTCAACCGATGATTAGAGTTTACGGATGTACTCCAAATTGGTCAAGCTGGTCTGCTTCTATTGAAGGTCAAAGAATAGACATGTATATTGGTGGATATGTATGGCAAGAAATTAGTGACCTAAATAAAGAAAGCAAGATGAATGGAAGATTTGACTCAGGAAGTGAATCTAAATTTGGTGGAATTAGCGTAGAACTTTATGATGCTAATACAGGCAAATTAGTAGGAAGTACAACTACAGACTCAAATGGAGCTTATGGATTTAAAAAGCTTAATCCATTACATAAGTATTATATAAAATTCACTTATAATGGAATGGTATATCAAGATACTTATTATAAAAATGATTTGAGCGGTGGATATTCAACTGCAAAAGAAAGAGATAACGAAAGAGAAAGCTTTAATAATAAATTCTTAAATATAAGCTCATCTCCAAACAATTATCAAATAAATGGAAATTGGTATAAAGCATATAGTTATTATGAAAAGATTAAAGATTCAAATGGAAACTTTATTTCATATAATAATGGACAAGCAAATACCGCAGATAATGCAGGAAGCTTTAGATTCTGTGATGCACTTGACATTTTCCAAAAACTTGCAGTGCTAAATAGAAACTATAATTCATCAAATCAAGACACAATGGATAATACTTATACTAATATAAATACTACAGAAAAAACATATGCACAAATAGAAAGTACATTTAAAAATGAGCTAGCTAAATTAGGAGTACCAACTAGTGAACAAAATAGCATATGGACATATATTAACCATTGTTTACTAAGCTCATATACAGTAAATTATCCAGAACAAAATAAATTTACATTATTAGATGTTAATAATCCACAAGGTGGATCAACTATTGGGTTTGATAATTTATATACACCTTATAGAGATCAAAGTAGAAATGTAGACTTTGGATTATATCTAAGGGAAACTGCAGACTTAGCTTTACAAAAGGACGTATATAAAACAACTGTTATTGTAAATGGTAAAACTCAAGAATATATGTATAATAAAAAAGATGCAAACATTGATGATGATGGGGCATGGAATATTACTGTAAGAGTGGGAGACTATTTATATAATGGAACTCACAATTATACTAGAGAAATACGTAAATCTGAATATTTATATGATGGAAGCATATATGGAGCAAATGGTGGAACAGATGCTAAAGATTTACAAGTATATGTAACATATAGAATTGTAGTTAGAAATCAATCACAATCATATGATACGGTTATAAATGAAATAGTTGACTATTATGATTCAAACGAATATGAATATATTGCAAACAATCCAATTATTCAAGAAAATACCTATGTTGGAAATAGAGCTGCTGAAAAGAAAGCAAATTTAAATGTAAGTACAAACAGCACTCTTAATAATGGAAAAGCTGATACAACTCTTACAAATTATTATAAATCATTATATTTATCAGGAATAACTGATGATAATGGCAATAGTAAAATAAGTGCAAATGGTGGAATGGCATACATTTATTTGACATTTAAAGTAAAAACTCACGTTGATGAAAATGGCATGGACGGAAGAGTTCAAATGGATGTAGATGTATTAACTGGAAAAGAAAAAGGAGTAGGAAAACGTAACTTAGCAGAAATCAATGGATACGCAACTTACTATAAAGAAAATAGAAATAATAACCCAGCTAAAATACCAGATTACTTAGATGGAAACAATAATACTATTGATAAAGATGTAAGTGGAAAACCAGCAGGTACAATTGATAGGGATTCAAGCGTTGGAAGCTTAAGTTCTCAAGACTTAGATAGTAATGGAAACTTAATAATAACAGATAACCCTCTTACAAATAGAACAGAGGATGATACAGATAAAGCACCAAATATTAAATTAGTATTCCCTCAAAATGATAATGAAGAAAGAACATTCACAGGATATGTATATGAAGATGAAAGAAATCAAGCTTCAGATAGTGCTGTAGTAGGAAATGGTGTATGGGATTCTAATGAAACAAAAATAAATGGTGTAACTGTACAATTAGTTGAACTTATCCAAGAAGTAGATCCAAATAATGCAGGTCGTCCAACAGGAAATTATTTAGGTGAATATGTATGGTATGCTAAAAAGTATGAAAATGGAACTTGGGTAGATGTAAATAGTACAGCTGATTCAGGAAGCATAAGATACTATAGTGGACAAAAAGGAACTGTATCACCAATTATAACTGGACCAGGTGCAACTGCAATTGGAGGTTATGAAATAACTGAAGATGGACAATATGCATTTAAAGGAATTCCAGCTGGAGATTACTTCATTAGATTTATATATGGAGATACAACACAAACTGTATTAACAAGTTCAGATGGTGAAGGAAAAGAAGTTGTTGACTTATTAAATGCTAATGGAATTACAGCAGAAGTAAATGGAGAAAAAGGATTTATTTCAACAAACGGATTAAATGCAAAATCATATAATGGTCAAGATTATAAGAGTACAACATACCAAGTCGGAGTAAACCAAAATACATCATATAATGGGGTAAATGGATTTACAAATTATGATAAACAAAACTACAATATTACAACTCCAAATAACAAAACAAGTGATTATGTATGGAGAAGAGAATCAAATGTAGATGGAAAAGATAAGAGTGTAATGTATTATTATGACATTGGTGAAAGTGCTACAAAATCTGGAATTTCTGATGCAAAAGATGTAAAAAATATTAGAGACAACTCAGATAATTATTCAAAAGGAATTTCAGGAGTAGATACAGAAGACCATCAAACTCTTCAAAACAATAGATCAGAGGTTTTAGTTTCTGGATTAAAAGTAGGTACAAAGCAAGATGCAAACGAACAAGTAAATATGATTAAAGAATTAATGGATAATACAGCAGGTGTTTCTCAAACCGGTGTAATTAATACAGAAATAGAATACAACAAAAAGAGAACAGAGGGACAAGATGCAAACAATGGTATGAGTTATGTAATCGAAGATATTGACTTAGGACTTTCTGAAAGACCTATAGCACAATTAAAAATGAATAAGGAAGTATCTAACTTAAAGATTACACTTGCAGATGGAACAATTTTATTTGATACAGGAAAAACTGTAAGTAACCTTCCTTATGCAAAACATACAGGACATAGTCAAACTTACCAAGGTGTTCCAAATAACAGTAGCCCAGCTTATAGATTAATAAGCGTAACTATAGGACCAAACTCAGAAAGTGTTCCAGAATTAATTCAAACATATATGGATGAAGAATTAATGTATGGAGCTAGAATAGAGCTAATGTATACATTTAAAGTTACAAATATTGGTGAAGTAGATTATTTAGACAATCAATTCTACTATACAGGAAAAACAAATAATACTGGAGCTAACAACATATCTAAAACAACAGCTGATACAGTTATAGATTATGTATCTAATAACCTACAATTCTTACCAACAAATAGTAACAATACAGATTGGTCAATTAGAACAGTTGGAGAGTTAATTAAGAGTGATAATAATGGTTCTCTTGCAGGAGATGATACTGATTTAGTAAACTCAAAATATGAAACTGTATTAAATACTTATAATGCAATTGTTACAACAAAAGCTCTTGGAAATGAAGCTTTATATCCAGAAAAAACTGGATTAGAAAAATCAAGCACAGAAACACATATGATGTTATCTTCAACATTAACACCAGACAGTGGTGATGATAGCATGGTATATAATAACTTATCTGAAATAGTTCAAGTTTCAAACGATAAAGGTAGAAGATTAAAATTCTCTGTAGTTGGTAACCAACCAATGGCAGACCAAAGTAAGGGACCAGGAGACCCAACTATTCCAGAACAAGGAATTTATACAAAAGCAGATTTAGTAACACCTACAGAGGTTGACTCAGATAGTTCACAACAAGTATTAATTTTACCACCAACAGGTGCAAATAGAAATTATACTTTATGGATTATTTTAGGATTATCTATAGCAATTCTAATTGGAGGAAGTGTAATCTTAATTAGAAAAAAAGTGCTAAAAAAATAAAATAAAAAAGTAGACTAGAAATCTAGTCTGCTTTTTTTTACAAATATATTGAAATTTAAGGCATTTTGGGGTAAAATAAGTAAAAATATATCACAAAATGTATGATACTTTTTTTAGTTTAGGGACTAATTTTGACAAAAAAATTAATAGACAAGTATTAAAATGTTCTTAAATAAAAAAGGTAAGAGGTGTGAAGGATGTTACAAAATATTTCAAAAGAATTAGGATTTGATGAAAACGTACAAGAAATAGAGACAAAAAATTATCAAGGAGCTTTAAAAAAAATATTTACTATACAAAATTTCTTTGTATACATATTAACTCTTTTTATTTCAATGGTAGGGTTTGGAGAATCAATAATTGCTCCATTTGGACTAGCTTTAGTTGCAGCTAGTATAAGTAGAGGATTGCCATTAATAATGGTTTATATAGTAAGTTTAATAGGAACCAGTATAAAATTTGGCATAAATGGATTGTTAATGTATGTAGTAAGTTCATTATTAGTACTTTTACTAGTAGTTTTAACAAAACCAAAAAGAAATGCAGAAGAGAGTAATGAAAAAATAAAAATAGGTGGGCACCTAGCATTTTCTGTATTTGCTGTACAACTAGTATATATATTATTCACTGGATTTTATTTTTATGACTTATTAGCTGCTATAATGATAAGTATTACAACCTATATTTTTTACAAAATATTTGTTAATTCAATATCAGTAATAAGTGAGTACGGAATAAAAAAAGTTTTTACAGTAGAAGAAGTAATTGGAGCTAGTTTATTAATTGCAATAGCAGTTTCAGCACTTCAAAATATAACTATATTTTCATTTTCATTAAGAAATATTATTTGTATTTTTCTAGTTTTATATTTAGGATGGAGAAATGGAATACTAGTAGGTGCAACTAGTGGAATTACAGTAGGTGTAGTTTTAAGTATTATTGGTGGAGAAGAAGAAATTTTAATTGCTGCTTATGCTATATCAGGAATGATAGCAGGGTTACTTAATAAATTTGGAAAAATTGGTGTAATAGTAGGATTTATATTAGGTAATATTGCAGTAGCATATGCCTCAAATGGTGGATTAGAAAATATCATTTTATTTCAAGAAATATTAATTGCATCAGTAGGGCTATTATTTGTTCCAAAACAAACCAAAATAAAAATTGAAGATATTATTCCAACTACAAAATTATTACCACCAGCAGGAAGAAACTTAGAAGGAAGCGAAGAAACTTTAACTAAATTAAATAGCATATCTAAAACTATATCTGAGATGGCTAAAAATTATCAAAACAATGATTCTTATGAAAATAATTTGGAAATATTTGAAGATGAGCTTTTAAATGGCTTAGATGGCTTAGAAGGTAATATATTATATGATGATATATATAACAATGAAGGAAACATAATAGAAGATATATTACAAAACTTGTTAGAAAATGGAATTATGACTGATAATGGAATAATAAGTATATTTGCAAAACATAATGTCTATTTACTAAACTCAGAAAATCCAAGTATAAAAGATGCAGAACTACAAGAAATTAGAGAAATGATAAAAGCTATTAATACAGCATATAGAATTAGTAAAAATAATTTTATATGGCAAAAAAAGATGGATGAAAACAACAAAAATGTTTCTGTACAATTACAAAATGTTTCAAAAGCAATTAGTAATATCGCAACTGGAATAAAAGAGGATGTAGATAAATTTGAACAAGAAAAAAATGAAATAAAATCATTATTAAACGAAAGGGATATTGCTGTAAATGATATATCCGTAAAAGAAGAAAGCACAGGAAGAAAAATAGCAACTGTTTATACAAATATTTGTGATAATGAAAATGGACAAAAATGTCCAGTAAAACAAATAGATAAAATTATTTCAAAAGTATTGGATGACAAATTTATCTTACAAGATCAACAATGCGGAATACGTTTAAATAAAAACATGTGTAGTTATACATATATATCTGATGATAAATATCTACTACAAGTAGGCGTAGCCAAAGCAAAAAAAGATGACTCAATTGTTTCAGGAGATAGTATTTCTCAAATAAAATTAGCAGATGGAAAATATTTACTTGCTATTAGTGATGGTATGGGCTCAGGTTTAGAAGCAAGTAAAAATAGTAAAATTGCTATTAGTATGTTAGAACGATTATTAAGCTCAGGATTTGATAAAGAAACATCAATAAATCTAATTAATGCAGCAATTATGAATGCTAATAAAGAAGAAATGTATGCAACACTTGATATACAAATATTAGATTTATATGCCGGAAAAATGGAAATATTAAAAAATGGAGCTTGTCCAACATATGTTAAGAGAAACAAAAATGTTACAATAATAAAATCGAACTCTTTACCAACAGGAATTATGAGTGAAATAAATATAGATACATATGACAAAGATTTAGAAAATGGAGATATTGTAGTAATTTGCAGTGATGGTATTATAGAATCAAATAAAGAATATGCCAATAAAGAGTTATGGATTAAATATCTATTAGAAGAAATTCAAACAGATAGCCCAGAAAAAATAGCAGATATTATTTTACATGAAGCTATAGATAATGACTTTGGAAAAGCAAAAGATGATATGAGTGTAATAGCTTTTAAAGTAAATAAAAAAAGATAAAATGCCTTTGATGGCATTTTTATTTTTACGTCAAGTGAAAAGTTAAATGCAATTAAAGAATTTTATTATTAATTATAGCAATCTCTTGAAAAATACTTGTAAAACTGATATAGTATATAAGTAGAAAAGTATGGAGGTAAAAATGGCAAGTAGAGGTAGAAGATATGATGGAGAACCAAAATTAAATATAAAAAAGGTTATTGCAGTTTTAATTGTAATAGCTGTAATTATTATGTGTATTGTTTTAATTGTTAAATTTGCAACACCAGATGAAAAGGCGGAAACAAAGGTTGTTACAAATTCATATATTACAGTATATACTGGAGGAAAATGGGGAGTCATAAATTCAAAAGGAGAAACCATTATAGAGCCTACTTATGAAGATATGATTATAATTCCAGATGCAACAAAGCCTGTTTTTATATGTCAATCTAATGTTAATTTAGAAAATGGAACTTATGAATCAAAGGCAATAGATAATAAATCAAATACACTATTTTCAGGTTATGAAAAAGTAGAGGCATTACAAAATATAGACAGCAATAATATAGTAAGTTATGATGTAAATGCTTTAAAAGTTTCAAAAGAAGGTAAATATGGATTAATTAACTTTACGGGAACAGAACTTTTAGCTTGTAATTATGATTCAATAACTCCACTAAAAGGAGTAAAAAATAGTTTACTTACAATAAAAGATGGAAAATATGGACTAGTAGATAATAGTGGAAATATAATTATAGATAACTTATATACAGAAATAAAACCTCTAACAAATAAATATGAAGATGGATACATTGTAAAAGATGAAAATGGAAATTACGGTTTAATAAATTACAACAAGAAACAAATTTTAGAATGCAAATATTCTGAAATTTTAAATATATATGGAAATAATATGTATGTTGTAAAAGAAAATGGAAGTTTAGAACTAATTGATTCTAATGGAGAGGTAAAATTAAGTAATAAATTTAATAAAGCAGTAAGTATAGATGGAGAAAATATAATAGTAGAAAACAGTGGAAAATATGGAGTAATAAATTCCGCAGGTGAAACAAAAATTGAAACAAATTATGAGGATTTAAGTTATATAGTAGATGGAAACTATATAGCAAAAAAAGATGGAAAATATGGAATAATAAACTTAAGTAATGAAACAAAAGTAGATTTTAAATATACAAATATAATATATATGAAAGACGAAAACTTTATTGAAGCTGATAAAGAAGATGGATACACAGATTTATTAAATACTAATTTTGAAGTAAAAGCTACAGGAATTGTTTCAGAAATTAACTCTTCTAAGGGATATCTTAAAGTTAGAGAAGGCAATGAATATAAATACTATAACTTTAAGTTAGAAAGTAAGACATCTCAAGAAATATTCTTAAGCAACACATTATTCTTATCTAAAAAAGATGGAAAATATGGCTTTGTGGATAAAAATGGAATTGTTGTTGTTGATTATATTTATGATGATGCAACAGAACAAAATGATTATGGATATTCAGCAGTAAAAATTGATGGTAAATGGGGAGCTATTGACCAAACAGGAAAAGTTGTTGTAACACCATCTTATGATTTAGCACAAAATACAGTAATAAGTTTTATAGGAAAATGGCATTTAGCACCTGATTTAAATGCTAACTATTATACAGATGAAAATGAATAGAGGTGAATATTATGGAACAACAAATGAAAGACAGCAAAATTACATATAAGATAAAGCCAATATTAATTCAGCCAAAGAGAGTACATGAATTTTATGAAAAAATTATGATACTAGGCTATGGCGTAAAAATATGGAATAAAAAGAAAGATAGTAAGTTATATAAATTTTACTTACCTGTAATGAGAGAGCTAATGTTTTGGACTTTTGGAATAACTGATGAGGAAAAGTTTAACAAAATGGATGTAGATATGCGTTCTGCAGTTTGTAATAACTATCCTTGTACAATTTTTGAAAAAGAAGAAACACAAATTATATGTTTTGAAACTGGAATTGCTTTTGTAGTAGGAAATAATGTAGAAAAAGAAATATTAGAAAATAATTATATATCTAATATAGAAAAGATAAATATTGATGCTAGTAAAACTTATAAAATTGCACTAGAAGAAAAGGAATTAATTTATAGCTATATATTTGTATTATATAAGTTTATACTTTTAAATTTATTAGATAAAAAGATGGAAGACAAAGACATGTTTTATAAAAATAGACAATTTTTTGTTAAATTTGTACAAACTATATATAATAATAAAATAACAGATAATGCAAAAGCAAATAAATTAATAAGTGAATGGGAAGATAAATTTGAATTAGAAAAATTATATATTTCTGTAGAAAATAAATTTGACTTATTATATAAAAATATTAAATTAGATAATCATGAAAATATGTTTAGAATTATAATTATTTTATTGATAGTATTAATTATTATAGGGACAATAAATTTAGGAAATTGGATTATGTAGTATGGAGATAAAAGTAGGTACAGATATTATTGAAGTTGAAAGAATAAAAGAATCAATTGAAAGTTTAGGTGAAAAATTTTTAAATAGAGTTTACACAAAAAATGAAATAGAGTATTGTGAAAAAACAAACTCTATGAAGTTTCAACATTATGCTGCTAGATTTGCAGCAAAGGAAGCTGTATTTAAAGCAATATCTAAATTGCTAAATAATAAATTTGACATTAGTTGGAAAGATATAGAAATAATAAATGACGAAAATGGAAGACCTTATGTAGAATTATATTGTATAGAAAAGCAAAAAATAGCAGATATAGATATTAGTTTATCACATATAAAAGATTATGCAATAGCTATGGTAGCTGTTACAATCAGATAGGAAAAGATATGGAATTTTTTGATGCACATGCACATTATGATGATAATAAGTTTGAAGAAGAAAGAGACATCCTTTTAAAAGATATGTATAATAATGGAATTACTAAAATTGTAAGTGCAGGATATAGTTTAGAAGGAACTAAAAGAAATATTGAACTAGCCAAAAAATATGATTTTATTTATACAACTGCAGGAATATCACCAAATGATTTAAATGACAATTTCGAAAAAGATATACAAGAACTAGAACAATTATTAGTAGCTAATTTGCAATCAGGAAAGATTTTGGCAATAGGAGAGATTGGACTAGACTATCATTATGACACAGATAAAAAAATTCAATATGAGGCATTTAGAAAGCAAATAGACATAGCTAATAAATATAATTTGCCAATTGTAATTCATACAAGAGATGCTGTTATGGACACAATTACTTTATTAAAAGAAAATAAAGTAAAAGAAAAAGGAATTTTTCATTGCTGCCCACTTAATAGAGAATTAGTAAAAGAGGCATTAAAATTAGATTTTTATATATCTATGGCAGGTCCAATAACTTTTAAAAATTCAAAAAATGCTAATGAAATAATAGAAATGGTACCTTTAGATAAAATTTTAATTGAAACAGATAGCCCATATTTAGCACCAGAACCTGTAAGAGGAACAATAAATAATTCAAATAATTTAAAATATATTGCAAGCAAAATAGCTAGTGTAAAGGGGCTAACAATTCAAGAGGTAGCAAAAACTACATATAAAAATGCATTAAAAATATACAAATTAAATAATTTATAAAATAAAAAAAGACCCATATACTTTTAGTATAGGTCTTTTTTTATGCTAATTATTTATTTGTTCCGAAATCTACTTTTACAGCTTTTCTAGCTTCATCATTATCAACATTAAATAATGTAGATGGCTTAAATCCAAACATTCCAGCTACTAAGTTAGATGGAAATGTTTCTAATTTAGTATTATACATTGTTACAGTGTCATTGTAGAATTGTCTAGAATAAGCAACTTTATCTTCAGTTTCAGAAATTTCATTTTGTAATTGATTAAAAGATTGATCAGCTTTTAAATTTGGATAATTTTCAGCTACTGCCATAATTGTTTTTAATGTGTTAGAAAGTTCATTTCCTAAATTGGCTTTTTCTTCTACTGTTGTTGCATTAGACCATGAAGTACGTAAATTTGTAACTTTTGTAAGAGTATCTTGTTCATGAGCCATATATCCTTTAACAGTTTCTACTAAATTAGGGATTAGGTCAAATCTTCTTTGAAGTTGAACTTCAATTTGAGCCCAAGCGTTATTAACGCGTTGTCTTAATGTAACTAAGCTATTATAAATAACAATAAGAATAATAGCTATGATAACTACAATTCCTAAAATAATCCAACCCATAAAATCCTCCTTTACATATAATATAATATAACTATATCATATTATTCTTAATTAAACAATAAAATTTATAAAAATTTTATTAAGTATAACAAAAGGCTTGGTTTATATAGTTTAAAAGAAAATGTTATGTATACAAAATTAGCAAAGCTATGTGTATAGGCTATTAGCGGAAATAGTCACTAAATTTGACATATAAAGTAAAAAGTGCTATAATAATACTTGTGTTACTTAAAGGAGGTTTTATGAGAAAACGAATAAGTAAACAAAATGAGCATGAAAAAGCAACCATTTCACTAAAGAAAATATTTATTATAACAGTAATAGTATTAATGATTACTGGTATGATGAGTGTAATGGCTACTAACAAACAGCTTACATCAGTTAAAATATTACTTTCAAGTGGTTATGAAATGAATGTCATGACAACAAATGAAAAAGTATCAGACATTTTAGCTGAAAATCATATTGTTGTATTAGATGGAGAAACTGTTACTCCAGCAATGGATGAGGTTTTAACAGATAATAAAACAATTACAATTACAAAAGGAGCTAAACAAGCTAAAGCTGAACAAGAATATATGTCAGCAGAAGAAATATTAGCAAGTTATACTCAAATTGTAGAAAAAGTAGTAACAGAAGAAATAGAAATACCATATGAAACAATTACAAAAGATGTTTCAAACGGAAGTTCATCTACTCAAAATAGAGTAGTGCAAACAGGTTCAAATGGTTTAAAAAAAGTAACATATAGAATTAGATATCAAAATGGAAATGAAATAGAAAAAACTGAAATATCTTCAGAAATCATTAAAGAACCAGTAAACAAAATAGTAGAAGTTAGAACAAAACAAGTTACAGCAAGAAGTGCTGCTGCATCAAGTTCTCAGTTAGAAATTATATGGGCAATTGTTAGACAAGAAGGTGGATCTAGCTATGAAAGTGCACTAGCTGTCGCATCTTCAGCAGTAAACCGTACAAGAAGCTCTAGATGGTCAAGACATGGTTCTACTATGTATGAACAATTAACAGCACCTGGTCAATATTGCTATTCTATAGATACCCATTGGGTAAAATATTTAGGTGGTAATGTTCCAAACTATGTTAAACAAGCTGTAGCAGATGCAATGGACGGAAAAACAAACCATCCTTATACATCATTTAGATCTTATTGGGCAGCAACATCAGCTCAAAAACAAAATGGTATTAATATTGGTGGAAATGTATATTTTGGAAACTAATAATATTAAGAAAAGGATGGTGTAAGCCATCCTTTTGTGCTTAAAATAAAAGGAGAATTATAATGAAATTAATTTCGTGGAATGTAAATGGATTAAGAGCAGCTATTACAAAAGGGTTTGAAGAATTTTATAAATTAATTGATGCAGATATATTTTGTATTCAAGAAACAAAAATGCAAGAAAATCAATTAACACAAGACATTAATAATTTATTTAAAGATAGGTATGTGTATTGGAATAGTGCAGAAAAAAAAGGGTATTCAGGAACAGCAGTTATTTCAAAAATAAAACCAATAAGTGTTACTTATGGAATTGGTAAAGAAGAACATGATAAAGAAGGAAGAATAATTACTTTAGAATTTGAAAAATTCTATTTAGTAAATTGTTATACTCCTAATTCTAAAAGGGAATTAGAAAGATTAGAATATAGAATGCTATGGGAAGATGAAATAAGAAAATATTTATCTATATTATCTAATAAAAAAAGTGTTGTGTATTGTGGAGATTTAAATGTTGCTCATCAAGAAATAGATTTAAAAAATCCATCAACAAATCATAAAAGTGCAGGATTTACAGATGAAGAAAGAGGAAAAATGACAGAATTATTGTCAGCAGGATTTATAGATACATTTAGATATTTGTATCCTGAACAAAAAGACATATATTCTTGGTGGTCATACATGTTTCATGCAAGAGAAAAAAATGTAGGATGGAGAATAGATTATTTTATAGTTTCAGAATCATTTAAAGATAATATATTAGATGCAAAAATACATACGGAAGTAATGGGAAGCGACCATTGTCCAGTTGAGTTAGATCTAAAATAAGAGATATTTTTATAAACATATTATTAGGCTAAAAGGAAGTATAGTGTATGAAAAAAGAAAAAATATTAGGTACAAAAAAATGGTTGTATTGGGTATCAATAGGAATTGTTTTAATAATTGTATATAAATTGTTAGATAATTTTACAGGAATAGGTGGATGGCTAGGTAACTTATTTAGTGTACTTGCTCCATTTTTAGAAGGTATATTAATAGCATATATTTTATATAGCCCTTGCAAGAAAATAGAAAATATTTTTATAAAATCTAAAAGCAAATTTATAAGAAAGCATGCTAGAGGGACAAGTATAGCAATTACTTATATAATTGTCATAGCACTTATTGCATGGTTTATGAATGTTATTATTCCAACATTAGGCACAAGTATAGCAGATTTAATAAGTAATGTACAAAATTATTATAATTCTGTTATATCAGATAGCCCAGATATAACAATTGCACCTTTTATTCAAGAAAATATATTAAAACCAGTAGTAGATTGGTTACAAAACACAAATTTTGAAACATTTTTTACTTTTGATAGAATAAAAGAATATTTATCATCAGCAATGGGTGTTATAAAAGGAATAGTTAATATTTTTATTGCTGTTATTTGTTCAGTATATATATTAGCACAAAGAACAAGAATAATTAGATTTTTAAATAGACTAGCAAAAGCCGTTTTAACAGAAAGAGGATATGAGAGATATCAAAAATATTTTATAACTGGAAATGGAATATTCTTTAGATACCTTTCTAGTCAATTAGTAGATGGAATAGTAGTAGCAATACTAACAAGTATAGCAATGAGCATTATAGGAGTAAAATATTCTATATTATTAGGAACTTTAATAGGTATTTCAAATTTAATACCATATTTTGGAGCAATATTTGGCGTGGCAATAGCAATAATTATTACACTTCTAACTGGTGGATGGGAACAAGCCTTAATAATGGGTATTGTAGTTATAATTTTGCAACAAATAGATGCAAATATAATAAATCCTAGAATAACAAGTTCATCATTAAAAGTAAGTCCATTACTAATAATGTTTGCTGTGACTGTTGGAGGTGCTTATTTTGGAATTTTAGGAATGTTTTTAGCAGCACCAATATTAACACTTGTTAAAGTTATTGTTGAAGATTTTATTGAAGAAAAATTAACCAGCAAAGAAAAGATTGAATAAATATATAAAATTTTTAAGCATTAGATAAAAAAAGACCAAGTAGGTCTTTTTTTATATATATTTGAAAAAAATGTTGAAAAAAATATTTTCTTGATATATAGTATAAGATATATAATTTCGTAAAAAATAAAAGGGGTTATTATGAAAAAAATAAAATATTTAATTAGTCTAATTATTATTTTTATAACAATAGGAATTACAAGTATTTATGCAGCAACAGGTTCAATATATCTAGGTCTAAAAGGTAAATCAACTGCAAGGGAAACCGGAACATATAAATTTAATAATAAGGCTATATTTAAAATAGTTAAATATAATGAGGAAGGAACGATAGAGAATGATGATAAATCAAGTATCTATTGTATAAAAGCAGGGCCAGGTTTTGGATCAGAATCATATAACAATTCAATAATTAATTATATACAATATTTTGATATAAAATCGCCTGATAATATAGAAAGCCCATACAGAGAGCAGTTACCAGAAAATATGACAACATATAATGAACTAGTATGGATATTAGATAATATATATATGCCAGCTAAAATTGGAGCTAATGCTGAAGAAATTGAAATAGCTAATCAAACAAAAGAAAATTTATTAAACAATGCAGGAGTGTCTGAAGAGAGCTTTTTAAGAAATGGAACAGCAAATGAACAAGAAGTAAATGACATATTAGAAAGTATTCAGCAAATTGCAATTTGGTATTTTACAAATCCAGATGGAGAATACCATAATAATAGTAAAGATACAGTAGAAATAAGCGTAGATGGAATTTCTTTAATAGACAAATACGGTTTAGATTTGGTAGATAATGAAATTGATCAAATTTATAGTTATTTAGTAAACGGAGCAATTCAAGCGGTTCAATCAGGTTTTACTTATGAGACATCTAAACAAAGTTCAATAAGGCTTAATGCAGAATCTGTTAAAGCAAACATAGAAGAAAATAAATATATTATTGGACCATATAAAATTGAACAAATAGGTGATGAGGCTTATGAATTTATAGCTAAAATAACAGACGGAACAAGTGAAATTCAAGAGATAAAAATTTTAAATGAAAATAAACAAGAAATACAACAAGGAACTTCAGTTACAGATAAAATAAAAACTACAATTGGTAAAAACTTTTATTTAGAATTACCTATTACAACTAAAGTAGAAAAGGTAAAAATTCAGATTGATACGACTATGCTAAAAACAAAACAAACAATGTGGACAACTGGAGCAAGCAGTTTGTCAATAAATCAACCAGTAGTAATAGTAGAAAAAGCTAAAGAAAATTATATAGATGAACATGAAATTAGTATTCCTAAAATAACAGGTTTATACAAATTTAAGTTAATAAAAGAAGATGCAGAAAACAAAGGAAAACTAGAAGGTGCAAAATTTAATATAAAAGTAAATAATGGATCAGTTAAAGAGTATACAACAAATGCATCAGGCGAAATAGAAATAAATGATATAA
>CALXKR010000001.1 GCA_944388895.1 uncultured Clostridia bacterium | reverse complement strand
GATTAAACCCAATGGGGACGCCCTTTTTTGGGCGTAAGTATTTTTATTAAAAATGTAACAAAAATGTAATATAAAAAAGTATTGCAAAAAATAAAAATTATGTATAAAATATAAATGATTAAATCTATTTAATATAAATAGTAAAAGAACCTTGAAAACTTAATGTCTAAATAAAAAAGTTTAAATACTATTTATATGAATAGGTATAATAAAAATATAAAAATAAACAACAAAATATACTTTAGAGTATATAAAGAAGAAAATAGATAAACAATAAGTTAAAAGTATAAAAAACAAAAGGAGGAAGACTAATGAAAAATAATAGGAAAATATTAGACATTAAAAAGATAAAAAAAGAAGCAAAAGGCATAACATTAATAGCACTTGTAGTAACAATAATAGTTTTACTAATATTAGCAGCAGTAGCAATAAATTTAACAATAGGAAATAACGGAATATTTACAAGAGCCCAGAATGCAACACAAAAATGGGAAGAAGCAAGTAAAAATGAACAAGATGAAATAGATAAGGTATCAAATTTCTTGGATGAATATATGAATGGAAATGGCGGAAGCCAAGGTGGTGGAAATCAAACCCAAGTAGAGGGCGTAACAATACCAAAAGGATTCTACTATGTAGGTGGAACAAAAAATGATGGAATAGTAATATCTGACGCAAAAGCAGACGAAAATAAATATTCAAAAGAGAGCCACCCAGACCAAGCCAATATACCAGCAGATGGACTAGTAGGAAATCAATTTGTATGGGTGCCAGTGGAGAATTTTAGTGAATTTAAGAGATATCCTAGTTACTATAATGGTTCGACACAATCAATTTCAAGTTATTATGAACCAGCACCAGAAGGTTCTAGATATCCAAGTGAAGTAGAAGAATATAACGCTATGAAAGCAAGTGTAGAAAAAAATAAAGGATTTTATGTAGCAAGATTTGAAGCTGGAAATGAGAATGGAAAAGTAGTAAGTAAAAAAGGAGCAAATCCTTGGGTAGATGTACCATGGGGAACAAGTATGACAGAAATAGGAACAGATGGAGCAGTAGCAAAATCAAAAGGAATGTATACAGATAAAAATACTTACGGAGTAACAAGTACATTAATATATGGAACTCAGTGGGATGAAATAATGGCTTGGATAGACCCAGCATATAAAACTTCAACATGTGATACATCAAGTTCATATGTAGCAAATTCAACAGGAAAAGGAAATTATACTGTTAGTAAAAAAACATGTGGTTCAAGTGATAATTACCGAGTAAAAAACATATATGACTTAGCAGGAAATGTTTGGGAATGGACAATGGAAGCGGACTCCACTGACTACCGTGTGACTCGAGGGGGCGGTTACAACGATTCAGGTTCTTACGGTCCAGCGTCTTCTCGCTACAGCGCCGACGATCCCGACTATTCGGACAGCCGCGGACGGTTTCCGTTCAGCTTTGTATTTGTAGTGCTTGATGGGCTAAAGCCGCTGTATATGTGGAAGTAACCAAAACTAGTGAGAAAGCTCTTAGCTTGAACATTGAAAAAAATATATAACTAAAAAATATGCAGGTTATAAGTAATGATCTGCATATTTTCTTTAAAAATATTTCAAAAATTATTGACAAGCCTTTACAATAGGTTGTATAATAATTAAAGTATATTAAATGTACGGAAATAAAATCTAGAGGGCTAATAGATGATAAATTCGTTAATTATTAAATAATTGAATTTTATATAGAAAGGTAAAATCGGCTATACTGTCGGTTTACCTTTCTTTTGCCTTCTTCAGTTTATTTATGTAAATTGCCTAAAAAGAGGAATTGAATATGCTTTATTTTATAACCTTTTTGGCTAGAGAGCAGGAGCTAGAAAATATAAAATGGGCATATTGCAAGAAGGACTTTCGGGCAAGTCGTATAAAAAGTCTGCTTAAATTTATTTAGGGGGGATTACCTTTGGTACAAGTTAAAGACATTAAACATGAAAAAACTACAAGAAAATCTTTTTCAAAAATAGGCGACTTTATAGAAATGCCTAACTTAATTCAAGTACAAAAAGATTCTTATAATTGGTTCATTAACGAAGGATTAGGAGAAGTTTTAAGAGATGTTTCTCCAATAGTAGACTATTCAGAAAACTTAGTTCTAGAATTTTTAGACTATCGTATGGATGAAAACCCAAAGTACACAGTAGAAGAAGCAAAAGAAAGAGATGCTACATACTCAACTAAATTACATGTTAAAGTAAGACTATTTAACAGGGAAACAGGAGAAATTAAAGAACAAGAAATTTATCTTGGAGATTTTCCTCTTATGACAGACACAGCTACATTCGTAATTAATGGAGCTGAAAGAGTTGTTGTAAGCCAGTTAGTACGTTCACCAAGTTGCTACTATGCTTATACAATGGATACAAAAACAGGTAAAAAATTATTTACATCGACAGTAATGCCTTTAAGAGGAGCTTGGCTTGAATATGAAACAGATAACAATGATGTATTTTATGTAAGAGTTGACAGAACAAGAAAAATTCCAGTAACTACTCTATTAAGAGCAATAGGAATTGAAAAAGACGACCAAATATTAGCCCTATTTGGAGAAGAACAATTATTAAAAGCAACTCTAGATAAAGATCCAATCAAAAAATCTGATGAAGCTATAATTGAAATTTACAAAAAATTAAGACCAGGAGAACTTCCAACAGTAGATGCTGCTAGAACATTATTTGACAGATTATTCTTTGATCCAAAAAGATATGACCTAGCAAAAGTAGGAAGACATAAATTTAACAACAAATTAAGTTTAGCAGAAAGAATCACTGGACAAATTGCATTTGATACTATATCAGATGGCGAAACAGGAGAAATTTTTGTTGAAAAAGACGAAGTTATCTCAAGTGAAGTTGCAAAACAAATTCAAAATTCTGGAATTAACATTGTAAATGTAAAAGTAGGAGACAAAAAAGTTACTGTAATAGGTAATGGAACAGTAGATATAAATAACTTTGTTACAGTAGATTTAAGTGATTTACACATTAAAGAATTAGTAAATTATGAAGTATTAAAATCAATACTTGATACTACAGAAGAAGCTAAATTACATGACACAATAAAAGAAAGAATGGAAGAATTAGTTCCAAAGAACATAACAAATGGAGATATTATAGCATCAATAAGCTATTTATTAAACTTATCTCATGGTTTAGGAAAAATTGATGATATAGACCATTTAGGAAATAGACGTATTAGATGTGTTGGAGAATTATTACAAAACCAATTTAGAATTGGTCTAGCAAGACTTGAAAGAGTTGTTCGTGAAAGAATGACAATACAAGATTTAGACTCAATAACTCCACAAGCATTAATTAACACAAAACCAATATCATCATCAATTAGAGAATTCTTTGGAAGTTCACAATTATCTCAGTTCATGGATCAAACAAACCCATTATCTGAGCTAACTCATAAAAGAAGAATTTCAGCATTAGGACCTGGAGGTTTAACTAGAGAAAGAGCTGGTTTCGAAGTTAGAGATATTCACTATACTCACTATGGTAGACTATGCCCAGTAGAATCACCAGAAGGACCTAACATTGGTTTAATTTCAGCACTTTCATCATTTGCTAGAATAAATGAATATGGATTTATTGAAGCACCATACAGAAAAGTAGACAAAGAAACAGGTAAATTAACAGATCAAGTAGATTATTTATCTGCTGACGAAGAAGATAAATATATTATAGCCCAAGCATCTGAACCTGTAGACAGTGAAGGTAAATTCATTAATTCAAGAATTAAAGTAAGACAAGTAACTGAAATTAAAGAAGTTTCAAGTGATAAAGTAGATTATGTTGAAATATCACCAAAAGAATTAGTTTCTGTTGCAGCAGCAATGATACCTTTCTTAGAGCATGATGACGTAAAACGTTCTCTAATGGGTTCAAACATGCAACGTCAAGCAGTTCCACTTTTAAAACCAGAAGCTCCAATAGTTGGAACAGGTATGGAATATAGAGCAGCAAAAGATTCAGGAATTACAGTTGTTGCTGAAGAGGATGGAATAGTTGAAAAAGTAACAGGTGACGAAATTCAAGTTAGAAATAACAAAAATGAAATTAAAAAATATAAATTATTAAAATTCAAAAGAACAAATGGTGGTACATGTATTAACCAAAGACCAATGGTTAGCGTTGGTGAAAAAGTTGCAAAAGGTGACACAATAGCAGATGGACCATCAACTGAAAATGGAGAAATGGCTCTAGGAAGAAACGTACTTATAGCTTTCTCTACATGGGAAGGTTACAACTTCGAAGATGCTGTATTAATTAGTGAAAGATTAGTTAAAGATGATGTTTATACATCAATTCACATTGAAGAATACGATTGCGAATGTCGTGATACAAAACTTGGACCAGAAGAAATAACAAGAGATATTCCAAACGTTGGTGAAGACAGCTTAAAAGACTTAGACGAAGATGGTATTATAAGAGTTGGTGCTGAAGTAAGACCAGGAGATATTTTAGTAGGTAAAGTTACACCAAAAGGAGAAACAGAGCTTACAGCAGAAGAAAGACTTTTAAGAGCTATCTTTGGTGAAAAATCAAGAGAAGTTAGAGATACATCATTAAGAGTACCACATGGAGAAGCTGGAACTATAGTAGATGTTAAAATATTTACTAGAGAAAATTCAGATGAATTAGCACCAGGGGTAAACCAAGTTATAAGATGTTATATTGCTACAAAGAGAAAAATATCTGTTGGTGATAAAATGTCAGGACGTCATGGTAACAAAGGTGTTATTTCAAGAATACTTCCAGAAGAAGATATGCCATTCTTACCAGATGGAACACCAGTAGACATTGTACTAAACCCAATGGGTGTACCTTCTCGTATGAACTTAGGTCAGGTACTTGAAGTTCACTTAGGTATGGCTGCAAGAGCTTTAGGATGGAAAGTTGAAACACCAGTATTTGATGGTGCAAAAGACAAAGAAATTGAAGAGCTATTACAAGAAGCAGGATTGTCTAGAGATGGAAAAACTACTATTTATGATGGTAGAACAGGTGATGCCTTTGATCATCCAGTAACAGTTGGTGTTATGTATATGTTAAAACTACATCACTTAGTTGATGATAAAATACATGCTCGTTCAACTGGACCATACTCATTAGTTACACAACAACCTTTAGGTGGTAAAGCACAATTTGGTGGACAAAGATTTGGTGAAATGGAAGTTTGGGCATTAGAAGCTTATGGTGCAGCATATACACTTCAAGAAATGATTACAACAAAATCAGACGATATTGTTGGACGTGTTAAAACATATGAAGCAATTGTAAAAGGTGAAGATATACCAAAACCAGGTGTACCAGAAGGATTTAAAGTATTACTTAAAGAATTACAATCTCTAGGTCTAGATTTAAGACTATATTCAGATAAAAATGAAGAAATAGAATTAAAAGAAGACATAGATGAAGGAGTTGACTTTAACGTAGTAAATAATTCTAAAACACAAGAACAACTTGTAGTAGATGAAAAAGAATTAGCAGATGGATACTCTGAAACAGATGAAGAATTAGAAGAAGAAGGAGACAGCATATTTGAAGAATTAGCTGACGAGTCAGATGACAGTCTAATTGGAGAAGAATATTTAGATGAAGACATAGATGACTCATATGATGATGGAAATTATGAGGAATAATTTAATTGAATAGCTTAGAATTTTGCAAAGTATATCAAAATAGATTGAGCAGCTGTGTAAATACTTTGCAAAAGAATAGGCAAAAAATAAATTATAGGGGGCTAAAAAGTGGACGAATTAGAATCTTTAAGCAAAATTAAAATTGGATTAGCATCAGATGAAAAAATAAGAGAATGGTCAAAAGGTGAAGTTAAAAAGCCAGAGACTATAAACTATAGAACACTAAAACCAGAAAAAGATGGTCTATTCTGTGAAAGAATATTCGGACCAACTAAAGACTGGGAATGCCATTGTGGAAAATATAAAAGAATCAGATACAAAGGAGTAGTATGTGATAGATGTGGTGTTGAAGTAACTAAATCTAAAGTTAGAAGAGAAAGAATGGGACATATTGAACTTGCAGCACCAGTTGCACACATTTGGTATTTTAAAGGAATTCCTAATAGAATAGCACTTATGCTAGATATATCACCAAGATCAGTTGAAAAAGTAGTATATTTTGCATCATATATAGTAACAGACAAAGGTACTTCAGGACTAGATAAAGGTCAAGTTTTAACTGAAAAAGAATACCATGATGCTGAAGAAAAATATGGAGTAGGTTCTTTTACAGCTGAAATGGGTGCAGAAGCTTTAAGAAAATTACTAGAAGAAATTGATGTAGAAAAATTAGCAGAAAAATTAAAAAAAGAACTAGTAAAAGCAAGTGAACAAAAAAAGGCAAAAATAATAAAAAGACTAGATACAGTTGATTCATTTAGACAATCAGGAAATAGACCTGAATGGATGATAATGAATGTAGTACCAGTTATTCCACCAGATTTAAGACCAATGGTACAATTAGATGGTGGTAGATTTGCTACATCAGACTTAAATGATTTATATAGAAGAGTTATAAACAGAAATAACAGATTAAAGAGATTATTAGAATTAGGTGCACCAGAAATAATTGTAAGAAACGAAAAAAGAATGTTACAAGAGTCAGTAGATGCACTAATTGACAACTCAAGACGTGGTAGACCAGTAACAGGTGCTGGTGGAAGAGCTTTAAAATCTTTATCAGACCTATTAAAAGGAAAACAAGGTAGATTCCGTCAAAACTTACTAGGAAAACGTGTTGACTATTCAGGACGTTCAGTTATAGTTGTTGGACCAGAACTTAAAATTTACCAATGCGGTGTTCCTAAAGAAATGGCTGTTGAATTATTTAAACCATTTGTTATGAAAGAATTAGTTGCTAGAAACTTAGCACATAACATTAAAAATGCAAAAAGAATGGTAGAAAGATTAGATCCAGCAGTATGGGAAGTATTAGAAGATGTTATAAAAGATCACCCAGTAATGCTAAACCGTGCTCCTACACTTCACAGACTTGGTATTCAAGCATTTGAACCAGTATTAGTTGAAGGTAGAGCTATAAAACTTCATCCATTAGTTTGTACAGCATTTAACGCTGACTTTGATGGTGACCAAATGGCTATTCACTTACCATTATCACCAGAAGCACAAGCAGAAGCAAGATATTTAATGCTTTCAACAAATAACTTGTTAAAACCTACAGATGGTGAGCCTATAACAGAACCATCACAAGATATGATTTTAGGTGCTTACTATTTAACAATGGAAGTAGAAGCAGATCCTGATGATTCTTATGAAGAACAAGTAAGAAAAGGAACATTAGGAGCAGGAATGTATTTCTCTTCTCCAGAAGAAGCAGAAATGGCATATGCAAACCATGATTTAGGTGTTCATGCAAAAGTTCATATAAGAATGGCAGAAGTAGATGAACATGGAAAAGAAATAGATCATGGTATGATAGAAACAACTGTTGGAAGAATTATATACAATAAAGGAATTCCACAAGATTTAGGTTTTGTTGATAGAACTAAACCAGAAAACAAATTTGAACCAGAAATTAACTTTACAACTGCTAAAAAACAATTAAAACAAATAATTGCAAAATGTATAGATGTACATGGATTAGACAGAACAGCAACACTTCTTGATTACATTAAATCAACAGGATACAAACATTGTACAACTGCTGGTATGACTGTTTCTATAGATGACGTTAAAGTACCAGAAGAAAAAGCTGCAGATTTAGCAGAAGCTCAAGAAGAAGTAGATAAAGTTACAAAACAATATGCTCGTGGTTTAATAACAGATAATGAAAGATATGCAAATGTTATTAAAATATGGGAAAAGGCTACAGACAAAGTAGCTACAGCTATGCAAAATAATTTTGACAATTTAAATCCAATATTTATGATGTCAAAATCTGGAGCCCGTGGTAACATAAGCCAGTTAAGACAAGTTGCTGGTATGCGTGGTCTTATGGCAAGTACAACTGGTAAAACAGTTGAAATTCCAATTAAATCTTCATTCCGTGAAGGTCTAGATGCTCTAGAATACTTCATTTCTGCACATGGTGCACGTAAAGGACTTTCTGATACAGCTTTAAGAACAGCTGACTCTGGTTACTTAACAAGAAGATTAGTTGACGTTTCACAAGACTTAATTATAAGAGAAGACGATTGTGGTACTCATGAAGGACTAGAAGTATATGCAATTAAAGATGGAAATCAAGTAATTGAAAGCTTACAAGAAAGATTAATTGGTAGATATCCATTAAATGATATTAAACATCCTGAAACAGGAGAAGTTTTAGCTACAACTGATAAATTAATTACAGAAAAAGTAGCTAAAAAGATAGTTGATGCTGGAATTGAAAGAGTAGTTGTACGTTCTCCACTTAACTGTAAAACAAAACATGGAATTTGTGCTAAATGTTATGGTATGAGCTTAGCAACACGTGAACTTATTACAATTGGTGAAGCAGTTGGAACAATAGCTGCACAATCAATAGGTGAACCAGGTACACAGCTTACAATGAGAACTATTCACTCTGGTGGTGTTGCCGGTGTTGCAGATATAACACAAGGTCTTCCAAGAGTTGAGGAGCTTTTCGAAGCTCGTAAACCAAAGGGATTAGCAATAATCTCAGAAATAGAAGGTACTGTAAAAATTTCAGAAGAAAAGAAAAAGAAAGAAGTTACAGTAATTAGTAAAGATAATGCAAAAACTTATTCAATACCATTTGGTGCTAAATTATGTGTTCAAGAAGGAGATAATATAGAAGTTGGTGATCCAATTACTGAAGGTTCAATTAATCCTAATGAAATATTATTGATAAAAGGACCTGAAGGTGTTCACGAATATTTAGTACAAGAAATTCAAAAGGTATATAGAAATCAAGGTGTTGATATTAATGACAAGCACATTGAGGTTATAGCAAGACAAATGCTTAAAAAAGTAAGAATAGAAGATAATGGAGATAGTAACTTACTTCCAGGTTCTTTAGTAGATATAAATGACTTAGAAATTATCAATAAAGAACTAGAGGCAGAAGGAAAGACTCCAGCTACAGGAAAGAGAATTCTACTAGGTATTACAAAAGCAGCTCTTGCAACAGATAGTTTCTTATCAGCTGCATCATTCCAAGAAACAACTAAAGTTTTAACTGAAGCAGCAATTAAAGGAAAAACAGATGACTTAATAGGATTAAAAGAAAATGTTATTATTGGTAAATTAATTCCAGCAGGAACTGGTATGTCAAGATACCAAAATACACATATTAATACTGAAAAAGTTGAGTCTGGAGCTGAAAAAGAAAACTTAAAAGAAGCATTAAAGAAGTATTAATAAAAAGACACACCTAAAAAGTGTGTCTTTTTTATAAAATAGGAGAAGATAGTGAAAGAAGAAGAAATATTCTTGAAAAAAATTAGAATTTTAAGAAAAGTAAAACCAAGACTAGCATATAATGAAATACTAAAAATGTTAAGTAATAGTTCTAAAAATTCTAAACAAATAATAATAAACAATTTTGATGAAATATTAAATACTATTGATGATAATTTATTCTTTTATTTTATTAAAGAATGCCTAGAATATGAAGCATTTGGTGATAAAATTAAAGATAATTTTTTGCAAATTATAAAAAGAATAAGAGATAAAGATAATTATAATTTACAAAATTTTTATAAGGCTTTTGCTGAAAGCTCAAATAGTAATTTTAGCTTTTTACTAGAAAATATAGAGGAGTTATCAAAGAAGGTAGGTTTTGATTTTCTATTTGATGTAGCACAAGTTTTAAAAAACAAAAATCAAGAGATAGATGAAACTTTAAATGAGTTACTTGTAAAACACAAAGAAAAAATTGCAGAAGGTTTGTTAAATAAAAATGTAGGAATGGAAACATTATATATTCCGCAAAATGGAACAAAGCAAAAAGCCGCTAAAAACTATTCCAAAACATTAGCTATTATAATAGATGAATTACTAAAAAGCGAAAATAAAAAATATATAGATATTGACTTTTGTGGTAATGGACAATTTAGTAATGCATATAAAATAGGAGAAAAAATTTTAAAAATAGGAACTGTTAGAGAAAATTATAATATGCCAAACCATAGAAGAATATTACAACCCTTAACAAGAATAAATTTTGCAGAAGATGGGCAAGACATATTTTGTATAGAAATTAATGATGAAGTAGATACTGAAATAAAAGAAGAAGAAAAAAATTCAGAAATATTGTACAAAATGTACAAAGAATTAAGATCAGACGGTATTATTTGGACTGATATTAGATGGGAAAATATAGGAAAACTTAAAAGAAGAAATAGACCAACATTAAATGGAATAGAGATGGATGTTGCACACAACTCAATAGGGTTTGATAAAGAAATTGTGGATGGCATTTTAGAAAAAGGAGAATTTGTAATAATTGATACTGACTTTTTTTATAAAGAAGGACAAGAAAATATATATTGGTCTAAAAAAGCAGAAGAATTTGAAGAAAGATATCAAAAAGAAAGAAAATTACCAAACAGAAATTATCAAGGTGATGAAGATGTTGACAGATAAATAGCACAATTTACATAAACCCAGAATAATATATTCTGGGGGTTTTTTATGAAAATAAGTTTAAGTTTATCAGGCGGAGGAATAAAAGGAATAGCTCATATTGGAGCAATAAAAGCTTTAGAAGAAGAAAATATAAAAGTTGATTATGTTTCAGGAACTTCATCTGGCAGTATAGTTGCCACACTTTATGCATGTGGATATAATGCAGATGAAATGCATGAAATATTTAATAAATATGCAAAAGATTTTCATTATATTGATTTTGAAAATATAAAAAAGTTTTTTAAAAATATATTTACAGGAAAAGGAATTGTAATAGATGGGCTTAATAGTGGAACTAAAATTAGTAAGTTAATAAATGAAGTATGTAGCAAAAAAGGAATATATAATATAAATCAAATAAAAAAGCCTTTAATTATACCTGCTGTAAACATTGAAACAGAAGAATTATATGTATTTTCAAATTGCAAATTTAAAAATAAAACAGAAAATGTAAAGTATATTAATGATATTAATATAGGAAATGCTGTTCAAGCAAGTTGTAGTTTTCCCGGAGTATTTTCACCATGTAACTATAATGGAAAGCTATTAGTAGATGGTGGAATTGCTGAAAACATACCATGGAGAGAAACAAAAAATGCTGGAGCAGATAAAGTTATAAGTATTGTTTTTAAAGATAAATATCAAAAAAATGTATGCAAAAATATTATACAAATTGCAAATCATTCTATATCAGTAATATGTAAAGAACTTGCAAAATATGAGTGGGACGGAAGTGATTATTTATTAACAATAGAAACTGAAGGAGTAGGATTATTAGAAAAAAAGAAGATGCAAGAATTATATTATGAAGGATATAGACAAACAAAAGAGTATTTAAAAAATATAAAAATTGACAAATAGCTATAAAAATAGTACAATATATAATGTATTATTGTATAAAACAATATAACAATAGTGCAGAAAATGGGGAGAAAAATGCCGAATAACAATTATAAAAATTGGGAGACATTCATATCAAGAACAAAAATATATTTAATAATAATAGCAATTTTAATAATATCAATATGCATACTAAACTATAAATTAATATTACCGGGCATAATTATTTATGCCTTAATCATTTGGTATACAATTTGGACAAACAAAAAAAGAAAAGCAGAGTTATCTGAACAGCTTAAAGACTTAACTTTAAATGTAAATACTACTGCAAAAACAACTTTAATAAATTCGCCATTTCCATTAACAATAGTTGAAACAAACGGAAATGTTATTTGGAAAAGCGAAAAGTTTGTTACAGAATTTGAAAATCTAAATATTAATATGAATGAATATTTAACTGAAATTGTAAAAGGAATAAAATTAACAATAGAAAATTCTGAAGATAACAAACAAGATAAAGTTAAAGGAAGAATAGAAACTAATATTAAAATAGAAAATAAAGATTATAAAGTAATGGGGTCATATGTAAAATCACATAAAGCTCATTTAAAAGAGCAAGAGTATACTACAATTTTATACTTTATAGATGAAACTTATTTAAAAAAATTAGAACAAAAACAAAAAGAATCAGATATTTGTATTGGTATTATTATGATAGACAATTATGAAGAAATCAGCCAAAGAATATCTAGTGAAATAAAGCCACAACTAGTTGCTAAAATGGAAAAATATATTTATGAATGGGGAGCAAAATACAATTCTCTAATTGTTAAATCTGACAGAGATACTTTTTTCTGTATAATGGAACAAAAGTATTTAGAAGAAGCAGAAAAAGACAAATTTAATATTTTAGATGAAGTAAAAGACATAGACATACCAGATATTACAAGACCTACACTAAGTATTGGTTTTTCAGATGATGGAGAAACAAATGCTGAAAAAGCTACTTCAGCAAGAACTGTAATAGATATAGCTTTAGGTAGAGGTGGAGACCAAGCTATTGTTAAAATGGATGGTAGATATCAATTTTTTGGAGGAAGAACTCAAGAAGTTGAAAAAAGGACAAAAGTAAAAGCAAGAATGGTATCACATGCATTAACAGAGCTTATTGGAGAAGCTGATAATGTTTTACTAATGGGACATAGTAATGGAGATATGGATTCTATTGGATCAGCTTTAGGTTTATATAGATTAACAAAAACTCTTGGAAAAGAAGCAAAAATTGTTAATGAAACAACTGGAATTGGAATAGATAACTTTTTAATGGCAGCTAAAAAATCAGGGGAATATACAGAAGCATTTGTAACAAAACAAGAAGCTTTAGATATTATAAAACCAAATACTTTACTTATAATAGTAGATACTCATAAAACAACTTATGTAGAAGCACCAGAATTATTAGATAAAGTAAGTAAAATTGTTGTAATAGATCACCATAGAAGAAGCACAGATTACATAGAAAACGCTATACTAACTTTCCATGAAGTTTATGCATCATCTGCATCAGAATTAGTCACTGAAATTTTAGAATATTCACAAATAGATGTAGAACTTACTCAGTTAGAGGTTGAAGCATTATATGCAGGTATTATGCTAGACACAAAAAGCTTTACATTCAAAACAGGTGTAAGAACTTTTGAAGCAGCAGCTTATTTAAGAAGATGCGGATTAGATATAATAAAAGTAAAAAAATGGTTCCAAAGTGATTTAGAAACATATCAAGTAATTGCAGACATTGTTGCTAAATCTGAAATAGTAAATGATACAATAGCAATTTCTACTTATGAAGATAATGACCAAAATGCTAATATTATAGCAGCAAAGGCAGCAGATGAATTATTAACAATAGGTGGAATAAATGCTTCATTTGTACTAGGAAAAACCGGTGAAAAAATATATATTAGCGGTAGATCAATAGGTGGAATAAATGTTCAGCTAATACTAGAAAAACTTGGTGGCGGAGGACATATTACACTTGCTGGTGCACAAGTTGAAGGCATGAGTATGGAAGATGCTAAGCAAGAGCTTATTAATAGAATAAATGAATATTTCTTTGAGATAGAGAACTAATAAAACAATTTATATATTCTAATAAAAATTAGAAAGGAGAAATATTATGAAAGTAATATTGTTAGATAATGTAAAAGGTGTAGGGAAAAAGGACGAAATAATAAATGCCAATGATGGTTATGCAAGAAACTTTTTATTACCAAAAAATTTAGCAGTAGAAGCAAATGCTCAAAATTTAGCAAAGCTTAAATCAAAGCAAGATGCAAACGCTCATAAAAAAATGGTAGAAAAAGACGAAGCAGAAAAATTAAGCAAAAAAATAGAAAATATTATGCTTAAAATAGAAGTAAAAGCTGGAGAAAATGGAAAGATTTTTGGTGGAGTTACTGCAAAAGAAATATCTGAACAATTAAAAAAACAATATAAATTTGATGTAGATAAAAAGAAAGTAGATTTAAAAGAAACAATTAAAACTACAGGAATATTTGTAGTAGACTTAAAATTATATGAGGGCGTTGTAGGAAAATTAAAAGTACATGTAATTGGAGAATAAAGAAAGGATCTTTTAACTATGGAATTAGGAAAAGTACCACCACATGACGATGAAGCAGAGCAAGCTGTAATTGGAAGTATGATGACAGATAAAGATGCAGTTATATCTGCAATGGAAGTATTAAAACCAGAAGATTTTTATAGAGAAGATAACAAAACAATATATCAAGCAATTATGAACTTATATGCAAAAGCAGAACCAATAGATATAATTACTTTAAAAGATGAATTAACTTCACTTGGAAAGCTTGAAGCAGTTGGAGGACTTGAATATTTGGTATCACTTCCTGAAAAAGTTCCAACAACAGCAAATGTTGAAAAATATATTAAAATAGTAGAAGAAAAATCTATTTTAAGAAGTTTAATAAAAACAGCTAATCAATTAATAGAAATAGGATATAATCAAAATGAAGAAGTAGAAATATTAATGGATAGTGCTGAAAAAAAGATATTTGATTTAATGCAAAGAAAATCACAAAAAGGTTATGCATCAATAAGAGATATATTAGTAGATTCTTTTACAGAATTAGAGCAATTATATAATCAAAAGCAACATATAACAGGTGTTGCATCAGGATTTATAGATTTAGACAATAAAACTGCAGGATTTCATAACTCAGACTTAGTACTAATAGCAGCAAGACCTGCTATGGGAAAAACTGCATTTGTACTTAATGTTGCAACAAATGCAGCAGTAAATGCAAATACACCAGTAGTAATATTTAGTCTCGAAATGTCAAAAGAACAGTGTGCAAACAGAATTTTGTGTGCCCAAGCTATGGTAGATAGTGAAAAAGTTGCAAAAGGAGACATTACAGATGAAGAATGGTCAAAGCTGGCAATAGCTTCAGGAGAACTTTCAGAATCTGCAGGAATATTTATTGACGATAGTGCGGGAATAAATATAGCTGAAATAAGAGCAAAATGTAGAAAGCTAAAGCTAGAAAAAAATATAGGGCTAGTAGTAATAGACTACTTACAGCTTATTCAAGGTAGTGGTAATACTAAAAGTAGAGAGCAAGAAATAGCAGAAATAAGTAGATCCTTAAAAATACTTGCAAAAGAAATAAATGTACCAGTATTGGCACTTTCACAATTATCACGTGCACCAGAAGCAAGACCAGACCATAGACCTATGCTTCAAGACTTACGTGAATCAGGATCAATAGAGCAAGATGCGGATATAGTAATGTTTTTATATAGAGATGATTACTATAATCCAGAATCAGAAGCAAAAAATATTGCAGAAGTAATTATTGCAAAACATAGAGCCGGACCAACAGGAACCGTAGAACTATTATGGATGCCAAGTTATACAAAATTTGCAAATAAATATAAAGGTTAATTTTTTGATTAGGGACGTTCCTTAATCGAAAATTATTAATAAATTTATCAACAAATTTTATTCTTTTCTCCGTGTTCCTTGCTGTCGCCCCACTAAAGGGGGCTCCAAACTGCGCGTCCTTACTTCGAAAAAAATAAATTTTGATTTATAAAATATTTTTTTCGATTAAGGAACGTCCCTAATCAAAAAAGGAGGAAATATGGCTACTCGTTTGGATTCTTTGGAAGAAAATTTTTTGAATACCATTAAAGATAATAATTTAATTGAAAAAGGAGATAAAATAGTAGTTGGGGTATCAGGAGGCCCCGACTCTATTACTCTTTTATATTGTTTAAATAAATACAAAGAAAAGTTAGGATATGAAATTGTAGTTGCACATATTAACCATTTAATTCGAAAAGATTCCACAGAAGATGAACAATTTGTGGAAAATGTATGCAAAGAAATGAAAATTAAGTGTTATATTAAGCGAGCAGATATTATAAAATTAGCAGAAAAAGAAAAAAGAGGAGAAGAAGAAACAGGAAGAATAGTAAGATATGCTTTTTTTGATGAGATAGCTAAAAAAGAAAGTGCAAATAAAATAGCAATAGCACATAATATGAATGATAATGCAGAAACAGTTCTTCTTAACTTAATTAGGGGATGTGGACTTTCAGGGTTAGAAGGAATACAACCTAAAGAGTATAATAAATATATAAGGCCATTAATTAATTGTAAAAGAGAAGAAATAGAAGCATATTGCGAAAAAAACAAATTAAACCCAAGAATAGATTATACAAATAAAGAAAATATATATAAAAGAAACAAAATAAGAAATGAGTTACTTCCATACTTAAAAGAATTAAACCCTAATATTGTTCAAAATTTAAGTAGGCTATCTAAAATTGTAAAAAATGAAAATACATACATAAATAAAGAAGTAGAGAATATATATAATAAAATAGGCAGTGAATCTCTAGGGAAAATAGAGTTAGAAGTAAATTCATTTAATAATTTACCAATAAATATAAGACAAAATTTAATATTATATGTTATACAAAAGTTGCTGGGAACCACTAGAAATATACAAAAAGTAAACATAGATGACATAATTGAAATGAGCAGGCGAAATATTGGAAATAAATACACAATAGTAAATAAAAACTTAAAAGTAAGCATAAAAAATAAAAAAATTATTTTTACGCCCTTAACCTAATTTCCGTAAGTAAAACCTAGAAATATCAAGGGTTACAGCAAAAAAGTTTTGAAAAAACTATTGCATAAATAAAACTATTGTGATACCCTACAATATGAATTTATATAAAAACACAAGGAGGAAAATAACTTGAAGAACAGTATTAAAACTTTAGCCGTTTGGCTGATTATAGGAATTATATTATTATTTGTAATACCAGCATTATTAAATGGATCAAATAAAGAGCTAACATATTCAGAACTACTAACAAAAATTCAAGCTGGTGAAGTTACAGATATAGAAATAGAATATGGTGGTGCAAGTGCTAGAGTAAAATTAAAAAATGATTCTAATATTAAAAATGTAAATATACCAAGCGTAGACAATTTAATGGAAAATTTAAATAGTTCTATGAAAGAAAATACTATAAATGTTGTAGAAGCAGATAAATCATTTTTATTAGTTGTATCAGACTTATTACTACCAATATCATCAATTTTATTGCTTGTACTTATGGCTATGCTTTTCTTAGGAGGAGCTGGAGGACAACAAAAAGGAACAATGACATTCGGAAAAAGTAAAGCAAGAATGATAAGTGCAAATGATAGAAATAAAGTTACTTTTGCAAATGTAGCAGGTATTGATGAAGAAAAAGAAGAATTACAAGAAATAGTTGAATTTTTGAAAAATCCTAAGAAGTTTACAGACATGGGAGCAAGAATTCCTAAAGGTGTTTTATTAGTTGGTCAACCAGGAACAGGAAAAACACTGCTTGCTAAAGCAGTTGCTGGAGAAGCAGGAGTGCCATTCTTTATTATAAGTGGTTCAGACTTTGTTGAAATGTTCGTTGGTGTTGGTGCTTCAAGAGTAAGAGATTTATTTGAAGAAGCAAAAAGAAATTCACCATGTATAATATTTATAGATGAAATAGACGCAGTTGGACGCCAAAGAGGTGCAGGTCTTGGCGGAGGACATGATGAAAGAGAACAAACATTAAACCAAATGCTTGTTGAAATGGACGGATTTTCAGCAAATGAAGGTGTTATAGTATTAGCTGCAACAAACAGACCTGACGTATTAGATAAAGCTTTACTTAGACCAGGAAGATTTGACAGACAAATTGTAGTTCCAGCCCCAGATGTAAAGGCAAGAGAACAAATATTAGAAGTTCATGCTAAAAAGAAAAGATTAGCAAGTGATGTAGACTTAAACATTATTGCAAAAAATACTTCGGGATTTACAGGAGCAGACTTGGAAAACGTGCTTAATGAAGCAGCTCTTTTAGCAGCCAGAAGAGATAAATCTGAAATAGGAGAAAGAGAAATAGAAGATGCCATGGTTAAAGTAACTATGGGTCCAGAAAAGAAAACAAGAGTAAGAAGCGACAAAGAAAAGAAATTAGTTGCTTATCATGAAGGCGGTCACGCGGTAGTAAGTAGATATTTAAAAACTCAAGATCCAGTACATGAAATATCAATTATTCCTAGAGGAATGGCTGGAGGATATACAATGTATAGACCAACAGAAGATAAATCATTTATATCTAAAACAGAAATGCTTGAAAACATAGTATCTTTATTAGGTGGTAGAGCATCAGAAGAATTAGTGTTAGGAGATATTTCAACTGGAGCAAGTAATGACATAGAAAGAGCAACACAAATAGCAAAAGCTATGGTTACAAAATACGGTATGAGTGAAAGAATAGGAACAATTACATTGGGTTCTGATCAAGATGAAGTGTTCATTGGAAGAGACTGGGGACAAGAAAAATCATACTCTGAAGAAACAGCAGGTATTATTGATGAAGAAATCAAACGCATTATAGACAGTGCTTATTCTGAAGCAAAAGCTATACTAAGTGAACATAGAGACAAGTTAGACAAAGTTGCTACAATTTTAGTAGAAAAAGAAAAGATTACTGGAGAAGAGTTTGACAATATATTTGAAGAAATGTAAATAAAATTAAAAAACCTACATGTTTTAATTTAAAAACATGTAGGTTTTTTAAAATTACACAACTAAAAAATTTAAAATAGTATTAGAAAAAAGTTACATAAAAACTAATCAAATTTTCTTGATTTTTATCCTAATATAATATAAAATATAATTGTATAACTATAAGATAAAGGAAGAAATTATGTCAAAAAAATTTGAAAAAGTTAAAAAAAGTAAAATTATACCTATAAATAGAAAAATATCATTAAAAAAATATTTAGGATTAGTTATTACATTATTGCTTGTATTTGTAATACTTTTATCTAGAGTTGCATGGCTACAATTTGTAGATGGTGACTGGCTAAAAGAAAAAGAATATAGCCAATCTACTTCTAGTTCTTTAATAAGTGCAAAAAGAGGAACAATTTATGATTCAACAGGAAAGGCTTTAGCAATTAGTGTTGAAGTTGACACTATATCTGTAAATCCTAGTTATATAAAAGCAAAAGGAAAAAATGGACAGACTAATGAACAAGCAACAGAAGAATTAAAAAGAAATATGTCAAATGCTTTTGCAGAAATATTTGATTTAAACAGTGATGATGTATACCAAAAATTAATCAGTTCTAATAGTGTTGAAACAATAGCATCAAAAGTAGAAACAGATAAAGTTGAGGAGCTAAGAACTTGGCTTACAGAAAATAAGGTTACATCAGGAGTAAATATAGATGCAGATGTAAAAAGATATTATCCATATAATAATTTGGCCTCAAATGTTATAGGCTTTTGCGGAAGCAATAACCAAGGACTAGATGGAATAGAACTAAGTTATGATGATGTATTAAAAGGAACATCTGGAAAACTTACAACAGCAATAGATGTTACACAGGATGCGATTCCAGACAAAAATGAAGAATATATAGCTCCAGAAAACGGAAGCAATATTTATCTTACTATTGATTCAAATATTCAAACTATAGCAGAAAAATATTTAAAACAAGCAGTTGAAGAAAATAAATGTGAACGTGGTGGAAATGTTATAATTATGGATCCAAAGGATGGAGACATTTTAGCTATGGCAACATATCCTGATTATAATTTAAATGATCCATATACTCCAACAGAATGGTACAGTGATGGATGGGATAATCTTTCTGAACAAGAAAAAACAAATACATTATACTCAATGTGGAGAAATAGAGCAGTTTTAGATACCTATGAGCCAGGATCAACATTTAAAGTATTAACCGCAGCAATAGGTCTAGAAGAAAATGTTGTAGAAACCGATACAGAAAACGATTTTTTCTGTTCAGGATATGAAGAAGTAGCTGATAGAAAAATAAAATGTACAGCAACATCAGGACATGGCAAGCAAACTCTTAGAAATGCCTTGGAAAATTCTTGCAACCCTGCATTAATTCAATTAGGACAAAGAATAGGAGTTGATACTTTTTATAAGTATTTAGAAGCTTTTGGACTTTTTGATAAAACTGGAGTTGATTTACCTAGTGAAGGAGCAAGTGGCTTTTGGGCAAAAGAAAATGTAGGACCAGTTGAACTTGCAACAATGTCTTTTGGTCAAAGATTTACAATAACTCCTTTACAATTAATAACAGCTATATCTAGTATTGCGAACGATGGAAAAATGGTAGTTCCTCATGTTGTTAAACAAATAGAAAACCCAGATACAGGAAACATAACTAATATAGAAACAAAAGAAGTTAGACAAGTGGTATCAAAAGAAACTGCTGACAAAATGAAAGATATAATGAAAGACGTTGTAGAAGAAGGTGGAGGAAAGTATGCACAAGTAAAAGGATATACAATTGGTGGAAAAACAGGAACATCTGAGCCTGATCCTAACCATCCAGAAAATGGGTATGTAGCATCTTTTGTTGCCATAGCACCAGTAGAAAATACAGAACTAGTCGTTTTACTTACTTTATATGCTCCACAAACATCTGACTACTATGGCGGAAGTATTGCAGCACCAGCTGTATCACAAATATTATCAGAAGTGTTGCCATATTTAGATATACCATCAAATGAAGTATCTACTTCTTCTACAGAAACTATTAGCACACCAGATGTAACCAATAAAACTGTTGCAGAGGCTCAAAAAATGTTACAGCAAGCTGGATTAGAATATAATACAAATGCATCTGCAGACGATATTGTTAAAGAGCAAGTACCACCTAAAGGAACTCAACTTACTCCTGGAGGAATAGTAAAACTATATAAAGAAGGAAATGATGACAGAGTTTCACAAAGTGTACCAGATCTTAAAGGAGTTACTTTTGAACAGGCTAAAATTATGCTTAAAGCAAAAAATTTAAATATTGCTAGTACTGGAAGTGGAATTGTAATAGCACAAGATCCACAAGCAGGAACTTCTGTAGATGAAGGAACAGTAATAAATGTTACTTTACAAGAAAAAACATCTACAACACAACGTTAAAGGTAAAGGAATAATAAAATGAATGTATTTGAAGAAACAAAATATATTATGAACAAATATAACGTTCACCCAAACAAAAAATTAGGACAAAACTTTCTCTTTGATGAGGAAGCTTTGAACCTAATTGCAAGTGGAGTAAATGAACAAGATACTATAATAGAAATAGGACCTGGATTAGGAACTCTTACAGCTATTTTGGCAGAAAAAGCAGAAAAAGTTATTGCAGTTGAATTAGATGATAAAATGATAGCAATATTAAATGAACGCTTTAAATTGTATAATAATGTAGAAATTATACATGAAGATATATTAAACGTTGATATAGATAAAATTGCGCCAAAAGCGAAGGTCGTTGCAAATTTGCCATATTATATAACAACTTCAATTATAACAAAATTATTAAAAACAAATATTAAAGACATAACTGTTTTAATACAAAAAGAAGTTGCTGAAAGAATTTGTGCTATTCCAGGAAGCAAAAAAGCAGGAGCAATAACATATTTTGTAAATTACTATGCTAATGCAGAAATTGTTGGAAATGTGTCAAAAGAAGCTTTTATACCAAATCCAGAAGTAGAATCTAGTATAGTAAAACTTAAAATAAGAGAAAATAAACTAGTTGAAGTAAAAAATGAAACTATGTTTTTTGAAATTATAAGAGCAAATTTTAATCAAAGACGAAAAACTTTAATTAATTCTTTATCAACAGTAGTTGATAAAGAAAGACTAAAAGAAATATTAAGAGAACTAAATATAAATGAAAATGTAAGAGGAGAAACATTAACATTAGAACAATATGCCCAATTAGCTAATAAATTATAAGGAGGACTATATGAACCAAATATTGGTTTCAGAAAAAATATATGTTACACAAGAAATGCGAAAAAAACGTAAAGTGTATAAAATAATATTTATTTTATGTCTTATATTAGTTATAATTCTTGCTGGCTATTATGTAGTTGCAGAATATGATAAAAATCAAAAAGAACAGATTTCTAGAGAAATATTAACCCAAATGAATGGAGATAATACTACTGTTGAAGAAAGAGTTATTGTTGTAGCTTTAGATAATGATAATGAAGAAAATGAAGAAATCCCAATAATAGATCTTCCGAGTACAACATCTAATACAATAAATTCTGAAATTACAGCTAATGGACAAAGTTATACTACTGAAGCTATACTGGATTATCCAAAGTTAGGAATTAATTATCCGGTATTATCTGAAGAAACAGATGAATTATTAAAAATATCACTTTGTAAGTATTGGGGACCAAATCCTAATAAAGTAGGAAATTATGTTATTGTAGGGCATAATTATAAAAATGGAAAAATGTTTGGAAAATTAAGTTCAGCAGAAATAGGAGATGAAATAAATTTAAAAGATTTAAATGGAGAAACAGTAACTTATTCAGTATATAACAAATATGTTGTAGAGCCTACAGATGTAAGTTGTACTAGCCAACTTACGAATGGACAAAGAGAAATAACATTAATTACTTGCACGAATTATGGACAACAACGATTAGTTGTTAAGGCAAGAGAAAAATAAAAAAAGAGTATTTTTGAAAAAATCATTTTTCGAAAATACTCTTTTTTAAAACAAAAAATAAAATAATTCAAAAAAATAAAATAAATCCTTAAAACATAGAATACAACTAAGGAAACAAGAAAAAAATACAAAAAACGACAAAAAGACAATAAAACGGAAAGTACTGAAAAATAAATAAAAACTGACTAAATAAACATAACAAATGAACATATTGAATATTTAAAAATGTATTGACATTTTAATTTTTTAATAGTAATATAAGTTTGCACTTAAGAAGAAAAAGATTACATAAAAAATGAAAATTTTGAAAAAATCATTTTTGAAAAAATCTGAATTTTAAATGCAGAATTGGAGGAACAAAAAATGCAAGTAATAAAAAGAGATGGAAGAGTAGTAGATTTTAACAAAGAAAGAATAGTTAAAGCAATAACTTTAGCAATGGCACAAACTCAAGGAGGAGTAGATATAGACCTAGCTAACAAAGTGGCAAATGATGTAGAAAAACAAATAGAAAATAAAGGACAAACTTCTGTATATGAAATACAAGATTTAGTAGAAAATAAATTAATGGGTTCTTCAAGAAAAGAAGTTGCTAAAAGTTACATTACATATAGATATAATAGAGATGTAGCAAGAAAATCAAAAACAAAGGAAGTATTTTTAGATATTATTGGAGCAAAAGCTAATGATATAACAAGAGAAAATGCAAATATGAATGCAGATACACCAGCTGGAATGATGATGAAATTTGCTTCAGAAACAACTAAACCATTCGTTGATGATTTTTTACTTTCACCAGAAGTTAGACAAGCAGTAAAGGATGGATATATTCACATTCATGATAAAGACTATTATCCAACAAAATCTTTAACTTGTTTGCAACATCCTCTAGATAAAATTTTAGAAAATGGTTTTAGAGCAGGACATGGTTCTTCTAGACCAGCAAAAAGAATAGAAACAGCAAGTATAATTGGATGTATTTCAATGGAAACAGTGCAAAATGAAATGCATGGAGGACAAGCAATACCAGCATTTGATTTTTATTTAGCACCATATGTTAAAAAAACATTTTTAGAAGAAATCAAAAAAATAGAAGGATTATTAGATAAAGATTTATCTAAACTATATAATTATCAGCCAAAAGATTATATCAAAAAAGAATTAAAAGGCTTAAAAGATGAAGAAAGAGATATTCAAGCAGCAATAAACAATACAGTAAATAGAGTTCATCAAGCAATGGAAGCATTTATACATAATATGAATACAATTCATTCAAGAGGAGGAAACCAAGTTGTATTTAGTTCAATAAACTATGGTACAGATACTTCTCCAGAAGGAAGATGCATAATAAGAGAAATGCTTGAATCAACTTATGAAGGTGTAGGAAATGGAGAAACAGCAATATTCCCTATACAAATTTGGAAAAAGAAAAGAGGAGTAAACTATCTTCCAGAAGATCCAAATTATGATTTATACAAATTTGCATGTAAAGTAACAGCAAAAAGATTTTTCCCTAACTTCATTAACTTAGATGCAACTTTCAATCAAAATGAAAAATGGAATAAAGATGATCCACATAGATATTATTATGAATGTGCTACAATGGGTTGTAGAACTAGAGTATTCGAAAATAGACATGGAGAAAAAACATCTGTAGGAAGAGGAAATTTATCATTTACTACAATTAATTTACCAGGATTAGCAATAGAATCAGCATTAGAAGCTCAAGAAAAAACAGGATTAAAATTTGACCTAGGTAGAGGTAGCGATGAAAAAATGACTGAAAAATACAAAAAAACTGTTAAAAAAATCTTTATGGACAAATTAGAAGAATATGCTAATATTACAGCAAAACAATTATATGAAAGATATAGATTCCAATGTACAGCTATTGCAAAACAATTCCCACTATTAATGGCTGGAATGTGGGAAGGCAGTGAAAAATTAGGCCCAACTGATTCAGTAGAACCAGTATTAAAACAAGGAACTTTAGGAATAGGATTTATAGGGTTAGCGGAATGTTTAACAGCTTTAATTGGTAAACATCATGCAGAAACTGAAGAAGCTCAAAAATTCGGTCTAGAAATAGTAGGAAGATTAAAAGAATTAGCAGGAGAATATTCAGATAAATACGACTTAAATTACAGCGTATTAGCTACACCAGCAGAAGGATTATCAGGAAGATTTACAAGAATTGATAGAAAAAAATACGGAACAATATTAGGAGTTACAGATAGAGAATACTATACAAATTCAAATCATGTTCCAGTATGGTATAAATGCACAGCAGAACAAAAAGCTAAAATAGAAGCTCCATACCATGCATTAACAGGTGGAGGACATATTTTCTATATAGAACTTGATGGAGATGCTACAAAAAATCCTGAAACAATTGAAGCCGTAGTAGATTTAATGGATAAATATAATATGGGATATGGAAGTGTAAACCATACAAGATCAAGATGTATGAATTGTGGATTTGAAAATTCAGATGCAGATTTACATAAATGTCCAAAATGTGGAAGCGAAGAAATAGACACAATTCAAAGAATAACAGGATATTTAGTTGGAACAACAAATAGATGGAATAATGCAAAACTAGCAGAATTACACGATAGAGTAACACATAACACAGGAATAAAAGGAGCGTAATATACATGAAAATGGCAGGATTTTATGATGAAAGTATATCAAATGGATTAGGTTGGAGAGCAGTACTGTTTTGTAGTGGCTGCCCACACCACTGCCCAAATTGTCAAAATTTAGAAGCACAAGACTTTAATTATGGAGAAGACTTTAAAGAAGATGAAATAATAAATAAAATAAAAGAAAACTCTATTATTAAAGGAGTAACATTAAGTGGAGGAGAACCTCTATGCCCTCAAAATATAAAAGACGAATTACACTTTGTAAAAAGATTAAAAGAGGAAAAGCCAAACTTAAATGTATGGTGCTATACTGGATATACATACGAAGAATTAAAAAATAGAAATGATAGTACAACAAATGAACTTTTAAATAATATAGATGTTTTAGTTGATGGTCGATTTGTAGAAGAAAAGAAAGATCCTGAATTAATGTTTAGAGGTTCAAGTAACCAAAGAGTCTTAGACATACCTAAATGCTTACAAGAAAATAAAATAGTAGAAGTAAACTTTTAAAAAATATAAATTTAAAGTATTGACAATACTATACCAAATAATGTATAATAAATAGGTATTTTAGGGAGATATCCCAAAAACCCATACAATAGTTGTAATCACTGGAAGGAGGGGATATTAATGTCAGAGGTAAAAGTTAATAATGGAAATATAGAAGATGCCTTAAAAAGATTTAAAAGGCAATGTGCTAGAAATGGTGTTTTACAAGAGGTACGTAAAAGAGAATGCTATGAAAAACCTAGTGTAAAAAGAAAGAAAAAGTCAGAGGCAGCTAGAAAAAGAAAATTCTAAGAGAAAGGAGGGCGTTATATACGCCCTTATTTTGTTATGAAAAAAGCAATTCAAAGTTTAAAAAAACATGATATATTACTAATAACAATGCTAATAGCTATAATACTACTCTCAAATGTATTTAATATATTTTTAACAAATAATGACGAACTAATAAATTTTTTAAATACCTATAAAATGGCAAATGGCTTAACTATATATAAAGATACCAATGTAATTATAACTCCGCTATTTTTTTATATAGGAAAAATATTTCTTGGTATATTAGGCAGTAATTTCTTAGTTTATAGAGTATATAATCTAATATTAATGACTATACTATATGTGTTATGCTATAAAATATTAAAAACATTAAAAATAACTAAACAAGCATCTTTATTATATACTTTACTAATTATGCTTTTTACATCTGAAATTGCCCAAGCAGGAGCAAATTATAATGTACTTGCTTATATTTTTTTCGAACTTGGATTATTATTTAACTTAAAAAATGAAGAAGATAGGCATAAAAATATATTTCAAGGAATTATACTTTTTTTAGTTTTTATTAGTAATCAAAAACTAGCAGCAGGATATTTATTAGCCATGACAGTTTTCCAAATATATAATAAGAATATAAAAGCACTAATTAAACAATTATTTATAGCAGGTATATTAACTACATTTTTTTTATTGCATTTGTTAATACAAAATAATTTATATAATTTTATAAACTATACTATGCTTGGAATATCAGAATTTAGAAATGAAAACACTGTATTTAGTAAAAATATTTTGCTACCAGGCAGTATATTTATTTTCTTCACAATTATTACAATTTTGTTATATAATGTGATAATAAAAATTGAAAAAAGCAAAAAAGTAAGAAAAGAATTAACTATATTGTTAATATTTTCACTATGTTCATTAATACTATTAGTGCCAATCTTTAATGTCTATCACTTAAAATTGGCATGCATTTGCCTTTTAATTAATGTCGCATATGATTTACACTATTTAGTATATCCAATAATAGAGAAAAAAATGCAAAAAATAATCTTAAAAGTGGCAATACTAATAATATCAATATATATGATAATAATAAGCACTTTAGGATTTTATAATTATATTAAACAAATGCAAACTACATCAATTTTTTATGGTTCAATAATAGAAGAACAATTACAAAAAGAAATTGAAACTGTAAGTCAATATATAAAAAATAATAATAAGGACACAATTGTTTTTTCAACATATGCACCATTTTATTCTTTAACGTTGAATGATTTGGACAATAACGTATATGATTGGCCTTTTAAGGGAAACCTAGGTAAAGATGGAGAAAAAGGTTTGCTTGAAAAAATAAAAAAATTGAAAAATACTCAAATTCTTTTATTAAGCGATGAAAAAAATGAAATTTTTCAAATTTCAGATAAATCAATAACGTACATAAAAGAAAATATGAAGTATATTGGAAAAATAGAAAATTTTGATATTTATCAAACCATAGACTAAGGAGGAAAGAATGGAAATTACAAAACTTCAAACAAATAAATTTAAAACAAATTTATGCTCAGTATTTTTAACATTACCTCTAAAAAAAGAAACTGTAACTAAAAATGCATTATTAGTATCTGTTTTAAGGAGAGGAACGAAAAATTTAACTACTCAAGAAGATATTTCAAAAAAATTAGAAGAAATGTATGGAGCAGGGTTTAACTGTGGAGTAGATAAAATAGGAAATTATCATGTACTTAAATTTTACTTAGAAACATTAGATAATAAGTATGTTTTAAATAATGAAAATAACTTACAAGATGGAATAGACCTATTACTTGAAATAATATTTAATCCTTTAATTGAAAATGAAGCTTTCAAAAAAGAGTATGTAGAACAGGAAAAAGAAAACCTTTCTAAAATGTTACTTTCAAGAAAAGACAATAAAGCTTCTTATGCTATAGAAAGACTTATTGAAGAAATGTTTGATGGTGAACCATATTCATTATATAAATATGGTAATATAGAAGATTTAAAAAACATTGACGAAAAAAACTTATATGATTATTATAAAAAAATAATAAAAGAATCTAAAGTAGACCTATTTATATTGGGAGAAAATATAGAAAACATAAAAATACCAAACATAAAAACAAATTTACTAGAAAAAATAGACATTAAGCATTTTAAAACAGGAAAAACTAAAATAGTAAAGGAAAACTTGGATGTAACTCAAGGTAAATTAATAATTGGATTAAATGCTCCAAATACAAATAAAATGGCAGTTTCTTTATTTAATACTGTTCTTGGTGGAGGAGCAAATTCTAAATTATTCCAAAATGTTAGAGAAAAGGAAAGTTTAGCTTATTCAGCAAGCTCTTCATATATTAGAAGACAAAATACAATATTAATAAAAACAGGAATAGAAATAGCAAACTATGAAAAAACTTTAAATATTATAAAAAAACAGTTAGAAGAAATGAAAAATGGAAATATTAGTGATGAAGAATTTGATGCAGCAAAAGAATTATTAATTTCATCTATAAGCTTAATACCAGAGTCTGCAGAAGATATGATTGCATTTTATTTTGATCAATCACTATTTGAAGAAAATTTAACAGTACAAGATTATATTATGAAACTAAAAAATATTACTAAAGAACAAATTATAGAAATTGCTAAACAAGTAACTATGGACACAATTTATTTTCTAAAGAGGGAGGACTAGGTTCATGGAAATAATAGAAAACAAACAAATAAATGAAAAGGTGTATATAGAAACTTTAGAAAATGGAATGAAAATTCTAGTTGTTCCTAAAAAGAATACTGAAAAGAAGTATATTATATGGGGAACAAAATTTGGATCTATAGATAACCATTTTATTGAGCCTAAAACAGGAAAAGAAATAAAAGTACCTGATGGAGTTGCTCACTATTTAGAACACAAAATGTTTGAACAAGAAAATGGAGTAGATAGCTTATACAAATTAATGTCTTTAGGATTAGATGCAAATGCTTATACAACAAATGATCATACGGCCTATTTATTTGGAGGAACAAGTAATTTTTATGAAGGATTAGATGAACTTATGGATTATGTTCAACACCCATATTTTACAGACGAAAATGTTGAAAAAGAAAGAGGTATTATTGGACAAGAAATAGGCAGATATGATGATGAGCCAGCATGGAAATTATATGTAAATATGATGGACTGTTTATATAAAAATAATCCAATAAAGATAGACATTGCAGGAACTGTAGAATCTATAAGTCATATTACAAAAGAAACATTATATGATTGCTACAATACTTTTTATCACCCATCTAATATGATTATGTGTATAAGTGGAAATTTTGAACCAGAAAAAATAGTGCAAGAAGTAAAAAAGAGATTATTACCAAAAGAAAAAATGGATAAAATTAAAAGAATTTATCCAGAATACGAAAACAAAATTAATAAAAAATATAAAGAACAAAAAATGGACGTTAATATTCCAATATTTATAGTTGGCTTTAGAGATATATTAAAAGATGAAAGCTGTGTAAAAAAACAAATAGCAATAGAAATAATATTAAATAGTTTGATAGGAAAAAGCTCAAAATTATATCAAAAACTTTATAATGAAGGAACAATTATGTCTCCTTTAGACTTTGATTATGAATTTTCAGATGAATATTCTCATGTTTTAATTTCGGGTCAATCAGACGAGCCTAAAAAAGTATATGAAAATATATTAAATGCAATAAAAAATGAAGAACTTGAATTAGAAGATTTTGAAAGAAGTAAAAAAGCTCTATATGGTGAATATGTGTCTGAATATAATGATGTAGAGAACATAGGAAGACTGTTTTTACAAGACGCTATAAGAGGAATTAATAGTCTTGAATATATAGAATCTTTTAATAAAATAGATATAAACTATGTTCAAAATATAAAAAATAACTTATTTAAAGAGGATATGTCTGCATTATCTGTAATAAAAAAATAATGTCGAAAATTGTCGACCAAAAAACGACAGCAAACCTTAAAACCTACCAAAATAATATTGACTTTATTGTAAAAATATGGTATTTTATAAGTGATAAAAGATTAGGAGTGATATTATGTTGGATAAGGAAATAAATGAATTAAGAGAAAAGCTAAATAAAGCCATATTAAAAAATGAAGACTATAAAATTATATATAATATAAGCATACAATTAGATGAACTTATAGCAAAATATTATAGAGAAAGTAAAGTGAAAATTGCAAAATAATAAATGCTTAGCTAGAAAAATGTAAAAAAATAGCTAAAAATATTGACAATACTGTTAATATCATCTATAATTAGTTATAGTATATTAAGAGGAGGAGTATTATGAATACAAGAAAATTAGCTAAGATAACATCTGTATTATTTATTATAACAGCAATCCTAAGTGCTTTTAGTATAGTTCTTGGAGCATCTATTCCAAGTGCGGTACAACCAGGAGGTACAGGAGTTAGCTCAATAAATAGCATAACAGGAAATGTAATATTTATCATACAAATGATAGCTTTTGCTGCAGCAGTTATTATGCTTATATTTGTAGGTATTAAGTTTATAACAGCATCTCCAGAAGGAAAAGCAGAAATAAAGAAAACAGCTATCATATATGTTGTAGGTGCAATATTATTATTTGCAGCTAGTGGAATATTAGCAATAATTAAGAATTTAGCTGAAACAAATATTAAATAATAAACCAAATAAGCAATCAAGTAAGATTGCTTATTTTTTTTTTACTAAAAATACACGTTTTAATGCATTAAAATTCATTAAAACACTTGAAAACTAGCAAGGAATAATAGTATAATAGATTTAATAAGTTAAATTAAAAGGAGAAAAAATGAACAGAAAAAATATATTGTTTAAAGTAATTTTTATAGTAATATTATTAATAATCTTGGGAAGTATTTTTACTAGTTATTGTTACGCTGGAGGAATAACTTTACCTGGCAATATGGATGACATATATAATTCTTCAGATAATCCAATTTCAGACATAGGGGGTAAAGTATTATGGATATTACAAGTTATCTTCTATGGGGCAGCTGTTATTATTTTAATGTATTCAGGAGTTAAATATATGATATCAGCACCAGATGCAAAGGCTGAAATAAAAAAGAAGATGATATACTTAGCAGTAGGAGCAGTAATGCTATTTGCAGCAGGAGGAATTGTACAAATAATTTCAAATTTAGCGTTAACAAATATTAAATAAAAATTTATAAAAACTATTGAAAATAATATGTCGCAAAGTATATAATACACATAATTATAAATGTAAAATAGGGAGTATATTATGAAAAAAATTATAAAAATAGGAACAATGATTGTATGTGCAATTTTAATACTACTGTCATTAGAAAACAATGCATATGCAACGACTGCTGGAAATATGAAAGATAAAGCAGATGAATGGATAAATCAAGGATCTCAAAATCCACCAATAACAACAGATGAAGTATGGGGAAAATTATTACCAATAGGACAAATATTAATTTCTATTGGTTCTGTTGTTTTGGTTGGATGTTTTATGTATTTAGGAGTTAAATATATGTTAACTGATCCATCAGGAAAAGCTGATATAAAACAAAAATTAATAGGGCTTGTAATTGCAACAGTAGTTATATATGGAGGTATTGGAATTTTTACAATACTTGTAAATTTAATGAATAATTTATTAGGATAAACAAAGGAGGAAATTTTTATGGGTAGTTATTATATACCAAATAATAATTTAAAAGGTGAAAGTAGAATTTTATATATTTTTACGGCAAAGTCATTAATTTATACTGTCATAGGAGCCTTCATTGGGATGATTTTATACTTTATATTTGGAATTATACTAGGACTTAAACCAGTGGGAATAGCATGTGTTGCAATTTTAAGTTTAATTGGTTATGGAATTGGAACTATAAAGATGCCAACAGCAGGAAATACAAAATTAGCAAAAAATGTAGGTGGAGATTCTTTAGACGATATTATTTTAAGATATATATTGTTCAATAAAAATAAAAAAGTTTATACATACGCTATACCTAGAAAAGAACCAGACTATGCCAATAAAATGGATAGCTTAAATTTTGGAAAATTATTAAATAAAATTACTAATAATACAAAGGAGGAAAAATAGATGGATACTATACAAATACTTAATTTATTACTTATAGTTATATTAGTTTTAATATTATTGCTTGGATTGGTTGCGGTATTACTTATTTATAAAATGAGAAAAAAACAAGAACCTCAAAGTGCTACTACTCAAGAAAAGAAAGAACAACCAAAACCTAATTTAATTACAAGAGATGGAAAAGTTATAGATTCAATATATGAATTTATGGAATTTGATGAAATACAAGATAATATGATTGTAAGAAAAAATGGTAAACAGTATGTAATGGTATTAAAGTGCAAAGGAATAAATTATGACTTACTTTCAGAAGATGAAAAAAATGCAGTGGAATCAGGATTTATAGAATTTTTAAATACACTTAGATACCCAATTCAACTGTATGTTCAAACAAGAACACTAAATTTTGACGAATTAATCGATGGATACCATAACAGAATACAAGATGTAAAAAATCAAATTGAAAGACTAAGTGCTCAAATTGAAAATGCAAAAAAAAGAGGAGCAAATGAGGTTGTTTCAAAATTAGAATTTGAGAGAAGAAGAAAACAAAATATATTGGAATATAGTGAATCAGTTACAAGCTATACAGAAAGATTAAATGCAAGTAAAAATATTTTACAACAAAAAACATACCTAGTACTATCATATTATACTTCAGAATTTGGAGATACAAGTACATATTCAAAAGAAGAAATAAACGATATAGCTTTTTCAGAATTATATACAAGAGCACAAACATTAATTAGAGCCTTAGCTTCTGCGGAAGTTTCAGCAAAAGTACTTGATTCAGAAGAATTAATGGAATTATTATATGTAGCATATAATAGAGATGATTCAGAAGTTTATACATTAAAAAATGCATTAAATTCTGAATACGATAGATTGTATTCAACAGCAAAAGACGTAATGCAAGAGAAAAAGGCTAGAATTGAAAAGCAAATTGAAGAAGAGGCAACTAAATTAGCAACTCAAGGAATTATTGAAGCTGATAAAAAAATAAGGGAAGAAAGAATTAAGGAACAAAAAATAAAACAAAGGGCTTTGGAATTATTAGAAGAAAATAAAAGTGAAATGAGCAAAAAACTTTACGAAGAGAGTAAAAAGCAAATAGATGGAAATACAGAAAATAGTGGAGAGCAAAAAACAACTAAAAAAGTAATTAAGAAAAATATATAACCAAAGATAGGAGGAAAGTCCATAATGAAAAATAATGAGAGTTTAAATCAAGTTCAAACTCCAAATAATGATAAAGGGTTCACAAAAAGGAGCAAAGATATAAAAGATTTAATAGCTCCTTCAGGAATAGATGCAACTCATACTAGACAACTAGAAATTGTATCAAATACTAGTAAATTTGCTAGAACATTAACAATTTCTACATTGCCAAGAATGTGTACATTCCCAGAATTATTAAGAGGAATGTATACTTTTGGAGATATAAATGTATCAGTATTTATAAATCCAATAAGTGAAGCAAAATCACAAAGTGATTTAAATAAAACAATAAATGAATTGGAATCTGAAAGAATAGTAGCAATAGATAGAGGTGATATAAACCGTGAAAGTTTATTAGCTCAAAAAAGGGCAGAGGCTGAAAGCTTAAGAGATGCTATTGCTAGTGGTATGGATAAATTATATGATTCATCTATTATATGTACATTATATGCATATAGCTTAGAAGAATTAGATAAACAAACAGAATTGCTATCTTCAGAAATGGCAAAAACTCTTATTGGAATAAAAACAGCTTGGGCAATGCAAGAAGATGCTTTTAAATCTAATTTACCATTTGGAGAAGATAAAATTGCAAAAACACATACATTTGATCGTAGATCAATGGCAACAGTGTTTCCTTTTATAAATTCTGATGTAGGACATGAAAATGGAATTCCAATAGGATTCAACAGGCAAACAGGGTTACCAATATTATATGATAACTTTAGCTCAGAATTAAGTAATTACAATATGGTCGTTTTTGGTAAATCAGGTGCTGGTAAAGGTGTTACTATAAAAACTTTAATTGCAAGATCAGCAGTTTTAATGGGAATAGAAAGTTTAGCACTAGATGCCGAAGGAGAATATGGAATTGTTGCAGAGGCTCTTGGTGGAATAAATGTAGTAATATCTCCTAATTCAAAAACAATTATAAATCCTTTTGATATAGAGCCAGAAATAACAAGAGATGAAATCACAGGTAGAGAAAAAGTTGTTCTTAATGTTGAGAATAAAGTAGAAGATGTTACACAAATTTTATTAACAATGGCAAGGGGAAGTACTAGATCAGAAGACATTAATGAAGTAACAAAACAAATTATAGCTGAAGCAGCTGCCGAAGAATATGCAGCTATTGGAATAAATAATGATGTAAATAGTCTATATGCAATCAATTCTAGTACAATTATGAAGAGTGACTATTTAGGTAAAAGCAAAAAACAAATGCCAACTATAGGCTCTTGGTATCATAGATTAGAAGAAAATGCAAATAAAAACACAAATCCAGATTATAGAAGTCATTATAGTTACTTAATTAAAGTAATGAGACAATATGTAAGAGAGTTTAATGGACAAATGTCATATTTTGATGGACAATCTACATTTGATTTATTAGAAGGAACATCTTTTATAAATTTAGATATATCAAACCTAGAAGAAAGATTTGCAAGACCACTTGCTCAACAAATATTACTTTCTTGGATATGGGAAAAATATGTTAAAAGAAATAGTGAGGATAAATCAAAAGCAGGTAAAAAGAGAGTTTTAGTTGATGAAGCTTGGATGCTTTTACCTTATCCAGAAGCAGTAGACTTTCTAAACAAAATGGCAAGACGTGCAAGAAAAAGAAATGTATCACTTGCCGTAGTATCACAAAGATTTCAAGACTTCTATGAAAAATCAGAAGTTCAAGCAGTTCTTACATCTTCAGATACAAAATTGTTTTTAGCACAAGACAAATCAGAAATTCAATATATAAAAGAGGTATTTAAATTATCAGAAGGAGAAGCTTCTTTTTTAACAACATGTAGTAGAGGACAAGGGTTATTTAAAGTTGGAGAGCAAACAGCAATAATTGAAATAGTTCCAACTAAGAAAGAATTTGAATTTATGGAAACAAATGTTAACAAATTAAAAGAAAAAAGTGAAGAATAAAAAATAGTAGGAGAAGGGGGATAAATGAAAAAAAGAATATTACAAATAATAGTATTAGTAATTGCTGTTTTAGCTTTGCTAACACAATACTCCGTAGCAACATATGTTTCCCCTGAAGACCCTTTTTCTACTAACATAGCAGGTAATAATTTAGGAGAACAAATAGATAAATGGGGGAATGATGGTAAGGGAGATACAACTTCAAATGATGGAAATACTTTAACTAATGTTTTAGAGGTATTTGAAAATGTAATTAAGGTAATTGCAACAGCTTTAGGAGAAATTGTAGCTATAATTCCAACCTTGATAAATATTATGATGTCCCTTTTTGTAACAGGCGGGACTTCTAACTTTACTATTCAAGATTTACTTTTAGGAAATTATAGTTTATTTCATATAAATGTATTCGATGTAGCTAACTTAACTGGTGCAAATTCAGAGATGATTATTTCAATGAGCAATTCAGTTGCCACATGGTATGTAGCAGTAAGAAATTTATCAATAATTGGTTCGGCAATAGTTCTAATTTATGTAGGAATTAGAATGGCAATATCATCTGTTGCAGAAGACAAAGCTAAATATAAAATAATGCTTAAAAGTTGG